>DATECS010000101.1:0-4258 GCA_035286785.1 Thermoguttaceae bacterium | reverse complement strand
GCCGTTTGGGGTTTTGCGCCATGGAATAATGCACCGCCCTTGCAGCGAGGCGGCGGTGGCGCGGTCGGCGGAAGTGGTTGGTGGAGGATGGATTGCGACGATCGCTGATTGGCGAGTGCTTCGCGCGTGATTGGGGCTCGTGTTGCAAAAAACCTCTCGGTTGAGGGGAGTGGGAAGGGGGAAGTGTGAAGGGGGAACGGCGTGGGGTGGGGGCAGGAGACGGAAAGTGGTTGGGATGCGTTGGATGACGTGAGTGGCGACGCGGCGGTTGGCGGCGCTGGAATTGCGGGCACGATTGCGCATGACGAGTCCCTGGCGGATGGCTTGTGGCAGTTGAGCAAAACGCCGGCAGGATTTCAAGATACGTTTTTGGCCAGTCGCGAATTGGTGGGGCGAACACGGTCGCGGAATGTCTTCATTGACGAAAGGAGTTTTGCCCGCCCTTGGCCACGGAAATCGAGTAGCCGGCGAATCGGATCGGCACCCGCCGGGCGTCGCGGATGTTGGCGGCCTCTTCATCAAAGAACGGATGGTGGCCGTGTGTGGCCAGGAGCAGGAACCGCCGTTGATGGCGGAGATAATGGACGTTGGCGATGCCGACCGCCTTGCGTCTCGCCCGTGAAGTCCGCGAAACGCCGATGCCGTACTTGGTCGTCAACTTCGCGTCCACGGCCTTGGGGTCTTTGTCGGCCGGTACGACGCCCGACACATAGAACCAGTAGCCGTGCGACAGATAACAACTGACCAACTGCTGAACAAATCCGGCCACCGAAGTAGTGACACAACGATACTCCATGCCCACAAGTCATCGTTAGCACCCGTGATGCTCCTGAAACCGGTGTAACACGGTGGCCCCTCATCGTATTTCCTGATGACCAAGCGTTTGTCTTCTCCTGTCTGTCGGGGAGGCATGCTGACAGACTGGCAGCATGGTCCCGCAATGGTGACAAGTTGCCATCTTGATAGATGACTCTCCGTTTGTTTCTTTTGCTTCCACTCTCATGGCTTCTCGGTACTTTGATTGAGGAGACGGCCATCCGAAATCGGCGCGATGCACGAAAAGGATCATTTCCGGACAACGCTCGGAAAGAGGAGGTTCTTTACAGGATCGTCGCCATAGACGCATGATTTCTTAGTCAAGTGGGGGGTATTGTGGATTGGGCTTGACGATACCATAATTCCGAGAACCGCTGAGGAGCCGAATCATGCCTATACTACCCACAGAAGACGAACTTAAGCAACTACCTCTACGGGCAATTGTCGCCTATGCTGCGAGGTGCGCTCGACGAGTCCAGCCGGATTTCCAGCCAAAGGAAGATCGCTACGTTGCGGTGGTTCGTGAGGCAATCGTGTGTGCAGAGAATTTCGCACGAGCTGACGAATCTAAACGAGTTGATGTTGCCACGATCGCAGCCGAGGCTTACAGAATATCCCGCATTCATGTCGCGGCTGCAACTGCCTATTATGCCGCTGACGCCACGAGACACTCAATCGCTGCTGTCAGGGATTCCTCTGCCGAAGCCGCTGAAAAGACGGTCAATGCCGCCCTTGCTGCGGCTATGCTTACTGCCGACGCAGCGCCGCCTAATGACCGCAAAGAATTCGTGATGGCTGCTGCCGTTCGTGATTACCAGAATCTGGTTTCCCTTGGTCTCGGGAGCTTTCCCGAACCTGGAAAGCCAGTGGACGCTAGCGAAAAGGGACCATTAGGATGGTTCTGGCCGACGCACGAACGTTTGGCAGGATTAAGTCCCCGGGAGTTTCGCCGATCTACTGCTCATGTTAGAGCGCGAGAGATGTCCCTACCTGGCATCGAAGTTTTCATCGACCCTGGGAAGGCGTCCAAAGAAGTTGTTCAAGCCGTTCTCGAAAGCCTCAGCGACCTGCACCGAGCGACTGAGGGCCTCGGCTTGGAATTCGCTGCCGACGAACTTTATGTGTTCGCCACGGAGGAGGCTCCCACATGAGTATACCTCCTCTCGGTATTAGCGAGATTCTTACAAAGTTCATCGGCCGCGCGGTGGAGGGATCAAAGTCACTCGTGCGACCTATTACTGCAGCAACCCTCTCAACCGCCGAGACGTTGCTCGGACTAATCAAAGAGGGAATTGCCCCGGATGTTGGACGCATGAAGGAATCGCTGATCCGCAAGATGGAGGCGGAAGCGGACGAGCAGGCCGCCGAAGCCAAACGGAAATTGGCTGAGGCTGCAGAAGCCGCCAATCGGGCCGACCTTCCCAAGCGAAGGGACGCACTGGCTAAAGCCGAACTCAGGAAGCGACAGGCAGACGCAGCGAAGACAGAGGCAGAAGCCGAAGCAATCCGCGTGGACGCCGACACACGCCGGCTACAAGCTACCGCGGAGGCACGGACCAGACTCATCGAAGCCATTTCAAAGTTGCAGCAGGAGGGTGGTGGTGCCTTTTTCAACGGAAAGAACCTGCAGGGTATTCTCCGCTTGGGATACTCGCCAGTCGAGACAGAATCCGAGAACCCGGAGACCGATTGACCTCCCAAACACGTGGTGGACCAGACTACGGAAATTAGGCTGCACCTGTCCATATTGTGATCAACTTGAGAGCCACGATCACGAGCGAGGAAATTCGCGATTCTCGGAAGCGGTCGGGATAGCTGCTGGAGGCGCGTTGAAAGCTTGCTCCAGAATTAGGGCTGCTTTGTGAATGCAATCCGCCGCCACGCCTTCGACAGTCAAGCGTATTTGGACTGGCCTACTTTCTCGACAACTGCGTAAACTGGGGTTGTTCACGGCCAATCCCACGCCGTAGATGGAACGAGAACCTTTGCTGTATGCGAACCGTGACCGCCCGGATACAAATCGGGCGTCAGCCGAACGAGTCGGCCGCGGACGATGCAGCGAACCTCGCAGGGTGGGTATGTGGGCGGGCGCAACTGTATTCCAAGTTATACCCGCCCAATTCATAGTTATTCCGCTCCGTAAAACCTCCGAGAAAACCGGCGTGTGCAATTCTGCACACACCGCATAGAATCGCCATCCGCTGCTGCAAACGGCACTTCTCCCGAAATGCCGCTTGCGGCCGCAACCGCATCCAACCAAGGATTCTTGACGCACGCACGTGGGCACGCCACCGTGGCCGATCTCTCGACCGGCCCCGACGAACTCACTTGTGCGGCGTCAAGCGGCAATTCAGGCAAATCAACGACGACCAGTTGTCACTGCCGGGCCCGGCGTCGTCGGCTGAGCACGCGGCCCGGCACGTCGGGCGGTTGGCCCACGCCGTCGGCCACGAACCAGCCGATTTCGTCGACGGTCATCCAGTCGTAGAGCACGGGCTGCTCGGGCACGTAGCCCACGCGGCGGCGGATGTCGATTCCGTGGGTGGCGCTGTCCAGGCCGACGACCGACGCGCGGCCCGCGTCGGCGGATAGAGGGCCGAGCATGATGCGAATGGCCGTGGTTTTGCCCGCCCCGTTTTCGCCGAGCAGGGCGAAGACCGTGCCCGGCGGGACTTCGAGCGAGACGCCGTCCAAGGCGACCTGGGCGCCGTAGCGTTTCGAGAGATTTTGGAGTTCGATGACGGGCGTCATTGGGCGGCCTCCTCTTGTTCGAGATGGTTTAGTTCGGTCTCGATCAACGTGCGAAGTTCCTTGGCGTCGAGCCGGCTTTGTCGCGCCTCGCGCAGGACCAGGCGGAGTCGCCCGTGGATGAGTTCGAGTCGCTCGCGGCGGCAGCGGTCGGGCGCGTCGGCTGTTACCTGAAGGCCGGTGCCGCGGATGGGTTCCAAAACGCCGTCGGCCTGGAGCTGGCGAAACGCCCGGGCGACCGTGTTGGGGTTAATGGCAAGTTCGCGGGCCACCTCGCGGACGGAGGGCACAAGTTCGGTCGGCTTAAGCATCCCGGCGGCCACGGCGAATTTGACTTGTCGAACGACCTGGTCATAGATGGCCAGTCCGTTGCTGGGGTCGATGTTAAAGAACATATCGCGCTCCCTGTACTAGCACGATAGTACAGTAGACAATATCGGCCGCTGTGTCAAGAGACTGGCGACGATTTTTGCGAAATTCGCGATGTAAACAGGTAGGCCGGGTCGTGACCCGGCGTGGGGGAAGTAGAGTGTCCGAGAAATCGCCGGGTCGTGACCTTGTCTTTACCCACATTTTTTTAGTTGTGCGGCCAGTTCAGCGCCGCGTACGAGCGCGTTCAGTTTTTCCCAACCACGCCAGATGGTGATCCAGCCGGGTTCACCGTCGTGGCGGCGGCCGAGGAAGCCTCCCAGTT
>DATECS010000100.1:0-9582 GCA_035286785.1 Thermoguttaceae bacterium | reverse complement strand
CTCGGCGGCCTGCGAGGCCTGTCGCTCGACGAAAGCTACTTGCTGACCGGCTCCGGCCAGATCTCGGTCGAGGATTTCACCGATCCGGACAACCCGACGACGACCACCGCGACCACGACGGGCCGGTATGACGTCCGCACGCACAACGACATGGTCGGCCTGCAAATCGGCTGTGACGGCGTCTATCGCAAGGACTTTCTCGAACTGGGCGTTCGCGGCAAGGCCGGCGTGTTCATCAATTTCGCCGATCAGCTCTCGACCGTCCTGAGCACCGGCGGGCTGGGCGATCCGATGGGCGACGTCGAACTTTACGACGCCAACGGACCCTACACCGACGTCAACGACCAATACTACGAAGAACGCATCGCCCGATCGCGCGACGCGGCCGGGCTCGTCGAAGTCGGATTTACGGCCGGCTATCAGGTCCGGTCGAACATGGTCGTCCGCGCGGCCTTCGACATGATGTGGCTCAACGGCGTGGCGCTCGCGCCCGAGCAGGTCGACGGCCAAATCGGCGCACCGGGCCGCATCAACCGCAACGGTCTGCAATTCATGCAGTCGCTGAGCCTCGGCGTGGAACTCGATTGGTAGCCGCTCGGAATGAAGGCTCCCGACCCCTTTTTATTCTTTCGTCTTTTTCTTTTGGTGGCGACGCCCACCCTGCGTACCACGCGCGTTTACCCGTTTTTCATCACGAAGGAGAATCCTCATGGCTCGTGCCCGTGCCCGTCATATTCTGGTCGAAACCGAAGCCGCCTGTCAGAAGTTGAAGCAGGAAATCGAGGCGGGGGCCGACTTTGGGGAAATGGCCCGAAAACACTCGCGGTGTCCTTCCGGAAAACAGGGAGGCGATCTGGGCGAGTTCGGCCCAGGCCAGATGGTGCCCGAGTTCGACAAGGTCGTCTTCAACGGCGAGATCGGCAAGGTCCACGGCCCGGTCAAAACCCAGTTCGGCTACCACCTGCTGGAGATCACCAGCCGCACGGCCTGAAACGGAGCATCGTAGACACGAAATGGGGGAAAAGGGCCTCCTGGGCGGGATTAAGTCTTCTCATGGCCCGTCTTGTTGGTATAATGGCCCCGATATAGGGGTGTCGGAAAGACAAGCGGCGCAAGCCCCATTTCGGAACTCAGAGTACTTGCGCCGCGCGTAATGCGGTTCGTGTAGCGGAAGGCTTTTCTCAAGGGCGTCTGGCTCCCGAATGCGGTTTACGTTGTTCCCCTGTTGTCGTTGGGTCGCCGTCTTTCTACCCGGGGAGGGGCCTTAGGAGAGACGGGTCGGACCTCAGTCATCACGTTTCGTTCAGTTGTGAGGAGTGGCAGACATGCCGCAGCAAGGTACCATCAGGAAGCTCATCATGGACAAAGGCTTCGGCTTCATCCAGGGTGAGAAGGGCGATTTGTTCTTTCATCACTCGAGTGTGGAAGACGCCACGTTCGAGGAACTCCGCGAGGGCCAGGCCGTCGAGTTCGAGGAAGGCCGCAGTCCCAAGGGACCACGGGCCGAAAACGTCAAGCCCGTCTAGGTCCGTCCGCCGGAAAGGTTTTGTTATTTCTCTTTCCAAGCGGTAGCCGGCGTCAACTTTCGACAGCGGCCGCAAGCGACCAAGGCCCCCGGGATCAAACGGTTCCGGGGGCCGTTGTTTTTGGTGGAAAAAGGGGATAAGTCCAATTATTGATAATCCGGGCTCGCACAGCACCAAGGAACCGCGAATAATTGGACTCATCCCCTTTTTCTTTTCAGGAAGAACCCCATGGCGGATTTCAACAAGGTCGGGCTGCTGGTCCGGGACGCATCCGGACGGTTTCTCATGTGCAAGAAGGACCACTCCACGTCTTTGCTCATCCTGCCCGGCGGACGCATCGAGGACGGCGAAACCGATAGGGAATGCCTCGACCGTGAACTGACGGAGGAGCTGGGTCAGGTGACGCCCCGGAACGTCCGCTGGGTGGGAGTCTACACGGGCATGGCCCATCACGACGACCCGAGCATCCACAAAACGCTCGAAGTCAGACTCTACAGCGGCGAGCTGGAAGGAACGCCCGTGTCGTCCGGCGAGATCGTGGAACTTTTCTGGTTCGGCCAAGACGACGATCCCGGACTGCTCACGCCGATTTTCAAGGACCACATCCTCCCGGATCTTCAACGTCGGGGAATCCTCTCATGGTGAACCATGCCTATTCGCGTCCCGGGGACTGGCTCATTTTTCGGCCCGGTTTGCGTTGTGTTTTGGACACGCCCAACGGCCGAAAAATGTGCCTGTCCCCTTTGGCCGCGCGAGAACGGTTACTGGTGAACCATGCCCGTTGAATTGCTGGCCCCCGCCCGTGACCGGACCTGTGGCGAAATCGCCGTCAACGCCGGCGCGGACGCTGTGTATATCGGCGCGCCTCGGTTCGGCGCCCGGCGGAACGCGGCCAACAGCGTCGCGGACGTCGGGCTGCTGGTCAACCATGCGCACCGCTACCAGGCGAGGGTCTACGTCACGGTCAACACCGTGCTCTTGGAACGGGAACTGGACGAGGCGGTCGCGCTGTTGCGCCAGCTTTACGAAGTGGGAGTGGACGCCGCGATTATCCAGGACCTGGGTCTGCTGGAAGCGGACCTGCCTCCCCTCCCACTGATCGCCAGCACCCAGACCCACGCCCACGGCCTGGAAAAGGTCCAGTTTCTCGAGGCGGCCGGATTCTCGCGGGTGATTCTGGCCCGAGAACTCTCGATTCCAGAAATCGCCGAAATCCGGGCACGCACCACGATTGAACTGGAGGCGTTTGTCCACGGTGCCCTGTGCGTCTGCTATAGCGGGCAGTGCTATCTGAGCCACGCCGTCGGCGGGCGCAGCGCCAATCGGGGCGAGTGCGCCCAGCCCTGCCGGAAACGCTACCGCCTGGTGGACGCCCACGGCAAGACCCACGCAAACGGCCACCTGTTGTCCCCGAAGGATCTCAACCGGATCCGCCGGCTCGGCGACCTGCTCGACGCGGGCGTCACGAGCTTCAAGATCGAAGGCCGCCTGAAGGACGCGGCCTACGTGGCCAACACGGTGGCCGCCTATCGACGGGCCCTGGACGATTGCCTGGCGGCCCGCCGCGTGCCCGGTTGCACCGACAGGATCAGCTACGCCTTCACCCCGAACCTCGACGTCACCTTCCACCGCGGCTACGTCGAGGGTTTTGCCGAAGGCGACGCGGCGATGGCCTGTCTCGACGCGCCCAAGGCCATCGGCACGCCGGTGGCCACCGTGCTGGGAAGAAAAGAAAACACGGTCGAGATCCACCCCGCCGAACCCTTGTCGCCCGGCGATGGGCTTTGCTTCTTTTCGCCCGACGGGACGCTTGCCGGCACGTGCGTGCAATCCGTCCAGAACAACACCATCGTCGTGAACGACGCCGCGGGCATTGTGCCTGGCGCCGTGCTGCACCGGAATCACTCGCGCCAGTTTCATCAGGCGGTGAAAAAGGGCGTCCAGCGAAAGGTTCCCATCCGCATGCGTCTGGAGCCGGTCGCGGCGGGCCTTCGGCTCACGGTGGAAGACGCCGTGGGAAACCAGGGGACCGCGACGTTGTCCGGCCCGTTCGACTCGCCCCGCAATCCGCTTCTGGCCCGGACCAAATGGAAAGAGCAGCTCGAAAAGACCGGGACGACCGAGTTCGTCTGCGAGGGAGTTGAACTGCCGGACGCCGCGGCGCCCTTCGTGCCGGTGGCCGCCATGAACGACCTCCGCCGTCGCGGACTGGACGCCCTTCGGGCGGCGAGACGACGATCCATCCCCGCTCTCACAAAAGGGGAAATGCGTCCCGTCGCCTGTTTGCCCGAGGTGTTGGATTCGACCTACAACGTCACCAACTCCAAGGCCCAGCGGCTTCACCGCCGTTTCGGCGCCAAGCAAATCACCCCAGGCCCCGAGGCGGGCGGCCCCATTGCCGCGGGCCGGGTGATGATCTCCAAATACTGCCTTCGCCGAGAACTCGGCGCATGTCTTCTGTGGCCGTCGGCCAAGAACCTGCCGACGGACCTCTATCTGGCCGCCGAGGACGGCAAGGAGCGCCTACGGCTGCGTTTCGACTGCGAGGCGTGCGGAATGCACGTCATCAGAGAAAAAACGTAGGGGCGACGGAATGTAGGGTGGGGCGACGATCGGCCCTTAAAAAGCCCCGGATCCTTCATCAGACGCTTTCAGCCGATCGTCGCCCCACCATGCGCCGCCGGTATGCGTGGCGTCTGGTGGGGCAATGACCGGCCCGAACAATGGTTAACGCAAGATCATCGCGATTTCCCGGGCCGATCCTTGCCCCCACTCTACAATTTCGTCCCCCCCTCACTCCACCGTCACCCGCCGCGTCTTCGCCCGTTCCGCGATCACCTCGCGGGCCAGCGCCGCCGGAACCGGCTTGTAGCGGTTGAATTCCATCGTGAACGTGCCTTGGCCCTGCGTCATGCTCCGCAGGTCGGTCGCGTAGCCGAACGTTTCGGCCAGCGGGACTTCGCCGACCAGATGGGCCGTCGCCCCGTCGATGTTCGTCGCCGTCAAGATGCCGCGACGCGACGTGAGATCACCCACCACCGTGCCGTGGAACTCCCGCGGGCATTCGATCTCGATGCTCATCAGCGGTTCGAGCAGCACGGGCCGGGTCTGGGGAAACACTTCGCGCATGGCCCGTTGGGCCGCCTTTTGAAACGCGAGGTCCGAGCTGTCCACGTCGTGGTACGAGCCGTCTTCGAGCGTCACGTGCAGCCCGACGACCGGATAGCCGGCCACCGTACCCTCGTTGAGCATTTTGCGGAAACCTTTTTCGACCGACGGGATGTACTGCTTCGGCACGCGGCCCCCGACGACGTGGTCCTCGAACACAAACGACGGATCCTCGTCCTCGTCGGTCAAGGGACGCATCTTACCGACGATGTGGGCGAACTGGCCCGATCCGCCCGTCTGTTTCTTGTGCCGGATGTTGTACGCGGCCGGTTGGGTGGGGGCCTCGCGGTAGTGGACCTTCGGCCGATCGACGTCGACCTCGATCTGATACTCGCGGCGGATCCGCTCGACGTAGACCTCGAGGTGCAGCTCGCCCATGCCCGCCATGATCGTCTCACCCGTCCCGGCGTCGCCGCTGATCAACAGCGTCGGATCCTCGCGCCGGAACCGGTGCAGCGCCTTGCTCAGCCGGTCGGCGCCGTCCCGGGTTCGCGGGCGAATGGCCACCTTGATGACCGGCTCGGGCACGTGCATCTGCTGCAATGTGCAATACGGATATTCCGAAGCATAGGTGTCGCCGCTGGCGCAGTCGGCCCCGAGCACGGCCACGATGTCGCCGGCCGTGGCCTCGTCGACGTCCTCGCGCTGGTCGGCGTGCATCCGCACGATCCGGCTGAACCGCTCGCGCCGGCCGTCGCGCTGGTTGTAGTACGTCCCGCCCTTGGCGAGCCGCCCTTGATAAATCCGCATGAACGTCAGCGCGCCGTAGGGATCCTCGGCGATCTTGAACGCCATCGCCACGGTCGGCAGATTCGGCTCGGGCCGCAGGGGGATTTTTTCCTGCGGGTCGTCGTGCTTCAGGGCCGAGATCTCCGCCTCCAACGGCGAAGGCAAGTACCGCGCCACCGCGTCCAACAACGGCTGCACGCCCTTGTTGCGATAGGCCGTGCCGAGGAACACGGGCGTCAGCAGCCGCCGAAGAACGGCCGCCTTCGTCACCTCGTGGATCAACTCGGTCGGCGGCTCTTCGTCCGAAAGGAGCATCTCCATCAACGGGTCGCTGTACATCGCCAGCCCTTCGAGCAGATGCGCCCGGGCCGCCTCGACCTCGTCGACCAGATGGGCCGGCACCGGCTCCTCGCGGATCGTCTCGCCGTTGTCGCCGTCGAAATAAAGGGCCTTCCGCTCGACCAGATCGACGAGGCCCTCGAAATCGGCGCCCGCCCCGATGGGCCATTGCATCAACAGGGCGTCGCAGTCCAACTTCTCGCGCAATTGCTTGGCCACCTTGTGCGGGTCGGCGCCGGTGCGGTCCATCTTGTTGACGAACGCGATCCGCGGCACGCCGTAGCGCCGCATCTGCCGGTCGATCGTGATCGACTGGGCTTGGACCCCGCCGACCGCGCACAGCACGAGCACGGCCCCGTCCAACACGCGGAGGCTCCGCTCCACTTCGACCGTGAAATCGACGTGGCCCGGCGTGTCGATCAGGTTGATTTGCGTTCCGTGCCATTGGACCGTGGTGGCGGCGCTGGTGATGGTGATGCCGCGCTCTTTTTCGAGTTCCATGTGGTCCATGGTCGCGCCGCCGCCGCGCACCTCGCCCACGCGATGAATGCGGCCCGTGTAAAAGAGCACGCGCTCGCTGAGCGTGGTCTTGCCCGAGTCGATGTGGGCCGAAATGCCGATGTTCCGAACGTTTACGAGATCCATGATGCGTCTGGTGTTGTAGTCCGATCGTGTGAAAATGTGGTGGAGCGCGCCCGTGAGAAACCAGTGCGCCCGATGCCGATCCGCGCTCTGTGAGGGTACGTCTGTTGCCGATCAATGAGGACCGAACCAGACGGCTGGCCCTCGCCGGCTACCGCGCAGACTTCTAAGTTTACCCTATTTCGACGGCGAATGCTACGGGGTTTTCTCGTGTTTCTCACGCAGCAGAATGCCCAGCGCCTCGGCCAGATACTCGTATTGGGCTCGGCTGTTGTAAAGTTGGGCCGACACGCGAAGGATCAATTGGGGGGGATTTCCCCAAAAAAAGACGGGCACCTCGACGCCGAATCGCTCGAACAGGGCCGTTTGCAGGGGGTGAATCGCGAAGGCCGAACCGGTTTCGTTCGCGGTTTGCGGCTCGGATTTTCCCGGCGACGGCGGCAACGCCATCGCGGCCATCGAACCAAGCATTTCGACCGGGCAAATCGGCGCCGCGCCCCACCGCGAGCAGAGCAACTCCCGCGCCTCGCGAGCCAAGGCCGCGTTGCGCCGCATCACGCCCGCGAGCCCGCCCTCGAACGATTCCAAAAATCGAATCGAATCGCCCACGCACAGCCAGGGCGTCGGGTCGTCGGTGCCCGTCCAGTCGAACTCGTCTTGAAAACGCGAGTGGCCCGGCCGGCGCGAGTTCAGCCCGTGGCTGATCACCGTGGGGTGCAGCTCGCGCTGCCGGTCGCGTCGCACGTGGAGGAACGCGGCGCCCTTGGGCGCGCAGAGCCACTTGTGGCAGTTGCCCGTGTAATAGGCCGCGCCAAGCCGCTCCAATTCCAACCGCAGCATGCCCGGCCCGTGCGCGCCGTCCACCAGCGTGTCGATTCCCCGCTCGGCGAGTCGGGCGATGAGCCGCTCGATCGGCATGACGACGGCCGTCGGGCTCGTGATGTGATCCAACAGCGCCAGCCGTGTCCGATCGGTGACACGCTCCATGATCCGCTCGACGATTTCGTCGCTCGAGACGACCGGCACGGGCACTTGGGCCAGGACCGCCCGGGCCCCCGTCCGCTCGGCCACCCAGCGGACCGTGTTCGCACAGGCGTTGTACTCGTGGTCGGTCATGAGGATTTCGTCGCCCGCCTCGAATCGCAGCGAGCGCAGCACGCCGTTCACGCCCGAGGTGGCGTTGCGCACGAAGACCAGGTCGTCCGTCGAGGCGACCAAGAGCCCGGCGAGCGTCTCGCGCGAGGCGTCCAACAAGGATTCGATTTCGCGCATGAAGAAGCGGACCGGCTCGGATTCAATCCGCTCGCGCAGGGCTTGCTGGCGATCCAAGACCACGCGAGGACACGCGCCGAACGAGCCGTGGTTGAGCATGACCACGGCAGGATCCAGCGGCCAGGCCGCCGCGAAGGGGGACGGGGCGGGAAAGTTCGACATGAAAACTATCGCTTCAGGGTGACTGGAAACAAAGGCCCTCTTATTCTAACTCCAACGGCTCGATAGTCCACACCAACCCGAAGCGCAAGCGAGGGCGACGTCACTGTTTACTGGCCGGTATCGTTGCCTTTCCGTCGCCTTTCGCTCCGCGAAAGTAGCGTGATGATTATTTGTAGGGTGGGCATCGCCCACCAAAACAGCGTCTTGTGGTGGGCGATGCCCACTCTACCTTTTTCCGCGAAAGGCGACAATCTAAATACGACCGGCGACTTTCAACGCCTTGCCCTCGCTGGCGCTTCGGGTTAGTATGGCGCGCGATTATTGTCGTTCAAGGTGTCCGAGGAGGACGTTCCATGCAGCCCGAGCCGGTTGCCGATTACGCCTGCCAGACGGGCGAGAGCCCGACGTGGCACCCCCTCGAAAAACGCCTCTACTGGTGCGACATTCCGCGGGGACGGTTGTTTTGCTACGACCCGGCCGCCGGCCGGCACGAGATGTGCCTCGAAACCGAGCCGATTGGCGCCCTGTGCGTCCAGGCCGACGGGGCCCTGCTCCTGTTGATGGCCGACGGCGCGGTGCGCGCCTGGCGCGACGGGCGGCTCGAAACGCTCATTGATCGCGTACACGAGATCGTCGGCAACCGCTACAACGACGGCATCGCCGATCCGCGCGGCAGGGTCTTCTGCGGCGTGCTTTCCACGCCTGAGCGGACCGGGCGGCTCTATCGGCTCGACACCGACGGTAAGCTCACATTGGTCGAAGAAGGCCTCGGCACGTCGAACGGGATGGGTTTCACGCCCGACCGGCGGCAGCTCTACCACAGCGACTCGAACGACCGGTTCCGGCGGATCCGCCTGTTCGACTACGACGAGGCGAACGGTTCGCTTGCCAATCCACGGTTGTTCCTCGCCGCCGCGCCGGGCGACGGCAAGCCCGACGGTCTGACCGTCGACGCCGAGGGTTTCATCTGGAGCGCGCGGTGGAACGGCGGCCTGTTGATCCGCTACGCGCCCGATGGAACCGAGGACCGCCGGATTACGTTTCCCGTGGCTAAGGTCTCCAGCGTCACGTTCGGCGGCGAGGATTACACGGATCTGTTCGTCACCACGGCCGGCGGCAATGACCGGGATCACGAAGGCCCGCTGGCCGGCGCTCTGTTTCACCTGAACCTCGGCATCCGCGGCGTCCCGGAATTCTTCTCCCGAATCGGTCTCGATCGATAGAAGACCGCTTCCCCACGCGGTTTGTCAGCGGGCCGTTCTGGAAATCCGGTTCATTTGGTCGAGCCATATCGCTCCAATTATATCGTTCTAGAAAGAGCGATTGTGCGGCTTCTGTTTTCTCCTGTGCCGCTTAAGATCTCGGGATGTCGAGAATCACGAAAAAGGCCTGAAAATCCGGGTTCTTTTACTTCTCGACCGCGCCGCCGCCTCGTGCGCGGCCGGTTTGCCTTGACGCCTCGCGTTTAGGTCGCTACAAAAGGTCATCATTTCTTGCCTTTTGGTCTTGCCTATTGCGCGTCGATCCGGCGTATCCAACGTCGCGACGCAACAGCGGAACGCACAGTGATGGATTCGCACCCCTGTTCGCACAACCACGGTGGCTGTTCGCGTTGTGGCGTGGATCCCTGCGCGGACCGCGATCCGGGCGAGCCGCCCGTCGATGGGCGGGCGTTCGCGTGGTCGTCGGTGGCCACTTTCGTGCCGCCGTTGGCGTTGGCCGTGACGGGCGCCTTCGTGGCGGG
>DATECS010000099.1:0-4686 GCA_035286785.1 Thermoguttaceae bacterium | reverse complement strand
CTCGCCCAAGTGCTCCACGTTTTGCTCGTTCGCCGCACAGAGCACTTCGCCCGCCTCGAGTCCCCGGGCCGTTCGGGCAATGACTTTCATTCCCCGCGCGCAGGCCAGTTCGTTTGGGGCATCAAGGGCCCCCAGCGTGCGCATCGAACCGTATCGGACGATGTACTTGGCCATGGAAAAACCGCGAGGAAACAAGAAGCAATTCGCCGCGGGGGGAAAACCGGGGCGTCTGGGTCGGCAAATCCGCCCAGGGAAGTATATCGGGCGAGAGCACTTTCAGGAAGAGGGACTGAATTTCCATCAAAAACCGAGCCGCGACCGTAAGGGAGCGGTTGCAGTGTTCTACGCCCCCAACCGCTCCCTTACGGTCGCGGCTCGGTTTGCACAATGGTTCGGCATGGATGAGGAACACCGTCTATTTGCGGAACACGTCGGCCTCGATTTTGTAGGGCATTCCGCCCAGGGGGCGCAGGGCCTCGTTGTGGTCGATCGTCAGCTTGCCGCCGATGCCCACCATGTGGGTCGTGTAGTCGGCCAGCTCGTCGCCGGTCATGGTCACGGTGATCATCTCGGTCGATTTTAGATCGCGTTGGCAGAATTTGCAGTGCCACTGGCTGGGCACCAGAACGAATTGTTGGATGCCCATGGTCCGCCGGCCCGGATACATGTAGCCCTTGACGAAAATAAACTTGTCCTGCAAATCGAGGGCTTTCTGGGGGACGACCTCGCCCAGTTCCTCATTGGGTTGCATGTCCTCGAACGTGAGCCACGCATAGCCGATCGGCACGCCGCGAGCGACGACCAGGCCGAAGAACGCCGTGCCGATCAGTCCGAGCACGATCGACAGAACGAGTCCGCCGATCGCGATCCCTCGCCCGGTCTTTTCGCCGAATGAATTTTCGATCCGTCGCAGGGCCAAGTATCCGAGGATTCCGCCGGCGACCGGCACGGGCAGCATGGGCCAGCCGAACATGGGCAACCAGGCAAGCAAGCCCAGCACAAGACTGGCGACGGCCAACGGCTCAATGCGCCGATAGGCGGCCCGGGTCGCCTCGCCCTGTCGCGCGATCCAAGCCTTGCCGCGATAATGCGATTGAGGCTGGGTCGGCGAAGGATCGGGGAGTTCTTTTGACGTCATGGGAACGCTTCTTAGGGAACCACGGAGGAACACAGAGGTAGGTCAGGCTGTGCCTGACAGCATGAGTATGAGTTGATGTCTTTTGTGTCAGGCACAGCCTGACCTACATCGACATCAATGTCAAATCTTATCTGTGTTCATCTGTGGTTCCATAATTTGGATTGTCTATTGATTGGCCGCCAGCGATTTGGCGACGTCGGTGCGGTAGGCGACGGCGGCGGGCAGGTAGCCCACCGCGGAGGCCAGCGCGATCAGGCCGGGAATCAGGATCAGTTCATTCCACTGGAATTGAAACGCGCTGACGATCACGCCCGTGTTTTCGGCGATGGTCGGGGCCAGCAGGCCGACCAGGCCGTGGCCCAGAAGTAGCCCGACCAGGCCGCCGCCGAGCGACAGGAGAATGGATTCCAACAGGATCACGGTGCCGACCAACATGCGGCTGGCGCCCAGCGCCCGCATCACGGCGATTTCGTGCCGCCGGTCGCTCATCGAGTTGTAGATGCTTACCAAAATGCCGATGCCCGCCACGACCACCACCAGCACGGCGAGGATCACGAGGATCAACTGCACGTTGCCGATGATGCCGTCGAAAAGCTCGGAAATGATTCGCGCGGGAGGGACGGCCTGGGCCTGGGGCTCCTCGTTGATCACATCGGGCAACTGCATGGCCAGGCCCAGTTTCGAGTGATCGGTGCAGACCAGGACGGCCGAAAGCTGTCGCTTGTCGAGAGGAACCGGCCCGTGGTCGTGGCCTTCGTGGCCGTGTTCTTCGTCGGCCGGCGCGGCGTGATCGGCTTCGGACGTCGCATGGTCGTGATCGTCGTGTTTTTCTTCGATGCCGGGCAACGTCGCGTCGTCGTCCGATTTCGGCGACGCGCCGGTTTTGTCCTCTTTCGCGCTGAGGAATTGCTTGAGCCGCGATGGGCCGGCCTGGTGGCATCCGAACTGGTAGAACCCTTCGAGGTTCATGAAAATGGCTCGATCGTTCGGTGTGCCCGTGTGGGCCAGGATGCCGACGATCTTGACCGGTTTGTGATTCGGGTCGTCCGTCGTTTTTTCGATGTCCTGGCCGGGATGGGTCGGCTGGAACGTGTCGCCCACCTTCATGTGGAGCTTCTTGGCGGCGGTTGCGCCGATCACGGCCTCAAACGGCTTGTCAACGTCGAAGTTGCGGCCCTCCGCGAATTCGTACTCGCGGTCGCCCAGGTACTTCAGTTGGTCGAACATGTCGGGCACGGTCGCGATGACCGGAAATCCTCGGTAGTCGTGGCCCATCGCCACCGGAATGGCCGTCTCGACGGCGGGCGAGAACCGGCCTTGGGTCAGCTCCTCGTAGTAGCTGTAGGGAATTGTCTCAGTGGCCTCGCCCAAGTGAAAGACCGTGTTGAGCACCAATTGGATCGACTCGCCCTTGGCGCCCACGATCAGGTCGTAGCCCTGCGCCCCGCGCCGGAACGACTGGTCGATCACGCCATGGATCACCAGCACGGCCACGACCAGGGCCACGCCGAGCCCCACGGCAAACGCCGTCAAGGCCGACGCCAAGGCCCGTTGTTGAACGCTTCGCCAAGCGATTTTCCAGAGACTCATACCACCACCGCGCGATTGAACTGTTCGAGATTATCAATACGATCAAACTGACGAGCCACCTCGGGCGTGTGAGTCACGACCAACAGCGACACGTTCTCCTCGCGGCAACCTTGGCGAAGCATGTCGATCACCTGCTGCTGGTGGCCCGCGTCGACGTTGGCCGTCGGTTCGTCGGCCAGCAAGAGACGCGGCTGGTTGGCCAGCGCCCGGGCGACGGAGACCCGCTGCTGTTCGCCGACGGACAATTGGGTCGGCTTGTGCGAGATGCGGTGGCCCAGTCCGACGTGCTCCAAGAGCCGTTTGGCCCTGGCCCGATCGACCCGGCCGCCGGCGAAACGCATGCCGAGCATGACGTTTTCCAACGCGGTGAAGCCGGGCAGGAGGTTGAACGTCTGGAAGACGTAGCCGATTTGCTCGGCGCGGAATCGGTCGCATTCGGCCTCGGTGAACAGGGTGATGTCCCAGTCGCCGATTTTCACGCGGCCCGAGTCGGGCCGGCTGATGCCCGCGATCACGTACAAAAGCGTGGTTTTTCCACACCCGCTGCGTCCGACCAGGGCCATTTGCTCGCCGGCGCCGAGCAGGAACTCCTCGATGTCGAGGATCGGCAGCTCCCCGCCGTCCGGCTCGGTGAACGATTTCTTGACGTCACGAAGCTCTAACATGGTTTTTCATTGCGAGAATGGACCGACCGTAGGTCAGGCTGTGCCTGACAATCCCGTGCCTGACCTACCAAATAGTATTTACGGCCGAAAAGTGGCAGCGGTTCAGCCGTGCTTCCGCGAATCCGCCTAACAGAATCTTACCAACAAATTCCCCCTAAGTGGGGCGATTTATTCCGCGTTTCCTCTCCGCGGGTCCGCAGGCTTCCGCCGGCGGCTATTATTAAAAACTGCCTACTGCCTGCTACGCCGCTGCATGTGCCGGGCCATTTCGCGCCGGGCCTCGGACTTTTTCATGGCTTCGCGTTTATCGTGACGTTGTTGACCTTTGCAGATGCCCATGAGAACCTTGGCCCGGCCTCGCTTGAAATACATCTTCAGGGGGATCAGTGTCAAGCCTTGCTGAAACGCCCGGCTGGCGAACCGCTCGACCTCGCGGCGGTGCATCAGCAGTTTTCGGGGGCGGCGTGGCTCGTGGTTGAACTGGTTGGCCTCGACGTATTCGGCGATGTCGCACCCGAGGAGCCAGACCTCATCCTCTTTCACGCGGCCGAAGGCCTCGGCCAACGACACTTTGCCCTGGCGCAGGCTTTTCACCTCGCTGCCGCGGAGCATGATGCCGCATTCGAGCGTTTCGAGCACGGCGTAATCGTGGCGAGCCTTGCGGTTCTCGGTGATGAGCCGCTCGTTCTCGCTGCCGGCGGACGGCTTCTTGGATTTGCTGGGTTTTTTGGCCGTGGGGACGCTCCTCGGGGGCAGCGGGCGGAAAACACGCATGCCCGGGCGAGTCTTTCCGAAAGGGGATGTTTGGACGATAATGGATTTCTCTACTTTTACTCTCAAAACCCCATTCACTCAAGCTCCCGCTGGATATTAACCCCTCGAAAGTAGGCCATAGGGTGCGTCTGGACGCACCATGACATGGCTGTATGACTGTATTCCTCACGCTCCGCGTGAGGTCGCGCTAATCGGTATCATTTCGCGTGATGACCTCACGCGGAGCGTGAGGAATACAAGGTGCGTCCAGACGCACCCTACGGAAAAACGGGCCGCGACGGTTAGGAAACGGTGAACTCCACGATGACGCCTTCCTGCCCTTCCGAATCGACTCCTCCGCACGGCCGCCTGCCGCGTTGGTTGAAACGCCGTGTACCGGCCGCGGGCGCGAATCGGACGACGGTCGACGTGGTTCGGCAGCTTGGGCTGGCCACAGTGTGCGATCACGCGCGGTGTCCCAACCGGATGGAGTGCTACGCGGCGAAGACGGCCACGTTCATGATCCTGGGCGACACATGC
>DATECS010000098.1:0-2942 GCA_035286785.1 Thermoguttaceae bacterium | reverse complement strand
CCGACGGAAACTTCCGCTAGTTTGTTTGTTGACATCCTAGGTCCGCATTTCTCATCACATCGGAAAATGTTGAGGGCATCGGCGTCGAGCGGCGTTTTTTTGAGTGGCGGCTGTTCGCTGACGGCGGCACCGGTGGTACGTGGGCCGCGTTGGTTCGTCTTGGCTCGTTGGGGCCGCGTTTCGCGACGTTTCAGCCTCCGTGGCGACCGTTTTCCGTCCGCCGGCGCGAACCGCGATCCGCCACGGCTCGCGGTCGCACGCGTTTTTCTCCTTGTCTCAAGCCGGCACGGTCAGGTCACCGCCAGTCGTGGCGGACCGTCGCCGGCAATGGGGAGGTCGCACAGGCCGCAGCTGCGATGGGCAAGCGACTCGGCGTGCCGGCGGAGGTTTGCCAACACTTGGGCGAACAACTCGCGGTAAGTGAAGAAAACGGGTCAGAACTGGCGTGTTCAATTTGCGGCTGTCAATATCAGTTCCTGTGACCTCGTTTTTGTTCCGTGGTTGGCAGTCGGAAAGGCTTGTTTTCGCTGGGACTGGATCGTCGCGCCAAGGTTCTTTTTTTCCCATTCCTTCAACGCCGCTCCGTTGATCGTGGTCAGGGCGGTGCCGATGCCATCGACCGTCAGTCGCCCGACAAAGGCACCGATCGACAGCAGCATCCCCGTCACCCCAAACTGACCCCGCTCCCCCTGCATGGTCTTGTATTTGCCGATGATCGATTCCAAGACTTCGCTGCTGCCCGGAAATCGCGAGTCCTGCGGAACCCGCGAGACTTGTTCCTTGGTGAATTCCAACAGCTTCTCACGAAGTCGACCTGCTAACGAATCCGCTGTCACCCGTGGCAGCCGATCACGAAGCTGAACTTCACTGCCGGCATGAAAGCCTTCCCGACGAACGAGCGTCTCGGCGGTCTCGATCACCTGCAACGCTTGTTGCCAATGCGCCAAAGGTTCGCGATACTCACGCAGCCAACCCACTTTCTCCTCCAGCCGATCCGCATCCAGATCCCGGCCCGTCGGTCGTGGTTCGTCCAGCCACTGCAGAATCTTCGCACCCCAGTCGACCAGGGTATCGACGTTCATGTAACGCGCCTTGCCACGCTGCTGAGGAGGATTGCAAAACGCCAATTCCGTCTGCTGCACCTGGCGCTTCATCTGGTTCGCGCGCTGGGCGTAAGCCGTCCACAGGGCATTGCCTTCCAACTCCCGCTTCAGCAGACTGGCCGTCTTGTGTTTGATGTCGTAAATCCATTGGACGGTGGGGTGCCGCGCTTGGAACAACGCCAGACCAAGGTGTAAGTCACGACCATCGTCGCTGACAACCACACACGGACAGCCCGTGCGAGCAATCGCCGATTCCATCTGCTTGTCCACGATCTCGCCGGTCGAAGTCCGCACCGGCCATAGTCCGACCAGTTCCACATCCTCATAACACAGTCTGCGGTCTTGCTTCTGCTGCCACGCCGAGAGTCGGAAGCCAATGATGATCATGCACTTCAGTTCGCCGATTTGGACCGTATGATCCACGATCCATACCCAGTCGTCCGCCTGCTCCAGCGGACGCTGAAGTCGATATAAGCCCACTCGCAGCAGCCAACTCCGGACACTGGTCGGGCTGGGGACTCGCTGTTCGCCGCCGAGCAGTCGGCTGATCAGTCCCGTCGCCAAGGCCGTGCCGCGCAACGAACCTCGACAATCCACCTTTAGTGATAGGGCTCCCGCGATCTGTCCCAGGGAATATTGATGGTTGGGCACCGGCCTGTCCCAGTCCTCTGGTTCGAGGCATTGAACCAAGGGAGGCGTGGTAGCGTTATCGGCGGTTGATGCTGGCGAGCTAGTGACCGGCATGCTAGCTGGTTGCGGACACCCCTTTTTTTGCGAGGGCATCGAGTTGAGCTTGGAGTTGCTCGTTCTGCGCCTGTAGATGTTCGCGACGAGCTTGCATTTGGTCTCGTTGGTCGGCGGCTTCTTGGCAACATTGCTGCCAGGTGTCGTGGCGTTTTTGCAGGTTCCCCAATCGGCGTTTGAGCAATTTAAGTTCATACTTAGTTCGTTGGCATTTCTCCTTCCAGTTGTCGCGGCTCCTTTTGAAGAATGTAACTAGTTTTCGCAGCGGGCTTCGAAACTCAACCTGTTCCATGACTTAATCCCCTCCGTGACAATGTAGCGTAGTGCCTCATCAATGGAACAAAATCAAGCCTCTGCGAAAACACCAATTTCGACTAAAATCCCGCAAACTGAACACGCCAGGTCAGGACTCATTGGCTCGATTCAAGACATGATAAATTCCATAGCGTCCGTCGGAGGTGAAAAATGGGACAGGTCCATATAATGCGGAGGAATGCCTAGAATAGCTAACGACTGGGCTTGGTTGCCGTCGGCTTGGTTGGTCGTCCTCGGCTGCGGAGCGTGAATTGTAAACCGAGCTCATCCGCAGTAGCGGCTACCCAAGAATCACTGCCAAATGGCCGGCCTCGCGCCACACACTTACGCAGCGCCTGCACTTCGGTTTCGTGCTGGGGCTCATTGACGAGCTGGGCCCATCGGCGTGGCTTCGCGACCGGCCACGGCCCGAGAATCGCGCGCTGTTCTGCGCTACCGTGCAGGCGCCGCCAGAGGCTGCCCCACCGCCAGTCTTCCGCCCGATCCACCATCTCGGCCCGCAGCGCGTTCCGTTCGGCGCACCGCATCACCTGACAAAAGTAGTCGTTCTCTTCCACGGGAAACGACTTGAATCGACCCTGATACAAGTGCCCTTCGCCCACCTTCCCCCGATGCTTTTGCCAACGCGTCACGTGGGTAATGGTGAGCCGTTGCATGAAAGCCGCCAGCTGACCATCGTGCTCCGGCCAGAGAACCAGGTGCCAATGATTTGGCATCAGACAATAACCGCAAATCCGCATGGGTCGGGTCAACAGGGTTTCTTCGACGATCTCTTCAAAG
>DATECS010000097.1:0-18871 GCA_035286785.1 Thermoguttaceae bacterium | reverse complement strand
CATCTTCGTGAGATGGCGAAACACGTGGTGGCCGATCTCGTGGGCGAAGATCACTTCGAGTTCGTCCAAGCTGAACTGGGCCAGGAGCGTGTCGCCCAAGAGCACGCGGCGCGTGCGGCCCAGTCCGGCGAGCATGGCGTTGGCCTTGGACGTTTCCTCGCTCATGTCGAGCCGATAAACGCCTTCGATCGACAGGCCGGTTCCCTCGGCCAGACGGACGAGCCGCTCCATGAGGTCCGGCCGGTCGAGCCTCGCGATCTTGTAGAACAGGGGCATAATTAGCACGGGCATGAGCCGGCCCAGGATCACGCTGACCACGAAAAACGCGGCGGCGCCGACGAGCCACCAATAGGCGTCCGTGGTCCAGATGAGCCAGAAGAGCCCCGCGAACATGGCCAGTCCGAACACGGCGGCCAGGGCCATGCGTTTCGCGTAGCGCCACAGCCAGGCGCGAAAGGTTTGGTTGCTCAGCCCGAAGCGATGCTCCAGAACGTGGCCCGAGTAGAAGGACAACGGGAACGACACGGCGACGTGGCCCGCGAGGATGATCAGAAAAAGGACGACCAGGCGAAGCGTCCAACAATCGGCCAACAAGTGAGAACTTTCCTGGAGCCATGCGTCAATTGGCCGTGCCAGCAGAAACGCCGCGAGGCCAAGATAGACGAGGTCCACGGCGCGATCGACGAGGTCGCACGCGAGATGTTGCCGGCCGTAGCGACGGGCCTCGGCCCGTTGGCCGGGCGTCATTTCGTCGGTGGGCGTGGGCGTCGGGGTGGCGTGGGTGTCGGGGAGATCGTTCACGGTTTGGTCCAATGTAGGCCGGGTCGTGACCCGGCGCATGACGAGGGCAACGGGATTCATCGCGCAACGCGCGCCGGGTCGCGACCCGGCCTACGTCCATTATAACGCCCGGCTTGCGCTTCGGAAACACGCTCCTAACACGGAATTGATCGAAGATTTCTTTCTCGCTCATCACACGCTCACTCGCGTTTTCGATAACAGCAGTGACTTGTGGGTCGCTTTTCGTTGGACGGGGGATTCGGCCCGGCCGGCGGCGTCTTCCGAACAGGCCGAGGCGAACCACGGGACCCTGGGAAAAGGAGTGGATCATGCGAGTATCGAATAAGGAATGCGGCGACGGTATCGCCAGACGCCGGACGGGCGGTTTCACGTTGATCGAATTGCTGGTGGTCATCGCGATTATCGGCCTGTTGGTGGCTCTGCTGTTTCCGGCGCTCGGCGCCGCGCGCGAGTCCGCCCGCCGGGCCACCTGCGCGAGCAATCTGCGGCAATTTGGCGTGGGCATGATGGCTCATGCCGACCGCTTTAAAACGCTTTGCTCGGGCGCCTTCGACTGGAAGCAGGACGGCTGCGTCACGGAGATCGGCTGGGTGGCCGACCAGGCGCGGATGGGGACTCCGACGGGAAAGATGCTGTGTCCCTCGAACCCTTGCCAAATCAGCCGGACTTACAACGATTTGCTGCACATGGACCCGTCGTCGATGAGCGACGAGGGCGTGAACTGGCTGGGCAGCCCGCCGCGGACCGAGCCCAACGGAACGATCGTGCGGAATCCGTGCCGGGCGATCGTCGATTTCCACCTGGCGCCGGACGCCGAGGAGCGTCGCCAGCACGTCGAGAAAGAAGTCTACAACGAGCATTTCAACACGAACTACACGGCGAGCTGGTGGCTGGTCCGCTCGGGAGCGCGTCTGGACAACAGCGGCAATTTGACCAGCGACAAGGCGGGCATTTCGCCGTCGCTGGAGTCCCCGCACTCGACGATGGGGCCGTTGACCCAGGCGCGGGCCGATCTGGCGAAGCGATCCAGTAGTTTTGTCCCCCTGTTGGGCTGCGGCGGGCCGTCGGAGTTGCTCTCGATGTCGATCGGCGAGAATCTTTCGGGGCTTCCCACCGCGGCGACCATGACGAAAGGACCGGTCACGAATCCCGCGATGGAAACGCCCAGCTTTTCCACGGGAACGCCACGAACGGGCACGAACGGCTGGTACGCGGGATGGCAGGCCACGCTTCAGGACTATCGGAACTTCGCTCCCGTGCATCGCGGCTGCTGCAATATTTTGTTTGCCGACGGAAGCGTTCGGATGTTCGCGGACGCGAACGACGACGGCTTGTTGAACAACGGTTTTGAGCCCACCGCGGCGAACGGCTTCGCCGACGACACCATTGAATTGCCGGAAGAGGAGGTATGCGGCACGTGGCAGTTGCGGTAGGAGGTCGCCCCGCAAGAACAGAATATTGTTTGGAGTTTCCGTATCACATTTCCACGAGGAGGTCTTGAAAATGAGAACTATTTTCCAACGTCGCGGCTTTACGCTGGTCGAGCTGCTGGTCGTCGTCGCCATCATTGGCGTTTTGGTTGCCATGTTGATGCCAGCCTTGTCGCGTGCCCGCGAGGCGGCGCGCAGCGCGAGCTGCAAAAGCAACCTGCGGCAGTGTTACCTCGGCATGAGCATGTTCGCCGACCGGGATCCGTCGCAGCGGTATTGCTCGGGCGCGTATGATTTTCGCCGGGACGGCTGCCCCGACACGTGGGGCTGGGTGGCCGACATCGTGAACACGGGCGCCGGCAGCCCGGGCGAGATGCTTTGCCCGACGAATCCGATCCAGTATCAGGAAAAATGGAACGACATGCTCGGCAACGACACGACCAGCGGCAAGGACGGGGCCTCGGCCGACCGGCTGGCGTGCGGCACGTGCAACTACGGCGGGAGCAGCTTCGGCGGCACCGCGGTCAGCACGCCGGAGCGGGCCGACTTTATCACCCGGGCCCTGCTTGAAAAGGGTTATAACACGAACTACGCCGCGAGTTGGTTTTTGGTGCGCGGGGGCGTGCGGTTCCAGCCCGGCGCCACGCCCTTGAGTTCCAAGATTGAATCGGGCAGCTACAGCTTCAAGGGGTTGAAAATGACGCTTGGCCCGTTGAGCCGCAAGATCACGGACAGCTCGCCGGTCGCCACGTCGGTGATCCCGCTGTTGGGCGACGCCGCGCCGGGCGATCCCGACGAAGCCATTCTAACTTTGGACCTGAAACGAACGCCGGCGACCGCGCCGACCGGCTTCTCGGACGACGGCAAGGAAGTGACTTACGCCACCGCGGGCGACCGGCTGTGCGAGTCCTTCTGCGACGGTCCGGCCCAGTACGACGCCGGGCATAAGCTGGTGCTCATGCCGAAGACGGGCGTGGAACTGGAGACGCAAATGACCGCCGAGGCCTCGCCGGAGGGGATCGGCGACCCGGTGACGGGCAGCAATTACTGGATGCAAGACACCCGCGACTTCTACTGCTTGCACGGCGGCGGCAGCCAGTTGAGCTGCAACATTCTGATGGCGGACGGCAGCGTGAAGGACTTCTCCGACGCGAACGGCGACCGCTATTTGAACCCCGGGTTCATGAAGGGCGTGACGTTGACCGAGGCGGAGGCGAAGACGGTCGGCTACCGCGACGGCACCGTGGACCTTCCGCCGGCCGAGTGCTTCAGCGGCTTGTTCCTCAGCGGCGACGTGGCCAAGCGGGCGAAGTTCGAATAGACCTCCCCCGCCGCGAATCGGTTATAAGGGCGTCCGTGCCGTGGGGCACGGACGCCCTTTCGTTACAGAGTCCTAACACATTGCCCACACGCGGCTCACGACGCGACGATAGCCTTTGGGCGGAGGAACGCCTTGATTGGTTTCATGGAATTCCAGTAGTTCCAAATTCGCCGAATCACCGTAGGCCGGGTCGCGACCCGGCGACAGATAGTCCCGAGCAACAACCTTGCCGGGTCGCGACCCGGCCTACGGATTGTTTCAAACGTGTAACGACTAAATTCAGAAATTCGGTGCTTTAGCTGATGCCTATCCCGACGATTGAGGACATGGAAAGCGCGTCGCGGACCACCGTGAGTTGCTCGCAGTGCCGCCAGGAGAATCTGCCGCAGTCGAATTTCTGCGCGAAGTGCGGGGCCGCGCTGTGGGAACCGTGCCTCGGTTGCGGGGAACCCTGCGCGGCGGGTGAAAATTTTTGCGGCGCTTGCGGGATCCGTTTGGTCGATGCCGCGGCCGAGCGGTTGAGTCGCCTGAACGAAGATTTCCGCCAGGCGGAAGAGTTGGCGTCGGACTATCGATTTGACGAGGCCATTGAGCGGCTCACGCCGATCCCCCAGAACAAGCACCCCCGTTTGATCCAATTCGTCACTCGGGCACGTGAACTCACGACGGAATGGACCGCCCAACGGCAACGGCATCAGTCCGAGGCGAAGGAAGCGTGCCGGCTGGCCCGCGAACGCGCGGCCGTCTCGGACTATCAGGCCGCGGCCGCGCATCTCAAGCGGGTGCCGCCGCCGTTTCAGACCCACGATTGGAAGGATCTCCACGACGAAATCGCCGAGCGTTGCCGCGAGATCAACACGCTTATCGAGGAAATCCGCCAGGCCGTCCGCGACAAGCGTCTGCTCGATCTGCCGGCGCGGATCGAGCGTCTGACGGCCTTGAAGCCCGCCGACGCCGAAGCGGAAAAACTGCACGATTGGGTCCGGGCGCAACTGGTCGCGCTGGCAAGGAACACGCTGGCCAAGCACCGTTACGAGGAGACATTGCGTCTTTTGGAGCAAATGGCCTCTCCTCGGACGGAAGTGCCCGAGATGCAACGGATGCGCGAAGAGGCGACGGAATTGGCGGCGTTGTTGTTTGACTTACGCAACGCCCCGGTGATCGACGCGACGCTCGTGGCGGTTGCCCGGCGGCTGAAGCAACGGACGCCGAAAGACGCCCGGGTCGTTCGGCTTTGCGGAGAACTCGATCGCCGCGTTCGGGCGGCGGGCTCCTCTTTGCCGGAGGAACCGATCCCGTGGGCAAGCCCGCCGGAGCAAACGCCGTTAGGCGTTTCGGTCGAATGGCTTTGCGGATTCAGGAAAATCGGCCGGGCCGAGGAACTGGACGCTTCGGAATTGCAGCAAAGGCCCGGCTGTTTTTTGACGGCGTGCGGTCTGGCGTTGGCCGGAATGGGTCGGGCGGCCGTGCCGATCAATCTCTTGTCGGTCAGGTCAACGGGGATGTTGCACCGGGTCAAGCACATCATGCGGTCGCGTGGCGCGCGGCAGGGCTGGGGAATCGACGTGGGATGCGGCAGCCTGAAAGCCGTCCGGCTGAGTTGGGACGACGCAAAACAGCAAGCGGTCATCGAGGATGCGTGCTCGGTCGAGCACTCGAAGTCGCTCGGCCACGTCGCCGACAACGACGAACGGGCAAGAATCATGACGGAATCGCTCAGGGCGTTCTTGAGCGGCCGCGACGTGAAAGGCGATCGGGTGTGCGTGGGACTGTCGGGGCGAACCACGTTCAGCCGCCAGATTACGATTCCGCCGGTGGACGCCGCCAAGATGGCCAAGCTGGTTTCGTTCGAGGCCGCCAATAAATTTCCGATGCCGATGGACAAACTCGCGTGGGACTTCCATGCGTTCGAGGGCGCGGCGTCCGAGGAGGCAAAGCCCGACGTCGCGCCGGGACGCGAGATCCTGCTGGTCGCGGCGAAACGGGCCATGACGGACTCGTTGTCGGCGGTTTTCAAGTCGCTCAAACTGCGCGTGGACGTGCTGCAACCGGATTTCGTGGGCCTGCACAATTTCCTGGTTCATGATTATTTGACCGGCTCGGACGGCGGATCCTCCACTGGGACTGGGCCTGTCGTGGCCGCGTTGGACATTGGCGCCGACGCGACGAATTTTTTGGTGAGCTCGCGCGACTCGCTGTGGTTTCACGCGTGCGGCGTGGATGGGCAGAGTTTCAACCGAGCATTGAGCAAGACGCTCCGTTTGGACGCGGCCGAGGCAGAGCGTCGCAAACGATCGCCGGAAACGGCCGAACGATTCAGCGATCTATACGGGGCACTGAATTCCGTCTTCGAGGATCTGTTGAACGAAGTCCAGCGATCCTTATCTCTCTACGCGGGGGCCCAACCCCAACGGCCGGTCGAGCGGTTGCTGGGCCTTGGCGGCGGATTCCGGCTGCACGGCCTGTTTCGGTTCCTGCGGTGCGGGCGGTAGGATCCGATATAACCGAGCCGCGACCGTGAGGGAGCGGAAAACACCGTGGCGCGTCTTTCCAAACCACCGCTCCCTCACGGTCGCGGCTCGGATTTTCGGGCCATCCATGTCCAGTGGCGGTCGCTGGTGAGCGTCAAGGTCCCAGGACCGGCGCCAAGTTTCGCAATCAGCGAGGCCATTTCCTCAACCGTCAGCGCGGCGCGGAGCGAGTCTTCCAGCATCCGACGCTGGTGCGCGTTGGCGCCGGCCGCATAGGTATCGACGACCCTCGCCACCGCACGATCGTCGGCGGGCCGGGCCAGATCGCGGAAGAAAAGGAGCCCGCCGGGCGTCAGCACGCGCCACGCCTCGGCGAGCACGGGCCAGGGGTCGGCCACGTGGTGAACGAGGCTGTTCGACATGACCGTGGCGAACGACGCGTCGGCGTAGGGCAGCCGTTTTGCGTCGACGCATTGCAGCGTGATGCGCCCGGACAGGCCCGCGCGACGGACGTTTGCTTCGGCCGCATGAAGCATGTGTCGCGCGGCGTCGGCGGCAACGAGGCGGACCGTGTCGCATCGACGGGCCAGCTCGATCGGGATCAGCGCCGTGCCGGCGCCCAAGTCGAGGATAGGCCCGTCGGGCAGTCCGGCGGCCAAGAGGTCGGCGACAAAAACGCGATTCACCTCGGCATGGTCCATGGCGTCGTAGTCAGCCGCCTCGGACGGGCTATCCATCACCTCGGGCTCGAGGACGCGGGGAAGCATGGCGGAGTCGCATGGAGTTTTGGGGAACCACGAAAGACGCGAAACATACGAAAGGATAATCTGCACGGCACGGCTCATCAAATGGTCCTTTCCTCACCTTCGCGTTCTTCGCGATCTTCGCGGTTCACCCATGTGCCGATGCGCGAAGCCGGTCGCGTTGGAGGGGGAGAGCACATCGTGTTTGCCTTGTCTTCCTGGTCGTATGCTCGGCTGGGGGGAGAGCTGATTTTTCTGAAAAAATTTTACGAGGGTTCTTTCGCCAAGGAGTCCGCGAGGAATCTCCCAAACCTCGGAAAAACCCGAGCGGCGCGTGGTATTGGCCCGTCTAGCCCGATCGGGTAGCCCGTCTAACCGGAACCACACAAACGCTTTGCCGGCAAGGTGTTGGAGCCCGCGTGAAGGGCGTCATTGACGGGTTAAAAGATCCGACTACACTCTGACGATCTCACCTGTATGTTGTGGTCACGTCTGTGGATGGTACAATATATTGGTGGTGGAAGGCGTCAATTAGTTCCTAAGTGTTATTGTGAATAACTCTTTGGAGTGGCAGTTTCTGAGTGGTTAGATAAGCTGCGTTGGCGGCTCGGTTGGTCTGGGGATAGAATTGTACGGGTGTACATTATCCGGTACGGATGGCCGGCGCTCACGGAAGAAGGAACATCAGTCATGGAAATGGAAAACGTCGAACTCAGAGTGGACAACGGAACGCGAAGAGCGGATCGGGAGAGTCGGGTGAACGCACGTTTCGCGCCCGCGAATCAGGGACTCACCATTGATGCGTGTTTCTGCCCGACGGACGTGGCGGACCCGTTCGACACAGTCGAGTGGGAGTTGCGCGTCGCGGCCATCAAGGAAGAGGGCGGCGGCACGTTTTTCGAGCAGCCGAATTGCGAAATCCCGACGACGTGGACCCAATTGGCCACCAACGTCGTCGCGAGTAAATATTTCTACGGCGAGAACGGCACCAAGGAACGAGAGACGAGCGTGCGGCAATTGGTTCATCGCGTGTGCCGCACGATCGCCGACTGGGGACTTGGCGACGGCTACTTCGCCACGGCCGACGACGCCGAGCGGTTCTATCGCGAATTGGCGTGGCTGTGCCTCCATCAGTACGCTTCGTTCAATTCGCCCGTCTGGTTTAACGTCGGGCTGTATCACCAGTACGGCGTCGAGGGCGCCTCGTGCAACTGGATTTGGGATCCCGAGGAAAAGCAAGTTCGCCAGCCGGAAAACCCCTATGAGTTTCCCCAGGCGTCGGCCTGCTTCATTCAGAGCGTGCGCGACAACATGGAGGACATCATGGAGCTGGCCCGAAGCGAGGCCATGCTCTTCAAGTTCGGCTCGGGCACGGGCACGGACCTCTCGACGTTGCGATCGCACCACGAGAAGCTGGCCGGCGGCGGAAAGCCGTCGGGGCCGCTCTCGTTCATGCGGGTCTACGACCAGATCGCCGCGGTGGTGAAAAGCGGCGGCAAGACCCGCCGGGCCGCCAAGATGCAATCGCTGAAAATCGGGCATCCCGACATCCTCGAATTCATCGAGTGCAAGTGCCACGAGGAGAAGAAAGCGTTTCTGCTGATGGAAGAGGGCTACACGGCGGACGACGCCTATGGGTCGATCCTCTTCCAGAACGCCAATCTTTCGGTCCGCGTGTCGGATGAGTTCATGAAGGCGGTCGAGCGCGATCAGCCGTGGAAGACCCATTGGGTGACCAATCCGGGCCGCGAAGGCCCCACTCACTCGGCCAAGGAACTGATGGGCAAGATCGCGCAGGCGGCTTGGGCGTGCGGCGATCCCGGGCTGCAATACGACACCACGATCAACCGATGGCACACGTGTCCAAATTCGGGCCGGATCAACGCCTCGAATCCGTGCAGCGAGTACATGTTTCTCGACGATTCGGCGTGCAACCTGGCCAGCATCAACCTGATGAAATTCCGCACGGACGACGGGCGGTTCGACGTCGAGCGGTTCGGCAAGGCGTGCCGCACGGTTTTCATCGCCCAGGAAATCCTTATCGATCACGCGAGCTATCCGACGAAGCGGATCGCGGAGACAAGCCACCGCTTCCGGCCGATCGGGCTGGGCTACTCGAACCTGGGCAGCCTGTTGATGGCCGCCGGGTTGCCCTACGACTCGGAGGAGGCTCGCGGGCTTTGCGGCGCGATCACGGCCCTGCTGCACGGCGTGGCCAACCGCACCAGCGCCGAACTGGCCGCCACGGTCGGCCCGTTCGACGGTTATGAAGAGAACCGGCTGCCGATGTTGCGCGTGATGCTCAAGCACCGCGAGAAGATCGACGACATCGCGGCCCATTGTCCCGAGTATCTCGTCGAGGCGGCCCGGCGGGTCTGGAACGAGGTGGTCGCGCTGGGCGACAAGTGCGGATTCCGCAACGCCCAGGCCACGGTGCTCGCCCCGACCGGCACGATCAGTTTCATGATGGACTGCGACACGACGGGCATCGAGCCGGACATCGCGCTGGTCAAATACAAGCAACTGGCCGGCGGCGGCACGCTGCGGATCGTCAACCGGACGGTGCCGGCGGGACTCAAGACGTTGGGCTACAGCGAAGAGGAAATCAAGGCGATCACGGCCTACGTCGAAAAAGAGGGGACGATCGAGGGCTCGCCCGACGTCCACGACGAGCACCTGCCCGTGTTCGACTGCGCGTTTCAGCCGGCGGGCGGGAAGCGGTCGATTCCGTGGATGGCCCATATTCGCATGATGGCGGCCGCGCAGCCGTTCATTTCGGGCGCGATCTCGAAGACGGTCAACATGCCGAAAACGAGCACGCCGGACGACGTCGCGCAGGCCTACCTGGAAGGCTGGCGACTGGGGCTGAAGGCGCTGGCCATTTATCGCGACGGCTCGAAGGGGGCCCAGCCGCTTTCGACGCGGAAGAAGAAGGACAAGAAGTCGGGCGCTACGCCGCGCCGCGAGCGGCTGCCCGACACGCGACAGTCGATCACGCACAAATTCAGCGTGGCGGGCCACGAGGGTTACATCACCGTGGGGCTCTATCCCGACGGGCGGCCCGGCGAACTGTTCATCACGATGGCCAAGGAAGGCAGCACGATCGGCGGGATGATGGACTGCTTCGGCACGGCTGTGTCGATGAGTTTGCAATACGGCGTGCCGCTGGACGTGTACGTGAGCAAGTTTTCGCACACGCGGTTCGAGCCGATGGGCCACACGAACAATCCCGACGTTCGCTTCGCCAAAAGCATCATCGACTACATCTTCCGGTGGCTGGGCGTGACGTTCCTGCCCGGCTTCCGCGAGGAAAACAACGGCACGGCCATGCCGACGCTCGACAAGCCGACCGGGGGCGAATCGGGGGACACGGAAACAGAGCTGCGGCCCACCGCCACGAAGGCCGGTGGGCCGGACGCCGGGCAAGGAACCGCCGCCAACCACACGAGCAGCAACGGCAAGAGCCCGGTGAACGGACGGGCCCACGCGCCGACGCCTCCGCCGGGCGCGGACACCGAAAAAATCGCCGACGCGCTGGAGCACGCGCGCAACGTGCCCATGCCGACGGGCCGCCGCGAGCAATTCGCCAGTTTCCAGACCGACGCGCCGGCGTGCGACGGCTGCGGCGCGATCACGGTGCGCAACGGCAACTGCTATCTGTGCCACAATTGCGGCAACAGCATGGGCTGCTCGTAGGCCGGCGAGTATGCCGAGGGGATTCTTACCACGGAGGCACGGAGAACACGGAGGTGATTCTCCGTGTCCTCCGTGCTGATTCTGGTAGGTCAGGCTGTGCCTGACATCTTGCGGAGCAAATTGCATCTGACCGTTGTCGTGATTCCGTCAGGCACAGCCTGACCTACGACTACGACTGACCTACAACGACTTCTTCTCCGTATCCTCCGTGCCTCCGTGGTGAAATCTTTGGCGAGTTATGTTCTTGACGGTGGCCAAAAACTCGGCTTGAAAATCGTGGGCCCGGCGGGTATTCTCGGGCCCATGGTTACGCAATGCAAAACGCCGGCCAATCAAGAGAAAGTGTCGCAGCTTCGCGCGGCGATGGCCGAAGTGCTCATCGAAGTCCTTCGGCGAGGATTCCACGGAACGGCCGGCATCGAGCTGTGCGTCCAGGATGGAACGATTCAGCATATCCGGAGACGGATTGAGAGAGTGGAGCGATGAGGGATTGGGAATTGGGAATTAGGGATTAGGAGCGAAGAAACATGCCAATCCCCAATCCCTAATCTCCAATCCCTCCACACACGGTATCCGACGAGCCTGTCCCTTGCGGCGGGTATCCGACGAGCCCACCAGAGCCCTTTGTGGCCGGTGGGCTTTTTTTGTGCGCGGAGGGGGGCGCGACAGGACAAGGTTATCACGCGGAGACGCGGGGGCGCGGAGAAAAAAAGTTCTTGCGAGGACATACGCGATGAGCGAGATGATTCAGGAATTCGTCGATTCGCGCGGGGTGTCGATGCGGGTCGATCGGCAACAGGGAATCCTTCGCGGCGTGAAGGTGCTGGGCCTGCGGTCGCGCAACGGCCGAACCTACCTGGCCGAGGCGCTGACCGGCGCCGTGGGACTCTACGAAGGGGCCAAGGTGAACGTCAATCATCCGAAGGCCAATCCGCAGGCGGCCCGTGATTATCAGGACCGCATCGGCAATCTGCGGAACGTGTCGGTCCGCGAAGGCGAAGGGTTGTTTGCTGATTTCCATTTCAATCCCAAGCACGTCCTGGCCGAGCAGTTGCTCTGGGACGCGGAACACTCGCCGGAAAACGTCGGATTCTCGCACAACGTGCTCGCGAGGACGTCGCGTCAAGGCGAACGGACGGTAGTTGAAGCCATTACCCGGGTGCAAAGCGTCGATCTGGTGGCCGATCCGGCCACAACGCAAGGACTCTTTGAGTCGGTGGCGGAGGAAGGCGATCCGGTCGAGGAATCGCGCGAATCGTCGCCGGCCGAGACGACGGAGACGGCGGTTGCCGAATCGTCGGGCGAATTGCAGCGGGTGAAAGAAGAGCTTCTTCGCACGGAAGTGGAACTGAAGCGATTGCGGGCCTCGGAGGCGCAGGCTCGCCGTTGTCTGTTGATTTGTAAACTGCTTGGCGAATCTCGTCTCAGCGAAACCGTGGGCCGATCCGTGCCGGAGGGCACGTTGGTCAGCGAACGATTCCTCGAGACGCTTCTGCTGGCGGCGGATGAACAGGAGGTGCGGGAGTTGATCCGCGATCGGGTCGTGCTGGCCGAGAGCCTGGTTCGCAACGGGGTCCGGCATCGGCCGCTATCACGCGACCCGAGTACGCTCGACGGACGACGAACGATGGACGCGAAAACGTTTGTGAAGGCGATTACGTGAAAAGGAGGGATTGGGGATTGGGGATTAGAGCAAGCCATTACGGCGTTTAGCATGTCCTCTAAATCCAATCCCCAATCCCTAATCCCCAATCCCTTGAAACAGGAGCTTATTCCATGAGCGACAAGATGCGTTGGCGATACGGCGACACGAATCCGGTGGTGGCGGCGGTGGATAGCGCCACGGTGATCGAGATCGGTGATCTGGTGTATCAGGACACGGATGACGCCAAGCCGGCTTCGGCCCAGCCGGACCAGGAGAGCGAGTCAGCGAACCAGCAACTTTTTGCGTCGAAATTTCTCGGCGTGGCCATGCAGCGGAGCCGCGCGGGCGACGCCGGCCCGATCCGCGTGGCGACGACCGGCGTGTTTGAGTTCGACTGCCCCAGCGGCACATTCGAGTTGGGCGACTTGATCGGCGCCGACGAGAATGCGGGGGGCAACGCCCTTATGAATCAACAAGTCGACGGAGTCGGCGTGAGCGCCAACGCCGTCGGCCGCGTGGCCCGCCGGGCCGCCGACGCCACGACGACCGTGCTGGTCGATATCCGTTCGACGGTGATGACCGGCGGAGTGTGATTTCAGCGGGCAGAGGGCAGTAGGCAGTAGACGGCAGGCAGAGGGGCAGCAGGTATATTCCCGGGATCTCAAATCTCAAATCTGAAATTTCAGATCGACTCTCGACTCTCGACTCTGGACTCTCAATTCTTTTGGAGGATTCTATCCGTGACAACGATTCGATATCGTGAACTTCGCCGGCAGTATGAGATGGACGGCGCGCAAAAGACGGTCGCGCATCTTTCCGAGGCGCTGGCCCAAGGCGACTTGAGGCCCGAGGATTTCAGCCTCCGCGACCTGGCCGAGGGACTCATTCCCGACGGGCATGAGTGGGTCCGCGGGCTCGATCCGCGCAACACGGGCGGCGTGAGCCTGCTCGAAGCGGGCGAAGGCGTCGACGCCACCGCCTTCTTGAACGTGGCCGGCCAGGTGATCTACTCGAAAATCCTCGACGCCTATCGCAACGAGGCGTTCGTCGTGTCGCGGCTGGTCGACACGATTCCCACGCGGCTCGACGGCGAGATCATTCCGGGCGTGGGCCGTCTCGGCGACGACGCGACGGAGGTTCACCCCGGCATGCCCTATCCGAACGTCGGATTCGGCGAGGACTATATCGAGACGCCCGCCACGACGAAGCACGGGCTCATCGTGCCGGTCACGAAGGAGGCGATCTTCTTCGACCGGACCAATCTGGTGCTCAGCCGGGCGGCCGAGGTGGGCGAGATTCTCGGACTGAACAAGGAGAAGCGGCTGGTCGATCTGGTCGTCGGCGCGACGAATAACTACAAACACAACGGCACGAGCCACGACACATACTACGCGGCGGCCGACAATCACGCCTGGACCAACGAGCTGGCCGCCAACGAGCTGGTCGATTGGACCGACGTCGACGCGGCCGAGCAACTGTTCGCCGACATCCTCGACCCGAACACGGGCGAGCCGGTGCTGGTCCAGGCCACCACGGTGCTGGTGATGCCGGCCTATCGCCACGCGGCCCATCGCGTGTTCAACGCGGCCGAGATTTCTTATTCCGCCGCCGGAAGCGCGACGACCACCACGGCGGCCAACCCGCTGGGCAACTACACGGTGGTCGAAAGCCGGCTGGCCTATCGGCGGATCATTGCCTCGGGCGTCTCGGTGGCCGACGCGAAAAAGTGGTGGTTCATCGGCGAGCTGCGCAAGGCGTTCGCCTACATGGAGAACTGGCCGATCACGGTGACGCAATCGCCGCTGGGCAGCGAGGCCGATTTCAACCAGGACATCGTCGTGCGATTCAAGGCCTCCGAGCGAGGCGCCGCGGCGGTGATCAATCCGCGCTTCGTCGTGAAATGCACGGGCTGACGCGGCAGGCAGCGGGCAGCCGACAGCGGGCAGTAGGCAGCAGGCGGCGAGCAGTAAGCAGTAGGTGGCAGTAGGGAGGGCTCAGGACCGAACTCTGGGATTTCAAATCTCAAATTTAGAATTTCAGATCCTCTCTCAACTCCGGACTCTCGACACTGGACTCTTGACACTTGACTCTCGACCCTGATTCTTCCGCTCCAATCTCTAATCCCCAATCCCTAATTTCTCATCCCTTCCTCGACCCATGTCTCTTTGCGAAATTCAACTCGATGCGGCGGCGATGATGGGGCTGGAAGCCAATGCGGCGCCGGTTGTGTTCCTGTCGGGCTCGAACGTCAAGACGCTTGTTCGGGCGTTCGACGCGACGACCGAGGAATACGCCAACTTCCGTTTCGCCGTGCCGCGGGAACTTGACGCGGGCGGGACGGTGACGTTCCGCGTGGCGTGCGCGCCGGCGACGGCCGAGGCCGGAAAAAACGTTGCCCATACGCTGGGCTTTTGTTCGGTGGCCGACGGCGAAGATTTCGACGGCGGCTACACGGACGAAGACAGCGGCGACCGCGCGGTCGAGGCCGCGCAGGATGAAATCTCGATCCATTCGTGGACCGAGACGGTGGCTAACCTCGGCTGGTCGGCCGGCGACGTGGTATTCAGCCGCTACAGCCGGCCGCAAGCATCGTCGAACAATCTCGGTGGCGATTTGTACGTGATATACGTGGTGATCGAAATTCCAGTGGCGTAAAAAAGTCGAGCGTCAAGAGTCGAGAGTCCAGAGCACTCGACCTTCGGCACTTGACTCTCGACTCTTGACTCTCATGGCACTGTTGTACAACGGCATTGACGACTATACGCTGATTGCCGATCACGCGGCGTTGGCGCTGGGCGACGCCGCGCCCAATAGCGGGCCGTGGTCGATCGCGTGCTGGTTTCGGCGGGATGTGATGAGCGACGCGGTCCCGCGGTATCTGTTCAATTGGGGCGTGAGCGGGAATCCGTCGGTGATGGTTTTCACGTACGGGTCGGGATCGGCCGAGTATGGGAAGATCTTCGTATGGATACGCGATTCGCTCGGCGTGGGGACCTACCTCGCCACCTCGCCGACGACCGACGGCGCCTGGCGCCATCTGTGTCTCGCGTTCGACGGGACGACGTTCGTTGTCTACATCGACGCGGTCCCACGGGCAACGGCCACCGTGGCCAATTGGGGCGTGATCGACGTGGCCGGCGCGTGGAACCTGGGCCAATACGCCGCGGGGAGCAATCGGTTCGCGGGGGCGCTGGCCGAAACGGCCAAGTGGGACCGGGCGTTGTCGAGCGACGAGCGGACCGCGCTGGCCTCCGGGGCGCCCGCCGCCTTGTTTCCCGTCGGGCTGGCGTGGTCGTTGCCGATGCTCGCCGGGGCGCGGCCGGAGTTCGCGCGACTGAACGTGACCGATGCCAGCAGTGGAGCGGTCGAACATCCGCCGAAATATTTTCTTCCCCGCCGGCCGAAAGTGCTCGCCGCCCCGCGAGGCGTCCGGCCGCGAATCGTTTTTCATTCGCCCGTGTTTCGTTCGCCCGTCGTGTGAATCTAGTCGGACTAAAGGAGGACGCCTTCCATGGGCTGCATGAACGTGCCGCACGGCGAGACGATTTACTTCGACGTGGTGACGCATCATCCGGCGACCGGCCAGTCGCGGGACGCCGACAGCGCGCCCGCGTGGAAAATATATCCCCAGTCGGGCGACACGCCGAACCTGACGGGCACGATGACCAAGCGGACCGGAACGACCGGCCACTACAAGGCGTCGTTCGGCGTCGAGACGATTAACGGGTTCGACCCGGGCGAGTTTTTTCAGGTGGTCGTCGAGGCCACGGTAGCCGGCGTCGCCGCGCGGTCGGTCGTCATGACGTTCCGCGTGTTGGCGGCCGAGACGGCTACCGGAAAAATGCCCATCGACGAGGCGACGATCGCCGACGCGGTGCTTTCACGCGACGTAAGCGAGGTCGAGGCCGACGCGCCCGAGCATAGCCTTACGACCATTGTGCTGGCCGCGCTGGAGAGTTCGACGAGCAGCACCGAGTGGATCATCAAGCGGACCGACGGGACGACGACCCACGTGACGAAAAGCGTCACGACCGACCCGGACGCGGAACCGATTACCGGAGTGGGGTGAGGAAGTGGGAAGTGGGAAGTAGGAAGTGTGAAAGGGGAGATAGACGGCGATGATTGGCGGTTTTCGTGATCTTTTGGCGCTGATGATGCCGTGGCGGGGGAATTTCACGCCGCCGCCGGTCGACGGGCCTTACGGCGTGGCGGCGGGCTAGGCCCGAGTCGCCGGGAGCCAGGCGGCCGAACTGTTCGTCACTGGAACCATCGCGGGACAAACCCATGAGCACTGATACCCACGGAACCGTCTTCAAAAATGGATCGGCCACGTGCATGGCGCGGATCGTGGGCCACAACGCGGCGGCCATTACGCGAACCGACGTCGCCGCGATCCACTATGGCATTTGGCTGCTGGCGGCCGACGATCCCGACAGCCGGACCGCGGTCGCCGACCATGCGGATGTTGCGATCGACAAAATCAGCATCCTGTTCGACTCGCTGCAAACCGACGCGCGATGGACCCGGGACGCGGTGGGCTACAACTTCCGCCACACGATCGACGTCACGGCGCACCCGGCGTTCACGCTGGCCGGGCGCGACTATCTGGTCGAGTATCGCCTGACGCCCTATATCGGCCAGATGATCCTGGCCCGATTTCGACTTCATTGCATTTGAACGAGAGCCATCATGCCAAGCGATCTTGAACAGTTGCGGACGATTCGCGGTCAAACGCTGGCGCGGATCGCCGAAATCACGGCCAGTCCGAAGCCCAGCTACTCGCTCGACGGTCAGTCGGTCTCGTGGGGCGACTACCTGGCGAAGCTTCGGGCCACGGTCGATTGGTGCGAACGCAAACTGGCCGGCGAGGAGCCGTTCGAGATCCGTTCGCGGGGAGTCACTTGATGAAAAAAGGGGATAAGTCCAATTATCTCTAACGGCCCGAAGGATGCCCCGCAAATAATTGGACTTATCCCCTTTTTTCCTCCCCTTTTTTCCTGGGAGTTGTTTCATGGCGTTCGATCCGAGCGACGACTTCGCCGACGTGGCGGACATGCAACAGGCCGTGACGCTTCTGCGGCCAGGGACATCCGACTCGAGGAGCCTGGCCCATGCGGTTCGCGGGACGGTTCGCGCGAGCGAGGCCCGGGCGTCCGGCGGAAGATACACCGAAGAGGATGTCGCATGGCATCTCGACGGGAACGAACTGGACGACTCGCCCCGGCCGGGCGACCTGATCGTTGAGGCCGACGCGCGGCGATGGACCGTCCTGGCCGCGCGACGCACGGCCGTGGGATGTTGGCGATGCATTTGCCGTGATCTGGTCATTGCTCACGGGTTGGATCAGTACGTCGATATTGAGGTGGCCGACTTCACGAAGGACGCGACGGGCGCGGAAGTGGCGGCGTGGCGGCCGTGGCGAACCGGCGTGCCGGCGCGGATCCAGCCGGTCCGAGCGGCGGTCGACAACGACCACGCCCGCCGCTCGCTGGCAAGTGAGTTCATCGTCTACGTGGCCGGAGAATTCCGGCTCGATCAGACCCATCGCATCAAAGCGCCCGATGGCACGATCTATCGCGTGGTCGGCTGCCGCAAGGCCGATCGAATCGACGCGTTGATGGAAATTCAGGTGGCGGCGGAGTGAGGAAGAGGGATTAGGGATGAGAGGGAAGTTAGCCGTCGAGCCTGCTCGACGCAAATAGTAGCCGTGGTCGGAAGCCCACGGTCCGACGCGAATAATGGCTGATTCATGCCGCCGACGGATGATGCGCTTATGAACCTCGAACAAGCCATTCACGAACATTGGGCCGACACGCCGGCGCTTGAGGCCGTGCTTCCGGCCGATCGGTTGACCACCGGCCGGACCAGCAGCGGCGTGCCGCCCTACGCCACGCTCGTGGTTCGCGCGATTCGCTCGCAACTGCCGACCAACCAAGGGCCCGCTGCGAAAGAATTCTCGCTGCGGATCGACGTCTGGCACCATGCCTACCAGGACGCCAAAACGATCGCCGGACAAATCGCCGAGGCGTTCGACGGGGCGTCGCTTGAGCTGAACGAATCAGACTACCTCGCGCGGGTGCGCCATGTGGCCGACACGATCAAGCAGCATCCCGACGGGCCGTGGCAGTGGACGCTTGATTTCACGGCGACGGTTTGCGTGCCGGCGTAGTATTTACCGCGAAGGACGCAAAGAACGCGAAGAGAGAGTAGGTCAGGCTGTGCCTGACGCTTTGGCATCAGAAACGTAGGGTGGGGCGACGACCGTCCACGAGAGCACTGAAAGGACCGCCGCACATTTCCGGGACGGTTGTCGCCCCACCATCATCGCTACATCAGGGTCGTATATTGTCAGGCACAGCCTGACCTACATCGGGAGATTTTATGGCCACCACGTTGCGAAGCACAATTCAGGTCCAACTCGGTTGGAATTGGCGGGACGCCGTCGGCGCGAGCCTGGTGGCGAACACCAATCGTCTGCTGTTGAACCAGGACTTGGACAACGGCACGGGCGCGAACCAAGCCGACGCGGTGTGGGACGTCGTTGACCAGAGCCTGTCGGCCGGCGCGTCCACCACGTTTTCGCTCGACGCGCTGCCGCGCAACGTATTCGGCCACGCGATCACGATCGTCTTGGCCAAGGTGAAGGCCCTGTTGATCGTCAACAAAAACACGAGCGGCTCGGGCCACCTGCTCTTGGGCGGCGCGGCCGCGGACGAATGGTACGCCCCGCTGGGCGCGGCGGGCGAACGGGTCAAGATCATGCC
>DATECS010000096.1:0-4787 GCA_035286785.1 Thermoguttaceae bacterium | reverse complement strand
TAAGGGAAGAGTGAGACGCATGGACTTTGGATCGAGTGTTTTATACGAGGGACCGAGGGCGTCGAGAGTCCGAAGTTTCAAGAGAAAGGCAAGAGAGATGTTCCGGTGTTCTTGGATGGCGGGGTGGTTTTTCGCGTGCTTGCGCGTCTTGGTTTTTCTGTTGCTTGCGGCGCCGGTCGCGGCGCGGGCCGGGGAGACGGTTCGGGCGGACGTGGTGGTCTATACGGCGACGGCGGGCGGCGTGACGGCGAGCGTGGCGGCGGCCAGGCAGGGCGCGAAGGTCGTGCTCGTCGAACCGGGAAGGCACGTCGGCGGGATGCTCTCCGGCGGACTGGGGCAATCGGACGTCCGCGGCCAGCAGGATCTCATCGGCGGTCTGGCCAAGGAACTCTACCAGCGAATGGCCGCTCATTATCGATTGGACACGAAGGGCCTGGCTTTCAATTTCGAACCGCACGTGGCGGAAGACACGCTCAAGGCCATGCTCCGCGAGGCCGGAGTGACAGTCGTTTATGGAGAGCGGCTTGAGTCGGTGGCGAAAGTAGGGCGTCACATCACGTCGCTGAAAACAGAGTCGGGAAACACGTATGTCGCCAAGATATTTATTGACGCCGGCTACGAGGGCGATCTGATGGCGGCCAGCGGCGTGAAATATGCCGTGGGTCGCGAGGGAAAGAAACAATACGGCGAATGGCTCGCCGGGCGAACGGAGATGTTGCCCGGGCAACATCAGTTCAAGTTTCCCGTGCTCGCCAGAAAGGACGACGGCCAACTGCTGCCGTGGGTCACTCCGCAGGACAAGCTGGTCGCCACGGGCAAAGGCGACGGTAAGTTCCAGGCGTATTGCTTTCGGCTGTGCCTGACGAATCGTCCGGAAAATCGGCTTCCCATCGAGCGGCCCGAGGGTTATGAGGCCGAAGATTACGAGATGCTCAGGCGGGTATTCCAGGCGGCGGGCAACCACGCGGGGCCGGTGATTCACACGCCGCGGGTGCCGAACGGGAAGTGCGATCTGAATAGCACCGGGCCGGTGTCGACGAACCTGCTGGGGGCGGGTTGGGAATATCCGGAGGCGAGTTACGCCCGGCGGGCGGAAATCTGGCAACAACACTTGCGCTGGGCGCAGGGATTGATGTGGTTTTTGCAAAACGATCCGTGCGTGCCCGATAGGCACCGCGAGGGGGCGCGTCAATGGGGATTGTGCAAGGACGAATTCAAGGACACGGGCGGGTGGCCGCATCAGATGTACATTCGGGAAGGCCGGCGGATGATCGGCGAGTACGTCGTGACGCAGCACGATCTCCAGACGCGGAGGACCAAGCCGGACGCCGTCTTCATGTGTGGATACAACATCGACCTGCGGGAAGTGCAATGGGTGGCGATTCGGACGTTCCACTATCCCAACGCGAATGACATGCTGTACACCGAGGGCTACGTGAGCCAGCCGGTCGAGCCGTGGCAGGTTCCGTATCGGGCGCTGACGCCGAAGCGGGCGGAGTGCGATAATCTATTGGTGCCGGTTTGCGCGTCAATGAGTACGGTGGCGTTCGGCAGCTTTCGCATGGAGCCGGGCTACATGATGGCCGGGCACGCGGCGGGCGTGGCGGCGGCGCTGGCCGGCAAGGAGGGCGTGGCGGTGCAGGAGATTGACCGGGAGCGCTTGCGGAAGATTCTGCGGGAGCAAGGGCAGGTGGTGGAGAGCGGTAGGCAGTAGGCAGTAAGTTTGTAAGTTTGTAAAACGGTTTTTGAAGTGTTGAACAAGGGTTTGAGCAAGTTTTTTCTAGCCCAGGCGTTTACGCCTGGGGATAGATGATTTTTCTACAACAGGTTTGGCCCCTTTAGGGGCATCGAGGACCGTCAACGCCCCTAAAGGGGCTAATGAAGAAAAGAACATTACTATTTCTCCCGTACCCAGGCGTAAACGCCTGGGCTAGAGAAAATTTCAGTGCCGAGAATAGAAAGCCGTGTATACAAGCTTAGTGCCATTGGGCAGCGAGCAATTACTTTGAGTTGTCTTGTTCGAGGCGGGTCAAGACGGATTGGAGTTGCTTGAAATCGGTTTCTCGGCGCGTTTGGAGCGTTTTGAGGAATTGGGCCTCGTTGCCCATTTGTTCGGAAAGGATTTCGACTTCCTTGATGTTGTAGTGGATCTCGGCGATGGTGTAGCTTGCCTTCAGGGTGTCGGCGGCCAGTGAGACGCCGGTAGGGGCGTTGCCGAGGACTCTGCCACCGGGGATCTCCGGGAACGCTTCGCTGATCTGGCTCATGAGATCCAATGACCGCTGGAACGTCGCCATGTTGCGGTCGTAATGGTCGTCGCTGCCGATGCTTTCTCTCATGGTGTCGATGTCTCCAAGCAGCGTGGCGACTTTGGGGCCGTACCGGTTGGTCAACAGGAACCATTGCTGGGCGCTACGATGTTTTGCGTCTAAAAGTTCGGCCATGTTGGTTCGGAATTCGAGAACCTCGTTATCGGCAAGAAACTCGGAGAATCCGCCGGTCAGCGTGTTCGCTAGATCCTGGCAATACTCTTTTCGGGTTTCCTTGGCCCATTGCTCGGCGGCGCCAAAGGCCTCCAGGGCTTTGATGCGGCCGGCTTGAAGGTCGTTGATGAGCTTGTCGCTCTGCTGGAGTTTTTTGGCAAGCCGGGTCGCCTCTCGCAGGGCTTCTTGAGTGACCTCGGCGTTGGCCTGGTCGCCAAGACGATCGCGCAGCACCTGGATGTATTCGAGTTTGCGATTTCCGATCTCCGCGCGGGCGGTGGCCCCGGGCGGCATGGGCGGCGGGGGAATGGTTTTCACGCGCGAGATGGCCCGGAGGGCTTGGTTGTCGTAGATCGTCGGCGTAATGACTTTTCTGACGTTGTCCAGGGAAACGACGTCGGTGGAGCCTGAGTCCCAGTGAACGGCGTTTTGTCCCAGCACAAGGCTGACGCCGCCTTCGAGCGCGGCCTGGCCTTTCCACTTGGCGGAGACGCGTGTGCTCGATGCGTCGTCGGTCCGGTTGATCTGGACGGAGGCGTTCATGGTGATGAAGCCTTGGACGGAAGTGGGCGGCTCCCACGTCGCGCGGCCCTCGGCGGGGAGGCGGAAAGCGGGGTCTTTTTGTTTGAGCCACTGGGCGACGGCCATGATTTTGGCGCACTCGGAAAGTTCGTGGAGCGTTGGGAATTCGTCGGCCAGTTGGTCGTAGATAACGGTCAGATCATTCACGTAGGCTTTCGAGGCCGGATCGTCGGTGTTGACTCGCATCGCGACCTTGCGAATTTCCAGCACGTTGCCGTCGGCGGATTGGGCCAGTTCGACCGCGTCGGGCGAAATCCAGAACCGCGTATCGTTCTTCGTGGCGCGGGACGTGTCTTGGCCGTTCTTTTTTTGCCACTCGTATTCCGTGAGGTGGGACGGAAGATTGACACCCATGAGCGACGGGTCGGAGACGACCCACTTGAGCAGGATGTCGGATTCGAACATGACCCGGCCCAGGCAAGACTCGGGCCGGACGCCGCGCCAGGTGGGCGTGACGGGAATGGTGATGCCGGCCAGGGAACGGACCAGATCGGGCGGCAGGTGCATGTAGGGTTTGTTGGCGGCGTGCAGTTCGAGGCCGTTGGTAAAGACGCGGTTCCAAGTGGGCTCGACGGCGGCAAGCACGTTTTCGATCGCGGCGTTTCGGGCGGCGACGATCGAGTCGCCGCGTTGGCGCGCGCGGCGAAACACGCCGAGCGGCCCTTGGGGGCCGAGGTCAAAGACGTCGGCGAATCGCGTGAGAAAGATTTCCCAAAGTTCGGCCGATTCGGGCGCGGTCATCGAGGCGGCCAAGGCGGTGTCCATCGACACCTCGTGAATGGCGCCGTCGAGTTGGAAGGGGTCGCGCAGCGACCGGCCGTAGGAACCGATGAGCGTGGCCTGTTGTTCGCCGCCGCAGATCTGGAACGTTTTGGCCATCACGTCGTACTTGTTCGTAATGCCCGCAAGGAGGCCTTCGGAGGGGAAAGGCAGGGCGCGGAGGATTCTCAGGCCCTCGATGGTGAGCAGGCCTCGCTGGTCGAAGAGGCGATGCCGCGCGTTGGCGACGATGCGGTCCCAGAGGACCGTGTTGACGTCGGCCGCCTGGCGCATGAGGGCGTCGGCTTGCTGCTTGGCCTCGGGGGTCCAGGGGAGCGTGAACTCGGGATGGTCGCTTTCCAGGGCGGTGGCGAGGTGGTCAAGATAGGGAATCGGAACCAGCCAGCGCGACGTGCGGCGGTTGCCCAGGAGCGTGAGAGATTTATTTTGAGGGTCGTAAATGACCGTTTGGAGATTGTCGAAACGGAGCGAGGCTTGCAGGGCATAGATGCCCTTGGATTCGCTCAATTTCGCGGTGAGCGAAGTGAGGTGCCGGAGGATGTCGGGATCGGCGATTTGGGGCGCGCCGCCCTTGACGCCGGAAGAGTTGGAGGAATCGCCGCCTTTGGATCCATAAGAAGGATTGGCGGCGAGAGTCGTCGAGCCCATCAGCAACGCGAAGGCGCAGAAGAAGGATTGCGCTATCGCGCAAGACATCGCGTATGAAGATCGCATGGCATAGTCTCCTTGGGCTCGGCGACGTGTGTATAGGCAATGTCGCCGCGCTCCGCGAAAGTTTCGCTGCTTTCGCGGAGCGAAAGGCGACTAGTGCTTTGTCACAGCTGTATTTTGGGATATACTGATTTCAGTTTGCAGCGGGCATCGTGGATTTTCATTTGCCAATCGACGCCGCGCTGCGTGTCGTTGACGTCGTCCGACCAAGCTCGAATCCGTTGTTGAAGC
>DATECS010000095.1:0-22842 GCA_035286785.1 Thermoguttaceae bacterium | reverse complement strand
GCTTGTTCGTGGGCACTACGGGGAACGAAACCACGGAGGCACGGGGGACACGGAGGGTGAGGATGTAAAAGAAATTGTTGCTTGGTGATGGTCAAGTGCGGTAGCACACTGGGTACTTTTTATTGTATAACAAGGCTCGGTTTGCGGGTAGGTGTTGCTTGGTGGGCGATGCCCACCCTACGTTTGCTCCATGAATAGTGAAGGAAGCATGGCTCAACAATCTATCGTTTATCTCAACGGGCGGATGGTGGCCTCGGGCGAAGCGCATCTGAACATTTATGATCTGGGAGTCGTGCTGGGGGCGACGGTGAGCGAGATGGCCCGAACGTTTCGCCACCGGTTGTTTCGGCTGGAAGGACACCTGCGGCGGCTCGCGCGGTCGCTGGAGTACGTGGGTTTTGACGCGGGCGTGTCGATCGCGCGGCTGGCGGAGATCGCCGAAGAAGTGGTCGAGCACAACGGACGGCTGATCGGGGCCGAGGAGGAACTGGGGCTCGTGGTTTTTATTACGGCGGGCGAGAGCGTCATGTACGCGGGGGCCGACGCGACGACGCGGCGGGAACCGACCGTTTGCGTTCACACGTTTCCGATGCCGTTTCACGCGTGGGCCGCGAAGATGCGCGACGGGGCTCGCGTGGTGACGCCGTCGATCCGGCACGTGCCGCCGCAGTGCTTTCCCGCCGCCGTGAAACATCGCAGCCGGGTGAATTACTACCTGGCCGAGCGCGAGGCCCAGGCGGTTGATCCGGAGGCCATTCCACTCTTGCTCGATTTGCAGGGCAACGTCGCGGAGACGAACACGGCGAATTTTCTGATCGTGGAAGACGGGACCATCGTTTCGCCGACGTTGGCCAACATTTTGCCGGGCATTTCGCGCGAGATGGCGGCCGAGTTGGCCGTCGAGTTGGGGATTCCGTTCGCCGAGCGCGATTTCGACGCGGCACGGGTCGCCATGGCCGAGGAGGCGCTATTGGTGAGCACGCCGTATTGCATCATGCCGGCCGTGCGAATCAACGGGAAGCCGATCGGCGAGGGACGGCCGGGCGTCACGTTTCGACGATTGATCGACGCGTGGAGCGGGCGCGTGGGGGTGGACGTGTATCGGCAGGTGGTGGAAAATATTTTGGTGGGCGATGCCCACCCTACGGAATCGCAAGATTGTTCGGGAACCTCACGCGGAGCGTGAGGAATACGGTTACGATTGGGCGGCGGCGTCGCGGACGAGTTCGACCAGGTGGGACGGCGTGAAGGGCTTGGTGAGGAAACGGACGGTGGGCATTTGCGCGACGCGTTGTTCGAGGGCCACGGAGGGGTAGCCCGTGATGAGAACCGTTTGCAGTCGCGGATTGAGATGGGTGACGGCGTCGGCCACCTGAAGACCGTCCTCGGCGCCGTCGAGAAGCCAGTCGACCACGAGTACGTCGGGCAAAAAGTGCGCGGCGATTCGGCGCGCTTCGTCCCCGTCGCCTGCGGTCCTCACCTCGAAACCCTCTTTGGTCAAGATGATGCTCAGCAGTTGCGGGTAGTCCGGTTCGTCGTCGACGACCAAGACACGTTTCATGAGTGGGATTTTACGGAGCGACGGAACTTCGGTCAGTCGAAACGATCACTCTAGCGTCCAACGAGGGGGAATGCAACTGGTTTTTTTGATTGTTCAAACTGGCGTAAATATAAATACATCACTGAGTTGCCGTCCTTTGGCGTGTTATGGCGGACGGCCCGTCGTCAACCGACCATGCACGTGGAAAGATTGGCGGCTGGGTGCGGTTTGCTCGACAAGCTTCGGACGGCGCGCGCAAAAAACGAAATGATGCACAAAAAGCTCAGCCGTTGCTCGGAGACCTGGGGAATATTATGGCGTGTAGTCCACGTCGGACGCAATTCGCTCGGCGAACCGCGCCAGCAGGTCAGCCGCATGGTCGATGTCGTCGAGACATATCATCTCTACGGGACTGTGCATGTATCGGTTCGGAATGCTGACCAAGCCGGTCGCTACGCCGGAGCGCGTGGTTTGGATTACCCGGGCGTCGGTTCCGGGCGGTTTTCCGGCGGCGGCCATCTGGAAAGGCAGGCCGGCTGATTTGGCGGCTTCGACGAGTTGATTGACCACGCGGGGATTGAAGTTGGGGCCACGGTAGATGACGGGCCCGCGGCCGAGACTGATGTCGCCTTCCTCTTTCTTTTCGATCGTGGGGCAATCGGTGGCAAAGGTGACGTCGACGGCGATGCCGACGTGAGGATCGATTCCGAAGCAACTGGTCTGCGCGCCGCGCAGTCCAACTTCTTCCTGGACGGTCGAGACGGCATAGAGGGCACAATGGAGTTTCGCCTTTTCGGCGCGGCGGAGCGATTCGAGCACGACCCACATGCCGCACTTGTCGTCCATGGCGGGCGAGACGACGCGGTGGTTGGGCATTTCGCGGTATTCGAGTTCGACGGTGACGGGATCGCCGACGCGGACCATTTTTTCACCTTCCTCTTTATTGGCCGCGCCGACGTCGAGCCAGAGTTCTTTCATCTTCGGGGCTTTCCCACGTTCCTCCTCGGTGATGAGGTGGATGGGTTTGCGCGCGATGACGCCGAAGACGGGCCCATCGGACGACCAGACGGCCATTCGCTGGCCGACGAGGACGACGGGATCCCAGCCGCCAATCGGTTGAAGATAGACGAAGCCGTTTTCGTCGATGTGCTGGACGATCAGGCCGATCTGGTCGCAATGGCCGGCAAGCATGACGCGGATCGGCGCGCCGGGGTTTTTCACGGCAATGACGTTGCCGTGGACGTCGGTCGAGACCTCGTCGGCGAATTGGCCGGCGTATTCACGGACGACGGCCTGGAGGGGCGTCTCATAGCCGGAAGGACTGGGAGTGCGAAGGATTCTCTTGAACCATTCGAGGGCTTGAGGTTCCATGGGGACTCCTTAATTTGATCGGAGTGGGATCAACGCGGATCGGAGGGAAGGATGGCGGGGAGCGGGGCCCTCGCTTGCGCTTCGGGTTGGTATGGGTATGGATGGGATCAGCGACCGGGTTCCTGTCAGGCACAGCCTGACCTACGACAGCCTGACCTACGATCAGGAACCGCCTTATTATGGAGGATCGACGGCGGCGGGGATAGGTGGTCGGCGGAAAGCAAACACGGACCGCGCGCCGAGGCACGCGGTCCGTGTGGAATTTTGGTTCCCTATCGCAAAAGGCCGCGAGGGCCGGTGCAATACTAGGCCTGGGGCTGGGCGGCGGGGCGCCGGGCCGCGGGCGAAACTCGCTTTTGCACGTCCGTTTCCAGGACGCCAAAAGTGGCTTCCTGGCGTTGGATGGTGAGCGAAAGAGCCTGCAACATCCGCTTGGCTGTGTAGAAGTTCACGATCAGCCGATGGGTGATCTGGATCGGATCCTTCGGCACGCCAAACGGCTGCGAATTGAGACCAAAGTCGAGAATCAATTCCTCGGGCGTTCCGGTGACGCGGCAAAAATTGGCGTACGCGGCGCTGGCCTTGCTGTCGTCGATCTCGATCTGGGGCCGCTGCTGGGCGGCTTGCGGCTGATTCTGGACCTCGGGGGTTTCCTGGGGAGTCTTTTCGTCTGACTTGGCCACTCTATGCTCCTTTGTCAAATGGGGTTTTCGGGCCGTCTCGACGGAATCGATATGAGTCAGCGATGCGGCAGCCCCCTGCCTGGGGACATGCCGGCGGCGTCGAGATTTGGCCTGAGACGCCCGAATGGGGCGTCGCACGATTCTATAGCATAGCCCATACCAAGGACAATCGTAAGTTTTTTGGCAAACACCATGCCGCGAGCGACGGAACAACCGGCGCGGTCCGAATTGTTGTGCTAACCGGCGTGAACCGAAAAGCATGTCCGCGGCGGAGACATTTGTGTGATATTTGGACGGGGCGCGATTCCAACCGTTTGGGCCTTGCCGCGTCGTCACTGGCCGTGGTCATGACGCCCGGCGTGGTGGGGCGACAATCGCTAGACACGTCGTCGGAGGAAGGTTGCCAGGGCGATTAGGCCGGTGGCAAGGATCGTGAGCGTACCGGGTTCGGGTACGGTTGTCGCGGAAGACGATTCCGTGGGGACGCCGCTCCAGTTGGCGGCCAGGATCGAAGCGTCCAGGGCGTTGACGGCGCCGTCCTCGTTGAAGTCGCCCGTGGCCCAGGAGACGCCGGTCTGGTCACCCCAATGAGCCGCGAGAATGGCGGCGTCGGCGGCGTTGATGGAGCCGTCGCGATTGGCGTCGCCGGGCAGGCGGACGCTGGTGGGACCGTCGAGTTGCGCGATGCCCTGGCCTCCGGAGGCTCGGCCCGATCCGCCGACCAACAGCGAGAAATCATCAACGGATACGGCTTCGCCGAACCATTGGCCCGTTGTCGGATGGTTGGGCACGCACTGCTCGATTTGGGTCCAGGTGGAACCGGTTCGCTGGAAGAGATAGGCGGCGCCGGCGTCGGTGTTGCCGGAGGCGTCGTATCGGGGCGTTCCCACGACGAGCCGGTCGCCTTTGAGGGCCACGCTGTAGCCGAATGCATCGCCCGCGACGGGTGCCGGGTTTTCGATGGTCTGGGCGAGTCCCCAGGTCTGACCATCGTATTCGTAGATATACACCGCGCCCGCGCCGCCTTGATCACCGACGGTTTGTCCATAAGCCGAGACGACCATCGTGTTTCCCGAGATATCGAGGTCGGCGGCGAAGTAGTTGCCGGTCGTGCCGGGATTGGCCAGTGCGGCGTCGTGTGCCCAGGCCTCGCCGGCCCGTCGCCAGACGTCGACGCGGGTGTCGCCGAGGAACGAGCCGACGGCGGCGACGCCCTGGTCGATTGCGCCGGCGATCGGCATGTTGAGATTGCCGCCGGTCAACGCGACGCCGGCGTTCCAGACGCCGTCAAAGCGGGAGTAGACATAGGCCTTGTTCGTGCCGCCGGCGAGGACGAGGGCCTCGTCGTCCGAGAGATCGCCGCCGATGCCGAAGTGGGCGTTGGGGGTCGGGGTGGTCGCGCCGGGCTCATTCCATTCGGCCGTGCAGGTCCATTGGCCTTGGCTGCGCGAGAAGAGGAAGACGCTGCCGGCTTCGGAAGCGCCGGCGACCTGATTGCGATAAGCGGCGGCAATGGCCGTGTTTCCGTCGACGGCCAGGGCGCCCGCGCCGAAATCGGCCCCGACCGACAACGACCGACCCGCGGCGGCGAGTGCGTCGCCAAGCGACGTTCCCGCCTCAAGCCACGCGGAGTCGACGATGTCAAAAACCCGGACTTCGCCATTTCCTTCGGATCCCCCGAAGCGTTGGCCGACTAGCGCGGTACTCTCGGAAATCGAGCCACGGATGCCGAAATAACCCGAGTCGCCGAAAACGCCTTCAATCGCGATTGCGGCGTTTGCGTAAAGGAGCATGGGAAGAACGAACGCCAAGGCCGCAACACGGCGGCGGGCAAAGCTGATCATGATGGTCCCCTTCTATTGCGGGCAAAATGCCTCAAATGCGTCGGTGGTCGTACCCAGAACCGACCTTACCGCCTTGGCGGCGGACGATCGCTCGCCGGCGCAAGTGAATTGGCGCAAGGTAGGGATTCTGTGTGATTTTTGGATTGGTAACTGATACTATCAACCGGGGGGGAACGCATGTCAAGCGATTTCTGAATACAGGCCCCCCCCAATGAGTTATGTGAGATGTTTTTCCGGGAGACATCGTGGAAAAAGGTTGACCCAGCATGGCGGATGACCGGACGGGGAGTCAACGACCGCCAAATTGCGGTAGAATCCGTTATAGTGACGACATGGCGTCGATGCCTTGCAAGATGGTTGCCCGCGCCCGTCGCGCGACCTCGCATTGTTTTGAAAAAACATTGGTCTATTGATATTTATTATGAACAACAACGGCATGCCACTAAACACGCGTTTGCTCGCCATCCTTCTGGGTTGCGTACTGACGTTGGGAATCGTCGTTTTCTTCGTGCATTGGCTTCAGATTCGGCATCAGGCCGGCTTCTATCTCGACGAGGCCCGGAAGGCCAAAAAAGAGGCTGATCAACAGGACGACTTCGACGAAAAGTTCGTACAGCTTCGCAAGGCGTCGGCGAACTATCGGAAGTATTGCGGCCTCGTTCCAGGACAAAACGACGTACTGGCCGAGCACGGATTGATGCTGTCTGATTCGGCCGAGGCTTTTCTGAAGGCGGACCGGCTCGACGATGCGTTGGCGCTTCATGGTTCCGGCCTGGGTCTGTTGGAGAAGGTACTCCGCGAAGAGCCGAACCGGCAGGGCTTGCGACGCACGGTTTTGAAGAGTCTCCAGACGCTGGGCCGGGCCGAGAGCTCGCTGGATCACATTGCCTTGCTGGCGAAAGCGCCGCCGGACAGGAAAGGGTTGCGCGATCTGTTCGACCGTTACGATCTTTGGCAGCGCGCGGCGGCCTTCGGAGGATTGGACAAGGCCGATTCGCGCGAGAAGATACTCGATCAGTTTTTTTCGACCGAGACGAAGTCGGTCGATCGGAGCCGGGTCTTGGCCTGGCTGCAGGACAACGACTCGCTGTGGATGGTGCTGGAGGATCCGGAGCTTCTGACGATTTACGGCAAGTGTCAGATCATGCTGAACCGGCCGAGTTTGGCGGAGAAGCCCATTGCAAAGGCGCTTTCGAAGTCGCCTGACGATCTGGAAAATTATCGGCTTCTTGCGGGGTTGTTGCACAAATTGGAACGAGCGAGCGACGCGGACTACTGGATGTCGGAGGCGGTCAGCGTCAATCCGGATTCCCACGCGGCCCTTCAGGCCCGGGGCGAGTATCGCGTGGATTCCGCGCGGCACGTTCGGAAGGCCAACGCGCTGGCGCTGGCTCGCGAGGCGTACTCGGACGCGACGGAATCGGTCCTCAAGGCGATGGAACAGGCGATCGACAAAGTCGACGCGGCCGTGCCCCCGGTGGACGCCGGGGATTTGAAGGCGGCGTTCGACGAGGCGATGGAGGCAAAACCACGAGCGGACGGCAAACCGACGCCTCGGTTCCGCGATCGGCTGATCGCGGCCGCGAAGGCGATCGAGACTTTACGCGTTGGTTTGCCCGGGATACGAAGCGAGGCGGAGGGGGTGCGTGACGGGCTCGTGCTGGCGGCTCGGTGCGAGTTGGCAATGGCCCGCGTCGATGAGAAGGAGGCCGAGTCTTCGCACCTTTCGGACGCATTGGCGTACGGCACGGCCACGGCGGAGCTTTTTCCGGGACATGCCCCGGCGTATCTGGTTTTGGCCGAAGCGGAGCAGGAGTCGGGCCACGAGGAGAAGGCTATTGAATGGCTGCGCAAGGGGAGCAGCGACGAGGAGACGGGGCCCGTGGTCCTGTGGCAATTGGGCAATTTGCTGATTCACGCGGGGCGGCTGGAGGAAGCGAGTCAAACCGTCGAGGAAATGAACCGGCGGAGGACGCCGGAGATTTTTCGGACGCATCTCGAAGGGATGACGGCCTATTCGGAAGGAAAATGGCTTACGGCGAAGGAGCGGTTCGAGCGGGTGTTGCCGCATTTGGAGGATTGGCCCCAGATCGCCTTGCAGGTGAACCTGTTGATCGCCGACTGTTGCGACAAGCTCAAGTTGGTCGACCAGCAGCGGCAGGCGTTGTGGCGCGCGGCCGCGCTCGATTTGACGTCCGCCGACGTATTGATGAACCTGGCGAATTTGGAGATGCAGTCAGACCAACTGGACGAGGCGATCGAGGATTATCACCAGGTCCTGCGGTTGAAAAACGCTCCGCCCGTGGCCTATTTGGCGCTGGCTCATGCGGTTTTGACGAAGAATTTGCGACTGCCCAGCGCGGAGCGCAACTGGCTCGATGTCGACACGGCGGTGGCGAACGCGGAGCGAGCGTTGCCCAATTCACCGCGAGTGGCGATTCTGCAGGCGGAGCTATTGACGGCAAAAGGAAAGCCCGAAGAGGCCACGAAGCTATTCGTTGCGATCCGGGACCACTTGCGGAAGTCGGCGGCCGAATTTCGCGAACAACACCAGCAGGCCCGGAAGGAAGCGGAAGGTCTCGCCGGCGACGCCCAAAAGAAGAAGCGGGAGGAAGCGGATCGGCTGCTGTATCAGGCCGCCGACTACGAACAGCTCCAAGGGACCGTTTGGCAATCGCTGATACACCTGGCGGAACGTCAGAAGAACTGGGAGGGCGCGGCGCAATTGATCGAGACGGCCGAGCAGGAATCGGGGGACAGTCCGCGGATGCGCCTGGTAAAGGCCCAAAACATGCTTCGTCGCGAAGGCGCCGCGGCGGCTCCCCGGGTTAAGGAGCTTCTTGAGAATACCGAGGATTTCACGCCGGCGCAGCGTCTGTGGCTATGGCGTAATTTCGCGGCGATCGCTTACGAGATTCGCGATTATTCGACGGCCCAGACGCTGTGCAACCGCGTTCTGGAGGCGGAGCCGAACAACCTGGGCGTCGAGCGGCTGCAATTCCAGATAGCCGCGGCCCGGGGCGATGTCACGGCGATGGAAAGCCGATTGGATCGAATCAAGCGGCTGGAGGACAAACCGAGCGCCTTCTGGTATTACGGCGAGGCGCTGCGTCTGCTGATGCTGGTCGAAAAGGGAGGCAGCGCCGAACTGCTCCAGCGGGCCCTGGACTATCTCAACCAAGCGAGGCAAATGCGTCCGAAGTGGGGGCAAATCAGCCTTCTGGCGGGGATGATCCACGAACGGGCGGGCCGCGGCGACGCGGCGATCGACGAATATCTGGAAGCGATCGACCTGGGCGCGATGGAACCGAATATGGTGCGGCGGACGGCTCAACTATTGATCCGCAACAATCGTCTGCGCGAGGCGGACCGGATGTTCCGCATGCTCACGGAGCGGGAGCCGCTGTTGTCGGACGAGATGAACCGCGAGAAACGACTCGTGAAGGCGAAGCTGGGAGATTACGACGCGGCGCTTCAATCGGCCCGGAAGATCGCCGCGACGTCGGACAAGTTTGAAGACCACGTTTGGCTTGGCCAATTGCTCGGCGTGGTGGCGCGGAATTTACGCCGAGACGAGCGCGAAAAGGAAGCGGAACCGCTATTGACGGAAGCGGAAGAGGCGTTTCGCCAGGCCGTGATTCTCAAGAGCGACTCGCCCGAGCCCTGGGTTGCCCTGATTCAGTTCTTCGCGCAGACGGACCAGAAGCCAAAGGCGGAAAAGATGATTGCCCAGGCGCGATTGAAGCTTTCGCCCGCGGTGGCGGCGACGGCGATGGGGCAATGTTACGAAGTGCTGAATGAACCGGAGAAGGCGACGTTGCAGTACGAAGCGGCGTTGGCGGACGCGCCGGAGGATCCGGTGGTGGCCCAAAGCGCCGCCACGTTTTATCACCGCATCAATCAGCCCGAGAAGGCGAAAGCCCAATTGACGCGGATCATCGGGGGCAGGGTCAAGGCAGACAAGCCGCAAAGGATGGCGGCGAGGCGGCACCTTGCGATGGTTCTTTCGGAGCAAGGAGGGCGATCGCATCGCGACGAGGCGGTCGCGTGGATTGAGAAAAATCTCGCGGAAAGTCCTGATTCGCCGACGGACCAATATCTGAAGGCGGTGATCCTGGCCGACGACCTGAGCGGAAAGAACAACCAGAAGGCCATCGCGGCCTTGGAGCAGTTGGTCGCGCAACGCGGTTCCGATCCCCAGATTCAGTTCAAACTGGCCCAACTTTATCTGGCGGACGGCAACTGGCGGGAATACAAACTTCGCATGGAGCGGTTGTTAAAGACGCACGGCGACGTGCCGCAATACGTCGCGGCGCACGCGATCGCGCTGGTCGAGAATAACGATTATCACGAGGCCGAGATTCGGGCGATGGAGTTGACCAAGCTGGCGCCCGACGCCCCGCAAACGGTGGCCCTTCGTTCGGAACTCGCGTTCCAACAGGGGCAATACGAGCGGGTGAAGAATCTGCTGCGAGAGCATCTCGAAAGTCCCTCGGCGAAAGCGTTGGAGAAGGAAGAACGACTGGCGGCGGTCGCCAATGTTCTCGAGAACTTCGCGTCGAAACTTCGCGCGGAACGGGAAAAAAAGTGGGCCGACGTTTTTTCGAAGGACGCCCACGACGCCTACCGCCGCTACATCGATCTGAAGCCGGGACGCGACCTATTGATGGCGTCGTTCCTGGCGAAACAGGAGAAGCTCGACGAGGCAATTGAGTTGATCGACGCGATTTGGGAAACGCACTCGCCCGACGACGTGGCCAGGGCCTGTTTCGACGTCATCGACGGAAAGGGCGCCTCGGCGAAGCAATTGAATCGAGTCGACGAGATCTTGCGGAAAACGGCCCTGCGGCATCCTGACGCCGTCGTCCTGCAAATCGTCGTCGCCATCATTCGGAGTCAGCAGGAACGGTTCGACGACGCGGAATCGATTTACCGTGAAATTCTTCGGAAGTCGCCCGACAATCCGACGGCGCTGAACAATCTGGCCGTTTTGTTGGCCCGACACGGCGTCAAACTGAACGAAGCGCGCACGATGATTGATCGCGCGATCGCCAAAGCCGGTCCCAACGACGACTTGCTCGATTCGCGGGCCATTGTGGAGCTGGCGTTGAACCGGCCGGAAAGTGCATTGGAGGACTTGCGGAAAGCCATTCTGCGGAATCCCACGCCGATACGCTACTTTCATCAGGCCGAGGCGTTTCAAGCGAGCGGCCAAAGGAAGGCGGCGATCGAGGCATTAAAGAGGTCCATAAGGATGGGACTCCGCGAAGAGCACCTGCAGGGCGCGGAGCAACGCCAGTTCAAGAAGTTGCAGCTTCTTCTGTTGAAGTAGCCAGACGAGCGGCCAAGAGCGTCGCGTGAACCAGGCTCTCCGCGCGAGCTTTGCCGGTCCATGCGATGTCCATGGCCGTGCCGTGATCGACCGAAGTACGCACGATGGGCAGGCCGAGCGTGACGTTCACCGCCGTGTCGAAGGCAAGCAGCTTCAACGGGATAAGCCCCTGGTCGTGGTACATGCAGACGTGGGCGTCGGCCCGATCGAGACGCGCCGGAAGAAAGGCCGTGTCGGGCGGGAGGGGGCCTTGGACGTCGATGCCCTTTTCTCGCGCGGCGGCGACGGCGGGCACGATGAACCGCTCTTCCTCGCGGCGGCCGAACAGGCCGCCCTCGCCCGCGTGAGGATTCAGCGCGCAGACGATCAGCCGGGGGGCACGACGGCGAATGCGGCGCATGGCGGCGGCGGTCAACTCGATGACTTCGAGGATTCGCTCGGTCGATAGCGCATCGGCCACCTCGCGCAGCCCAACGTGGGTGGTCACCAGGCTGACCGTGATTCGCTCGGAGGTGAGCATCATGCAGCAGCGCGCGGCGCGGGTACGGTCGGCCAGAATTTCGGTGTGGCCGGCAAAGGGGATGCCGGCCAGGTGAAGGGCCTCTTTGTGGATCGGCGCGGTGACGACGCCGGCCACCTGCCGGTCCAAGGCCGCGCGGATGGCGGCGTCGACGTAGGCCAAGCCCGCTCGTCCGCACGCGGCGCGGACCTGGCCCGGCTCGACGGTCGCGCCGTCGATCGCCCCGTGGTCGATGAGCGTCGGGCAGTCGATCGAGGAAAACGCCTTTGGGAAATCGTCCATCGGGACAATGTTTTGCGGCATCGGCAACCGGCAAATCTCGCCCACTCGATGCAAGACGCTCGTATCGCCGAATACGATCGGCACGCACGCGGCCAGCACCCGCGGCTCCTTGAGCAACCGCAGGCACAACTCGGGCCCGACGCCGGCCGGATCGCCCATGGTGACGGCAAGGCGGGGAAGCGAGACGTGGGAAGAATGGGGCATGAGACGTGCTCCGAACGGAGATTTTCAACCACGAAAGACGCGAAAAACACGAAAAGACGGATTCCAACGCACACTCTAGCAGCCGTGGTCTTGGTTGCCAAGGCTCTGGACGAGTGTGTTTTTGGGGGCTCGATGGCCGGGGAAATCGACGTTTTCTCGGGAGTATCGGGGTTTTTACGGCCTTGACGCGGTCCAGGAGGTATTTTTCTTGAGAGGGGCGAACGAAGCAGCGGATTGAAAACATGGCGATTTCCTCGGCAACCCTTTTTGACGAAACCCCCGCCGCGGGCACGGGCAAGCCAGCGTTGGCCCGGGTATTGCACGTCATCAACGGCGAACATTATTCGGGAGCCGAGCGGGTGCAGGACTTGCTGGCGGCCGAGTTGCCGTCGCTGGGGTTCGACGTGGCGCTGGCTTGCGTCAAATCGGATCTGTTTCCCAAGATGCGACGCTCGACGACGGTGCTTTACGATCTGCGGATGCGCGGCCGGGCGGACTTGCTGCCGATCGGGCGGTTGGCGCGGCTGGTGCGCGACGAGGGATTTTCGTTGCTCCACGCCCATACGCCTCGCACGGCGCTGGTGGCGGCGTTGGCGTCCAAGGCCACCGGCGTGCCGATGGTGTATCACGTCCACAGTCCGGCTTCGCGCGATTCGACCCGCGCCGCGCGGAATTGGCTCAATGAACGCCTCGAGCGACTGTGTCTTGGACGCGCGGCGGCGGTGATTGCGGTGTCGGAGAGTCTCGCCCGCGACACGGTGGGACGCGGGATCGACGCGGGGAAGGTGTTTGTGGTGCCCAACGGCGTTCCTTGCCGGACAATGCGGCCCGAGCGTCGGCCGGGCGATCCACATTGGACGCTGGGCACGGTGGCGCTATTTCGACCACGCAAAGGCACGGAGGTGCTGCTGGAGGCGCTGGCGGCGCTTCGGGCGGCGGGGTTGGCGGCCGAGCTTCGGGCGGTGGGTGGATTTGAAACGCCGCGCCACGAGGAGGAATTGAAACGCCGGGCCGTGGAATTGGGCGTCGCCGAGGCCGTTCATTGGACTGGGTTCACGCGGGACGTGGACCGCGAGTTGCGGGAAATGGATCTTTTCGTGTTGCCGAGCCTGTTTGGCGAGGGACTGCCGATGGTCGTGCTCGAGGCAATGGCCACGGGCGTGCCGGTGGTCGCCAGCCGCGTCGAGGGCATTCCCGAGACGATTCGCGATGGGCTCGACGGGCTGTTGGTCGAGCCGGGCAATGCCGAGGCGTTGGCCGACGCGCTCCGTCGGTTTATTGATGGACGGGCCGATTGGGCGGCGATGCGACGGAGCGCGGCGACGCGGCAGGCCGAACGATTTTCAGAACACGCGATGGCCGTGGGAACCGCGGAAGTCTATCGGCGCGTACTTGGGCTGGACGACCTCAATACTGAACCGCGACCGTGAGAGAGTGGACGGCGTACTCATCACGCTCCGCGTGATGACACACCAAACAATAGTACGGTGGTGTGTCCAGACGCACCCTACGATTGGGCTTTCCGTGGACCTCACGCGGAGCGTGAGGAGTACGGGGTGATCAGACGGTTTCCGACGGCTGCGCCGATTCGTTGTCAGGCACAGCCTGACCTACGGGCATGGGCTCCACGGTTGACTGACCGATGGTGTTCGCGACGTAAATGGGTTCGAACGTCGTTTCGCCCTGCACTTGGGCAACCACGGCGTTGAACTCCTCGGCGAAATCGTGCCAGAAGTCCTTGTCTCGGAAGTGGATCGGCTCGACGTGTTCGCCGCGAGCGAGGGCCCGCATCGAACGACGCAGACGGATCATCGGTCCGGCGAATCGGTTGGTGAGCCGGACGAGGTCGAGGAGAATCACCGGAAGAATAAAGAGGAAGGCCACGAGCGCCGGCCCCTGGAAGAACCACATGTCGTCGAAATGGTAGTAGAACGCACGCGCCGGGCCGGTCACGATTCTCCACGACAGCAGCATCAGCACCATCGCCACGATGCACATGAAGGCATAGAGGACGGCGCGCCAGAGGAGTGCGCCTTGGACTTGGGGATCAACGAATAGTTGTCTGCGGGGCGTTTTGGTTGAGGACATCGCTCGGTACCCTCCGGGTCAGTCTTGGGAAACATCGACCGGCCGGTGTTGCACCGGTCTAGCCAAGAATAGCTTGCGTCCGGAGATTGGGAACGCGCACGAGCCGCGGTCGCCCCGGCGGAACGTCGGATCCTGACGATTTTGACGCTTGGTCCCCCGTCCTTTTCACACTTCACACTTCTTCCATCGCCTGGACTAAGCCTTCGGCCTTGTGCCAGGTTTCTTCGTATTCGCGTCGAGGGTCGCTTTGGGCGATGATGCCGCCGCCGACGGGGGCTTGCCACCAGCCGCGGCCGGCCGTGATCGTGCGGATCAAGATGCTCAGGTCCATCGAGCCGTCGAGTCCCATGTAGCCCAGGGAGCCGCAATAGGGGCCGCGGGCCGTGGGTTCGAGTTCGGCGATGATTTCCATGGCGCGGACCTTCGGCGCGCCGGTGACGGAGCCGCCAGGGAACGAGGCGGCAAGAAGATCGAGCGGGCCGCGGGACTCGGCCAGACGGCCTTCGACCACGGAGACGAGATGGTGGACGTGGCGGAACGATTCGAGACGGCAGAGTTGGTTGACGCGGACGCTGTCTGGATCGCACACGCGCGACAGGTCGTTTCGCAGCAGGTCGACGATCATGACGTTTTCGGCGCGGTCTTTTTCGCTTGCGAGCAGTTCATCGCGGGCCGCGCGGTCGGTCGCCGGGTCGTCGGCGCGAGGGCGGGTGCCTTTGATGGGGCGGGTTTCGACGCGGCGATCGCGGACCTGGACAAATCGCTCGGGCGAGGCGCTGGCGATCTGGAAATCGCCCAGGTCGAAAAAGCCGGCCATGGGCGCGGGATTGCAGCGACGCAGCCGGAGGTAGAGCGAGACGGGATCGTCGGCGGCCGGATGGAGCAGCCGCTGGGCCAGATTGACCTGGAAGACGTCGCCGGCGCGGATGTAGTCGATCACGCGCTCGACGGCGTGGAGGAAGCCGGTTTCGGAGAAGTTGCTGGTGAGCGACGGGTGGCCGGGCACGGGGTATTGGGGAGCAAACGAGCTGGGCCACCGCTCGGCTTTGGCCCAGGCACCCGGGGATTGAATTTTGGTCGCCGGCAATGGTTCGGCCGGTTCGGCGAGCCACTCGCGGAACTGATTTAGTCGGGCGGCGGCGCGGCGGCGACGGGCGGCGGGCCGGGTTTCGGGCAGGCCCTGCGAGATGATCCACGCCGCTTCCGCTCGATGATCGAAGGCCACCACGACGTCGTAGAGGCCCAGGGCGGCAATGGGCACGTTGAACTCGTCGAAGCGAGGGAACGGCAATCGCTCGAAATGGCGGCCTAATTCGTAGGAAAACAGACCGGCCGGGCCGCCCTGCCACGGCGGGAGGTCGTCGAGGCGGGCCGTGTGATGGCAGACGAGCCACGAGGCGAGACTTGTGAGTACGTCGGGGCTGCCTGGCGCGGCGCGGAGGATGGTCACCGGGTCGCAGGCGATGAATGAGTATCGGCCCAGGTTGCTGTCGGTGGTCGCGCTGTCGAGAAACAGGCAGTGCGGACGCCGCGCAAGGCGGATGAACACGTCGGCCGGGTCCGGCGCGGGAGTGAGCGGTTCGACCAGAGGTTCAAAGGGAGAGGCCACAGAGATGTTGTAGCCTGGGGCGACTTGGGGGACAAGGGAGGACACGAGGGCGGGGAGGAGGTGCGGCGTGTCGGACTGCTTTTTGAGATAACCACGAAAAACACGAAAAGGGATTTTGGTTCAAGCCTTTTCGGGTTTTTTTAGTGTTTTTCGTGGTTGAGGTTGTGGCTGTCAGGCACAGCCTGACCTACGGGAGAAGCAGAGTGTTAGTTGCCGACGGCCACGCCCCAGCTTACGCCCGGCCGGGCGTAGCTGGGGCGGTGATAGTAGCGATACGGCGGCGGGCCCCAGAAGGGAGAGCCGTAGTGGTATTCCTCGACGATCACGGGCGTCGGGGCGACCTGGCGAACGACGGTGGCGGGTGGGGGCGTGGTTTGCATGACCTCGATCACGGCCGCGCTGACGCCTTGCTGCTTCAGCGCGATCAACTCGCCGGCGGCCGGCGGGGCGACCATGCCGTGGGCGCGAATGTGGTTGATGATGAGCGAATCGTCCACGCCTCCGTTGCGCATGGCGATCACGTCGTTGATCGTGACCGAACCGGCGGCGACCTGGCGACCGAGTTGCTCTTCGATCATCGCGCGATTGCGGGCCTCGTTCTCATCCATCTCGGCGCCGAGGGCCGCGCCGGTCAGTGCGCCCATGCCCGCGCCGATGGCGGCGCCGGCCCCGGGGTTGCCGACCGCGTTTCCAACCAGGGCTCCAGCGCCCGCACCCAGCAAGCCGCCGCCCAACGCGCCGCGGTCCGCGTGATAGGGCGAGCAACAGCCGCCGAAGGAACATGCCGCGAGAAGAACCATGCCCAAAGCGTACAACCGACAGCGAACCATCGCCACACTCTCCTTCCATGGATGCGGGTACACGGCGTCGGCAAGATCGCGACGACCGGAGGGAGGATTATCCTTGGTTTGCCCGGCGGCGTCAATAAAAGTGTGAAGTGGGAAGTAGGAAGTGTGAAAGCCTGGAGGGGTGGGGCGTTTGGGATGTACTGGAAGTTTTGATAGGGTAGATGGGTGATTCCGTCCCTCGCACGCTTCACACTTCCTACTTCCTACTTCACATTTCCTACTTCTTTGGCTGAGAGCCAGAGGATGAGGCGTTCTAGGACAAGGCGGGGGGGTAGGGGGCTGGCACCCTTTAGGTCGAGGTCGGCTTGGAGCAGGGCGCGGTACATCCGAGCGCCTCGGTGGCGGCCTAGCTGGCGGAGTTGACGCTGGGTTTTTTCGAGCACGAAGGGTTTGACGCCGGCTTGCTGCAATGCGGGGCCGAGCGCCGGGCGGCGGCCGGCGGCTTCGGTTTTCAGCACGATCCGGGTGGCGGCGGCCAGACGGCGGAGGGAGGCTGAAATCTGGCCCAGGATCGAAATGGGGACTTCGCCGGACAGGAGAAGGCGGTCCAGTTGGGCGAGGGCCTCAGGCGTTTTGCCGTCCAGGGCGGCGTCGAGCATGTCCCAGGTGGTTTTAGCCCGCCAGGTGCCGACCATTTGCGTCACGGTGTCGGGCGTGATTTGTCCGCCGGGACCGACGGAGAGGGCCATTTTGGCCAGTTCCTGATTCAACAGGCCGAGTTCGGGGCCGACCAGATCGACGAGCATGTCGGCCGCCGCGGAAGTGATTTTCGCTTGATGGGCCTGCTTGGCCCAGGCGACGATCCAACGGGCCAGCTTCGCGGTGGGCGGCGCGGCGGCGTTGATCACGAGGCCCGAGGCGGCTGCCGCCTTGTAGAGTCGCGTGTTTGCCGGAAACGTTTTGAGCAGCAGGACCAGAATGCCGCCCGGGCCGGGCGCGGCGACGTAATCTTCGAGTTCGGCCCGATAGCGGGTGACGAACGGGTCGGCCTCTTCGACGACGACCAGCCGGCGGCTGCCGCCGAACATGGCCCGGGTGGCCAGCTCGTCGAGGACGTCGCGGAGTTCAATGGCGCGACCCTCGAAGGTTGTGAGAGAGAATTCGGCGTCCTCCTCGCCGAGGACTTCGGCGCGAAGGGACGTCACGACCTGGCGCGCCAGAAACGGCTCGTCGCCGAAAACCACGCAGACGGCCGGAGCGGGATGCTTGCCGGGCTGGGCCAGATAGTCGAGGGCGTCGAGGGGCTTGGACATGAAGGCCAGTATACCGCATGGCCCGGCGGACGGCGAGCGGGGTTACTCTTCGGGGAGGTTCCCGATGCGGCGGCCGGCGCGGAAGAGGATCCATGCCAAGACGACGACCATCAGGCCGATAGCGCCGCCGAGCAGGAGGGGGCTGCCCAAGAGCGCACGAAGTGGTTGTTGCGACCCACCGGCGAAACGGGGATTCTCTGTTTGTGGGCCGAGGGAGGCGGGGATGGGTTGATAGCCCTTGGCCAAAGTCTCGCCGAGCGCGGTGAGGTCGTAGTCGGGCGCCGCGATTGTCTCGGCTCCATAGCAGACGTGGTACTTGTCATCCTTGGCGGCGAAGAACACGGCCTGATAGGCGTTTCCCTCGGCGGAAACGCTCGTGACGACGAGCGGCGGGTCGTCGCGGTTTTCGATGACGATGCGATAATGGGACTCGCGTTGTTCAGGAAAGTTGACCACGAGCGACCGGCGATGGAAACCGCGGAAGCGGATCATTTGGATTGTGCCGCGGCCCACTTCGACCCAATTCGTGGTCACGCCTTTTTCGACCGGCACGAGGACGGAGACGCGGCGGCTGAAATTGACGTCGGGCGTCGAGAGTTTCAGCGCGGTCAGCGGTTCGCGGCGCGAGGTGATTTCGAGGATCGTCCGTTTTTGCTCGGGGTCTTGCGTCACGTCTTTCGCCGGATCAAATTGCACCGGATGGTCCACCGTTTTGTCCTGGCGAACCCGCGTTTGCTCGACGTGGTAATAGCACGCGAGGTGGTCGATGCGGAAGGGCCGCCGGCGGACGGTCGTGCGTTCGACACGCTGACGCTCTTCGTCGCCGCGATACTGGCGGACAATCTCGCTGAACGGCGAGGAAGTGGCGTCGGTCGCTTCCTCGATCACTACTTTGAAATAGCGATACTCGTTTTTCGGCAGGGCGACGTCGTTGTTTCGCAGATCGACGTAGCGCGAGTAATCGAAGATCAATGCGTCGTCGACCAGCCGCTTCCACTCGGTTCGATCGTCTCCGCCGTAGACCGTCACGCGGCGTTCATAGTCGGCCAGGGGCGTGGAGAACGTCAGACCGGCGACGTCGTAATTCTTCGTCTGGTCGATCACGAGTTCGAGGCGGTTGCCGTTCTTTTCCTTCAGTTCCAGGATTTCCGCCGCGCGGGTTCTTCGCACGGTTTGCGCGCGATCTTCCGTGGCACGCTGAAGTTGGAAGGGGGTTTCCTTGCCTTGGGCGTCGAAGACGCGGAGGTCGGAAAATCCCGTGGCGTTGTAGACCTCGCCATCGAGGGTCGCCGCGAGGATGTCCTCCGGCGCCGCCGGGCCGGCCAGGCGATCGACGTCTTTGCGAAAGCGGAACAAACCTTCGTCGGCGGCCTGGGACCAAGAGGCCGCGAGGAGAAATAACGCCACGGCCGCGAGAATTCCACGATTCATGGGAATCATGACGGATGCTCCTCGTTTGACTCGGTTTCGGGAAGAGTATCGCCGGTCTTTGGGCCGACGGCAAACACGTCGCGATATTTCAGATAAACCAGCGCGCCGCAGAGCACGAGCACGCCCAGCACGGCGAAGGCGACAATTTTGTAGATGGGATCGAGCCGGGCCAAATCGACGAAGAACACTTTCCAGACGACGATGCCGAAGAGCCCGAGGCCGACGTAGCGCAGGGCCGCCACGCGGCGTCTCATACCCGAGATGATCAGGCCCAAGGCAAAGGCCGACCAGAGGATGGAGATTCCGCCGGCCCGCAGACCGGGCACCTTGAGGGCGAGAAAGGTGTTGAGTTCCAGGGTGGACCAGATGAACGCCATGAGCACGGCGAGCGAGGCGAACACGGCGCGGGCGACGCGGGCGTTTTCGTCGCCGCCGGCCACGCGGTAGGCGAGGATCCCGAGCATGGCGACGATCGTGCCGAAGTCCAGGAACCGCATGGCGGCTTCGAGCGGCGAATACTCGGGCGCGCGGTAGAGCATGTCGGCGGCCACGTTCCAGCCGGCCAGGTCGAAGAGGAAGAGTTTCGCCAGGATCGCGGCGACGGCGACGACGAGCAGGCCCAGAAAGACCTGACTGCGATCGGCCAGGTACTCGAACAACAGGAGTACGCAAAGTCCGGCCCAGAGCATGGTCAACACGGGCATCTTTAGCGGCGGGAAGAAGTAGCCGAACGACCGGCTCAGCTCGAGGTGCAGGTAGAGGAAAAGCATGGCGACCGCAACGGCGATGCCCGCGCGAATAGCCCAGCGGTTACGAACCCATTGGGCAACGTCGTTGGCTTTTTCGATCGCTAGAGCAGCGGTGGCCGTCGGACGTTCCAGCAACCGGCAGCCGGCGGCCAACGACGCCACGGGCACGCCGAACACAACGAGCCGCTGGGCCAGTTGCCAGAGGTAATCGGCCATGGGCACGTCGGCGGGCGAGCCGGCGAAGTAGTTGACGCGCAGGTCGACCAGCGCGAACCGGCCGACGACGACGGCATAGAGTAGAAACGCGAGGTTGCGGAGGAACTGGGAATCGAGCTTGCCGGCGATCCACAGCATGACGAGCGCCTGGACGGCCCAACTGACGGTGATCCACTCGGACGAGAGGACCAGCGGCAACGTCACGGTGAGGAAAAACGAGGCCAGCGCGATGAAGCTCAGCAGCAGGTTGCGGTCTTGCTGCCGGCGGGCCAGGCAGAAGTAGACATGGGCAACGTAGAAGACGGTCAGGCCGAGCGTGAGGGTGCCGATCCACTGCGAGGGATATTCCCGGGCGGCGAGCCACTCCTTGGTCAGCAGGAATCCGACCGCAAAGAACACTCCGGCGTTGATCCACAAGCCGAGCAACTCGAGCAACGTCGATTTTTCGCGGTTGACCACGTTAAAGAGAAACACGGCGGTGGAGAAGAGGACGAAGAACACGATGAGGAAGGGCATGACCTGCCAGTAATGGGCCACGTCGTATCCGCGATGGATGGCGGCCAACGCGAGCGTGTAGGTACCGGCGAACGCGAGCCAGTTGAGCAGCCGCCAGTTGCGCCAGCACGTGATGCCGAGCACGCCGCAGCCCAGGAGCGTCATGTAGCCGAAGAGGCCGGGAAAATTGACCACGCCCGTGGATAGCATGACGGGCGTGCCGTAGCCGCCGAGAATTCCGAGCACGGCGATCAGGACGCTCCGATAGCGGACGGCGACGACGCCCGTAGCGAGCGTCACCAGGGCCATCAGCCCGAAGGCGGGCAGGACGTTGATGAGTTCGTAGTACTGTGCGGCGCCGAAGATCGATAAATAGAGCACGGCGACGCCTCCGCCCATGAGACCCTGGCCGAAGAGCCGATAGCGGCGACTGACGATGCGCGTGCCGGCGGCGAGCATTGCCAATCCGATGAGGATGCCCACGACCACCTGGGCCGAGTCAGGGATGATTTTGTTCTTAACGGAGTACTGGACAAAGTAACCCACGGCCATCACGACGATCACGATGCCGGCGCGCAATAGCCAGTTGCCGGCGATCGCGAATTCCATTGAGACGCCTTCGGGCCGGTGTTCCTCGCCGACGATGATCCAATTCCAGATTTTGGCGAGGGCTTCGCGGGCGCCGGTTTCGAATTGGCTCGGTTGGCGGGGCGGTTTCTTTGGGGGCTCGGCCGGGCGAGACGCATACGACGCGGCAAACGTCGGCTGTCGCAACGGGGGACGTGGGCCGGTCGGCGGCGGCGCGAAGGGGCGCGGCGACTCGACGGGTTCGGCTTCGAGCGGCGCGTCCGCGAAAGGCTTTACGGGCGGCGACGTGGGTTTCTCCGCGCGAGGTGGTTCGGACGCGGGCCGGATCGGTTGCTCGATGGACTGCTCCTGACGCTCAAAACGAGCCAGGATCCGAGAGATTTTGTCCGAGAGCTGGGTGAGACGGAGCGAAAGGGCCTGGTGTTCCTCCTGTTGACGCCGGTGGATTTTGATCACCAGGACCAAAACACTGATCGGCACGACGGCCAGGAGGCCGACCGCCGCTAGAAACAGAAGGAATCCGAAAAAGAAATCGTCCATCACATCCCCCCATTGTGGTTAAGATGGGTGAGTTACTTTTCCCCAGTACTATAGCTATAGCTCCTCGGGCGAGGATTTGACGCAGATATAACGTCATCGCCGGAAAACAACACCAACGAGCTGGACGAGTGGCTTGGCCGTGGCGGTGTTGGCGTTAAAGAGCATACGGGGGAGGATTTGAGATTTCAAATTTGAAATTTGAGATTCTTATGGGATGGTGGCCGGGTCGGGGGCTCCGTCGTTGGTTTGGATGAGTTTGCGGACGGTGGCTGGGTCGGCGCCGTCGCTGAGATAACGGACGCTACCGTCGGCGAAGGCGACATTGGCGCCGCCGTGATGGTTGCTCGAAATGCACGATTGGCCGTTTGGGTCGTTGATCTGGTAGCTCATGGTTTTGGCGTCCAGGTCGCGCGGCTCGGCCCAGTGGATGTCGGAGTTGGCCACTTCGACGACCAGGATGGTGTTCGACGTGCCGTCGTTGATTCTGGCGATGTTACCCGAGGTCGGCCCGTCGGAGATGCAGCCCGGGCCGACGACCATGACGTAGTCGGTTTTGGTTCGGTCCTGGCGGCTGTCGCTGGGGCATTGGAACACGCCGGACCAGGCCATGTTTGTCGCGGCCTGGTTGGCGGGGCTGTCCCAGGGTTCGTCGAGCTTGAATTGCTGGTAGGCGGGCAGTTGTTCGAGATAGGGCAGGATCAACACTCGCCAACTGTAGAGGGGCTTGCCCTGGGCGTCGGCAACATAGGCGGGCGGGAATTGGCCGTTAGCGTCGTGGTAGCTTTGTAGAGCAAGGGCGATTTGTCTTAGGTTGTTGGTGCATTGGGCTCGCCGGGCGGCCTCGCGGGCGGCTTGCACGGCGGGCAGCAGCAGGGCGGCCAGGATGCCGCCGCAGATTAAGACCATGAACAGAACGCCCACGATGATCGCCACGAGCACGCCGACGCCGGACGAGCGGCGAGGGGGCGCGGCCGTGTAGGCGCCGGGGCCGACGGGCGTGCCGGGGATCGTGATTTGCTGGCCGCATTTTCCACAGGGGCCGGTTTGGCCCGCGTATTGATCGGCTACGTTGGTTTGGACGCCGCAGAAGGGGCAGGTGAATTGGATGGGCATGGCGGGGCTCCGTGGTCGGTGTGCCGTGGTCCGTAGTCCGTAGTCCGTGGTTCGTGGTTTTTTGTCAGGCACGGGGTGCCTGACCTACGCTATTTCTTCATTTCGGCGCGGGTTTTTTGGATGACTTCGATGAATT
>DATECS010000094.1:0-7726 GCA_035286785.1 Thermoguttaceae bacterium | reverse complement strand
CCGGGAAGAAATCACGTTAGCCGCCGTGCCCGCACGGCGCGAGCGGCGCCACCACCGCCTGCCCCAATCACTACGGCCTGTATACCACCGCAACCAAGCCGCGAAAAGGGGGGCACGCCCCTTAACGCCGAAAACTCAATCCGAGCCGCGACCGTAAGGGAGCGGTGGCAATGTCGGGTACCATGTCCACGGCTACGAAAGACGCACCATCGCACAAACGTAGGAACCACGCCCCACCCCAATCTCAAACAGAACCTTCGCCGTGGACATGCTGCCCTGCCACGGGAACAAGCGTTTCGACCAGTCGAACGAGGCACTTGGCCAGCCGATCCGACCCCACCAGTGCCGTTTCGTTCAAGGCCCAAAGATCCTTCACGCTCTTCGGCCGCCGCCAGACCGTCCCCAACGCCGCGCCCAGCCGGGCCGCCGTCGTCGTCTGGTCGGTCAGACGTTGAACGTCCGGAGGCAGCGTCTCGTCGACCGCGTCGGTCAACACCCGCACGGCCGCGACCGGCACGCCGCGCTGCCGGCAAACCTCGGCGACGACGGCCGTCTCCGTATCCACGGCCGCCGCCCCGAACCGCTCGCCAAGGCCCCGCTTCTCCTCGGGCCGCCGGACGATTTTTTCAACGGTCAGCAGCGCCCCCACGTGTACCGACATGCCCAATGTGTTCGGATCAAATGGCAAATCAAGCGTCACTCGTTCGCCCGACGGCCCCACGACCGAGTCGGCCACGACCAGATCGTGCCGGCCCAACGCATCACTGAGTCCCCCCGCGAAACCGGCCGAGATGACCCAAGTCGGACGATGCGCGTCGATCAGAGCCTCCGTTGCCTCTCGTGCCCGTTCCAGTCCCGCCCCCGACGTGATCGCCACGACGCGCCGCGCCTGCAAAGTGCCGCGCCGCGCCGTAAATGTCTTGCCGCGAATCGTGACCGTTTGCTCCAACAGATCGACGAACCCGCCGCCCTCGATCTCCAGCGCGAAGACAACGCCCACGTCGCAACCCGACTCCCCGGCAGCCGCTTGCCCCACCTCGCGACGCACCGCCTCCCGAACCTTCGGACCAAGCCAGCAGTGCAAAATCTGTCGAAGAACCATGTGTCGCTTGCATCACAAAAGGGAACAGACTCAAAAGGGGACTGGCTCCGTCGTCACAATAATCGTATTTCCGCCAATACGCGTTACGGCGACGGTGCCTGTCCCCTTTTGCGCCGCAAGCGCTCGCCCCCCGCCCCCCACTTCCTCACGTCATCTGCCAAACCGCCATCCTCGCCACGTCCCGTCCCGTCGCCGAAAGCACGGCCGCCGGCTCGAAGCCGCAATGGACCAGACAATGCTCGCACCGCGGATCGCGGCCCGGTCCCAAACCGTCCCAATCCGTCGCGTCGAGCAACTCTTGATACGTTTCGTAATGCCGATCCGTCACCAGATAACACGGCCCCTTCCACCCCCGGACATTGTACGTCGGATTGGCCCAGGCCGCGCAGCGCAACTCCCGCTGTCCACACAAGAAATCAAAGTAAACCGGCGACGTGACCAGCCGATAATCGCCGACCAACTCGCGCAAGCGAATGAATTTCTCGTGAATTTCCTCGCGCGTCATGAAAACCTCGTCGGCCGCCGCTGGCCGGTCGTCGCGGACCGCCTCGTAGCCATAAGCCGGCGACAACATCAGCCCGTCCACTCGCAATTGCGACAGGTATTCGAACAACAGCGCCACCTCGCGCGGCTTCGTCTGGCGATAGACCGTCGTGTTGGTGCAAACGAGAAATCCGGCCGCCTTCGCCGCCTTGATGCCCTCGACCGCCGCCGCGAACACGCCCGGCCGTCCGACGATCGTATCGTGGGTCGCCTCCATGCCGTCCAGATGCACGTTGATCGACAGCCGACTGCTCGGCCTGAACAACGGCAGCTTCTCGGCCAGCGCCACGCCGTTCGTGCAAAGGTAAATATGCTTCCTTCGGGCCAGAATCTCGTCGACCAGCTCTTGAATCTCCGGATAAATCAACGGCTCGCCGCCGCAAATGCTCACGATCGGCGCGCCGCACTCGTCCAGAGCCGCCAAGCACTCCTCGACCGAAAGCCGCTCGCGCGACCAATCGGCATACTCGCGAATCCGCCCGCACCCGCTGCACCGCAGATTGCACGCAAACAACGGCTCAAGCATCAACACCAACGGAAAACGCCTCGGCCCGCCGAGCTTCTTGCGAAACAAATAGCCGGTCATCGACCGCGTGAGCGAAAACGGAAACCGCACAAAAAGCCTCCCTGCTTGCGAAGTTGTTTTTTACCACGGAGAAAACAGTAGGTCAGGCTGTGCCTGACAACAACGTCGATGGGCCACGAAAAACACAAAAGACACAAAGAGATTTTGTTGGGAAATTTTGTGCCTTTTTGTGTTTTTCGTGGCAATCCATACGCGGCAAACCGCCGTCAGGCACAGCCTGACCTACAATCCACCGGCTCCTCGTCGGCCGCGACGACGCGCAACGTCGGCGCGGCAATTTTGGACAGCCCCGACGTCGCCGTCACGGCCCAACGCGCTAGCGCCAACAAAGGGAAGTAAATCCGATAATAGTGATACCGAAGATAAAATACCTTCGGAAATCCCGTCCCTGTGAACTCCGGCTCGTCCCAATCGCCGTCGGCCCGTTGACGATCGACGAGAAACCGCACGCCCCGGGCCAGCGCCGCGTGATTCTCCAGACCCGAGGCCAAAAGCCCCAACAAGGCCCACGCCGTCTGCGAAGCCGTCTCGGGCCCCGCGCCGGGCGTGCCGTGCTTCTCGTAGCTATCGGCCGACTCGCCCCAACCGCCCGACGGCTGCTGACAACACAAGAGCCAGTTGACCGCCCGCGCAACCATCGGATCGCCCGCCGGCACGCCGACCGCCCCGAGCCCGCCGAGCGCCTCGCCCGTGCCGTAAAGATAATTCACGCCCCATCGTCCGAACCAACTCCCGTTGGCCTCCTGCGTCCGCCGAAGATAGCCCACCGCCCGATCCACCGCCGGGTCGCCCACCCGCAGACCCAACTCGCCCAGCGTACTCAACACATGCCCCGTCAGGTCCGGCGTGCTTGGGTCGATAATCGCGTTGTGGTCGGCGAACGGCACGTAGCACAGAAATTTCCGGTCGTTGTTCCGATCGAACGCCCCCCAGCCGCCGTCCCGATTCTGCATCGCCAGCACCCACCGCAGCCCCCGCTCCACCGCCTGCGTCGAACGTTCCAGCCGCGCGAGCGCCTCGTCGGTCGTCTCCTCGGCAATCGGCGGATTTTCCTCGGTCAATCGCAAATCGGGCGGCAGCGCGTCGGCCGATTCGTCCTTCTGCTCAAACTGCGTTTGCAAAGCGGCCAGCGCCAACGCCGTGTCGTCCACGTCGGGATAAAAATCGTTCTGATACTCGAACGCCCACCCGCCCGGCTCCGCGTCGACCGTCTCCGACCAGTCGCCCGGCGCAAGAATCTGCTTGTCCAACAACCAGCGGACGCCGCGAGCCATCGCCGGATGGTCCCGCTCCAGCCCCGCCGCCGCCAGCGACCGAATCACCAGCGCCGTGTCCCACACCGGCGACTTGCACGGCTGTAAACGAATCGAGTCGGTCTGCTCGTCCTCGATCACCAGCCCGTCAAGCTGCCGAAAACACTCGGCCAACTCGGGACTTTCGTCGTCGTAGCCCAGGCACCGCAGCGCGACGATGCTCCAAACGATCGGCGGAAAAATGGCCCCCAGCCCGTCGCTCCGTTCCAACCGCGCGAGCATCCACCGCCGCGCCGCCTCGATCGCCCGCCGTCGCAGCGGCGTCACCCCATGCCGCCGGCACCATTTCAAAACCGAATCGACCGTGCGGAAAAACCGGTCCCAACTCAACAAGCCCGTCCCGCCCGGCAAGTCGGGACACCTGGGCGGCGGCCAATCTTCCGGCTCGCGAAGAAACAATTCCCGAATGCCCTGCTCGGCGTCGAGCCGCCGCACCGGCCGATGCGACGACATGATCGACAGCGGCACGATGATCGTCCGCGACCACGCGCTCACGCTGTACAAATTCACCGGAAACCACTTGGGCAGCAGCATCACCTCGGGCGGAACCACCGGACACTGCTCGTAGGAAATCTGTCCCAGCAAGGCCAGGTAGTACCGCGTGTAGCTGTTCACCGCGTCCGCGCCGCCGTGGGCCAGAATGGCCGCCTTGGCTCGCTGCATGTACTCCGCGCTCGGATCGTGGCCCGTCAGCTTCAGCGCGAAATAGGCCTTCACGCTCCCGCTGATCTCCAGCCGCCCGCCCGGGTACATCGACCATCCGCCGGCGGGCATTTGTTTTTCGATCAGATATTCGGCGGCCCGCCGCGCGCGGTCCGAGTCCTCGCGGCCGAGAAACGCCTGAAGCAGAACGAACTCGCTTTCAAGAATCGTGTCGCCTTCCAACTCCCCGACCCAGTGACCGTCGTCCTGCTGCGCGGCGAGCAGCCACTGGCGCGTCTGGCCAATCGCGTGGCGAACCGGCCCGATAAGACGGAGCGATTCCAGAGGGTCGGGCGAGGGGAGGGCCGTGGACCGCGCGTCCCGCGCGTCCTCGAAGGCATTGCAGCCGTCGGGCAGAGTTTTCATGCCACTATCCGTACTGTGCGAGTCTCGTCCATGAGCCGCGACGCCGGCGGCCACCACGCTGCGTCGCACTTCGACCGGCTAGCTTATGCCATCCGCGACAAATTGGCAAGCCCGGGGGGTGGGAAGGATAAAATGGGAAGTGTGAAGGGAAGTTAGCCGCCGAGCCTGCTCGGCGTTTCCAACACGTAGGGTGGGCACCGCCCACCAAAATCTTTCCCCTAAATACCCAAATCCCTAAATCCCCGCTCCATCCCCCTCATCTCAAATTCCCCATTCCCGCCTCGTCACGTATCTGTTTACGCAGTTCCAGAATCTTCGCCCCGGACATGGCACGAATCGTCCAATAGAACTCCCGCATCCGCCACTGGTCGGTCTCTTTGTAGATCTTTCGGAGTTCCTCGATCTTCGTCGAATCGTTCAAGGCGGCGATCGCGCGGAACACGAGCCGGTTTTCCTCCCACTCGTGCTTCTCGCGCGAATTCCAGTGCTTCAACAACGCTTCCAGCCCGTCGCGCCGCTTCGACACGGCCCGCAGATAGGCCGCGTAGGCCGCCGTCTTCGGGTCGGCGTCTTTCATCCATGCCCGGACCTTCGCCGGCTTGAGCCCCCGCGGCGGCTTCGGCACGATCGGCTGGCCCGTCGAAAAACCTTCGTAATGCATGAACCCGAACAACGGGAATCCGCTGCTGCCCATCTGCACGGCCGTGGTATCGCCGGCTAGATAAGCCAGCGCGATCTGCCGCAACGTCGAATCCTTTTCGGCCGCGTCCAGCGCGAGAGTGGCCGCTTTCTCGCGGTCCTTGTTGTTCGTCTCCATCAACATCACCCGAAACACGTCGCGCCGGCGGCCCTCCGAAAGCGACTTGTCCGCGATCATCTTTTTAGCCAGCGTCATCGCTTCATCCGACTCGACGCGAGCCAACAGCGTGAAGGCCACCGTGCGTTGAAGATCGTTCCCCTTGTCGATCCAATGTCTCGCGTCCCGTCGCGCGACTCGTTTCGCGTCCTCGCCCGCCTGGTCCGGATTATAGTAGTTATTGCCCAGATACGCCTGCAAAAATGAATGTTGGACCATGCTCGCCATGTACTCGGGCAGGTCCTTCTTGCCCAGCAGCTTCCAGAACACGGCCGTCGAGCGCCGGCCGGACGTCTTGGTCAATTCCTCGAGCAATGCCGAAAACTCCACCTGATCGTCGGCCGTCTCGACCAACTGCTCAAACAAGCTTGCATGAGACGCGGCCGGCAGCCACGGCAGCAATTTCACCGCCGCTTGGTAGGCCTCGGGCTCGGTCCCAAACGACTTAAGCACCACGGGCAGGGACCAATCCGCCTCGCCCAACGCCGCCAGCGCGGCCGCCGCCGCCGCACGCTCCTTCGCGTCCTTCGCCTCGAGCATCGTCCGGAGCGGCTCCTTCGCGCGCGTCAACCAGCCGGGCCAGTCCTTGCCTGTTTGGTACTGCGCTACCCACGCTTCGTAAGGATTGGGTTTCTCTCGCTCGTCGTCGCCCGTTTTCTCTTTTTTCTTCTTATCCGGTTTCGCGGCGTCCGATTTTTGGACAACCTTGACCTTCTCGCCCGGCGACGATTTTTCGGTCGCGTCCGCCGTCGCGGGCTTGACCGCGGGCTGCGGGCCGGTCGCCGTGTTGCCCTGCATCGCTCCGGCCAGCGATCGAGCAAACGATTCCATCAGCGACGGCTTCGAATCACCGCTGCTCACAAACGTCGTCGAGCGTCGAACGACCCCCAGTTGCGACTGCCTCTGCTGTTGCTCGATCTGCTGAAACGCCGCCGCGCGCTGTTTGTCCAGCAGATTGAAAAGCAACCGCGCGGCCGCCGTGCGCACCTCGCTTGCCGGATCGCGCAAGGCGTCCAAAATCTCCTCGTTCACCGTCGCCAGCGTCGATTCCCCCAGCATCCCCATCACCGCCGCCCGAATCTTCGGATCCCGATGCTTCAACATTTTGAGCACCTTCGGCAACGCCTTCTCGCGCATCCGGGCCTGACGCCCCAGCGTCGCCAGAATCGCCGTGGCCAGCTCCGGATGACGCTCCATTGCCCCGATCATCGGTTCGACCGCCGACGGAAGATCCACGGCGGCCAGCGCCTCGATGGCCCGGCTGACCACGAACGAGTCCGCGTCGGCCAACAACTCGACGAGCGCCGCGTAAATCTTGGCCTTTTCAACCTCGGGCATCGCCCGGACCACTTCGCCCAGCGCCGCGGCCGCCTCCGCCCGGACCTGCCACACGTCATGCTTCAACAGCGGCAAAAGGCTCGCCGCGGCCTCGCGTCCCTTCGTCGCGTTGAGCACCCGAACGGCGTGGACGATCAAGTCGGCGTCCTTCTCCGTCTTCAGATACTCGGCCACCTTCGACGCCATTGCCGGCTGGGGTTTTTCTTCGAGCTGCTTCAAAACGGCCGCCCGAACGTTCGGCTCCGGATCGGCCAGCATCGCCGCCATCGCCTCGGTCGCCTCCGTCCCGCCCACGGTCTGCAAACCGCGCAGACCGATCTCGCGCACCAGCGCGTCCGGGTCGCCGCACAGCGCCGTCAACAGCGGCGAGTCGGCCGCCTTGGCTCGTCCGACCAGCTCTTCGGCCGCCTGCTGGCGCACCCGCGGATCCGTGTCGGCCAGCCGCGCCACGCCGCCCGGCCACCGCAACACCAGCGAGTCGCTGGCCAGCAGCCGATACCGCAGCATCCGCAGCCGGCGCAAGTCCTGATCGGCCTCCGCGTCGGCCAGTCGCTTGGCCACCTCCGGCATCAGCGCTCGGCCGAACGTCGCCAACCGCTCGGCTGCGGCCGACGCCTCCGCGTCCGTGCCCGACATCAACCGACCAATCTCCGTTCGCACCTCCGCAAGCTGCTCGTCGGAAAGCGGCGCGAAGTCCGTCTGCTTCTTCGCCACCGGAAACGCCGCTTCCTTGCGAGCCGTCGGACCCGTCCGCGACGATTCATCCACCCACTCCTCCAGCCGCCCGACCGCCTGCCGGCTGAACGTCTCGGGCCGCCAAGGGTCCATGTCCGCCACCGGCGCGTCCCATCGCCGCAGCACTTCGAGCGACGCCAACCGCGACGAAAGCGTTCCACGGCAAAACGCCTCGACCACCGCCC
>DATECS010000093.1:0-13094 GCA_035286785.1 Thermoguttaceae bacterium | reverse complement strand
CAGGCACCTTTTGCCGGAACGGCCCTTCGGGTGCTTCGCACAAAAGGAGCCAGTCCCCTTTTCCGCACCCGCACAAAAGGAGCCAGTCCCCTTTTCCGGGCAAACGGTGGCCGACGTGCGGGAAACGCTCGAGGCCGCCCTGGCGCTGGAGCCCACGCATCTGGCCTGTTACGGCCTGATCGTCGAGGAGGGAACGCCGCTGTGCCGCGACATCACGGCGGGCCGGCTGGCGCTGCAGGACGATGAGGTCGAACGCGAGATGTACGAACTCGCGCGAAGCACGCTTGCCGCGCACGGCTTCGAGCAATACGAAATCAGCAATTTCGCCCGGCCGGGTTATGAATGTCGGCACAATATCGGCTGCTGGACCCGCGTGCCGTATCTCGGGTTCGGCTCGGCGGCGCACAGTTTCTTCGACGAGCGGCGCACGATGAACCCGACGGCGCTCGACGCCTATCTGGCGGGCGAGGAACCAACGACGGAGCCCATCTCCAGGGAAGAAGCCCGGTTCGAGAGCCTGATGCTGGGCCTGCGCATGACGCGCGGCGTAGCGGACGACGATTTCACGCGGATGCACGGCATGAGCCTCCGCGAGGCGTTCGGCGAAAAATTGGACAAACCGATGGCCGACGGCCTGCTCCAGTGGCACGAAGGCGCGTTACGGCTCACGCGGCTCGGCATGGACCTGCAAAACAGCGTGCTGGTGGACCTCATGTGACGCGAAAAGGTCTCCGCGAGAACACAAACGCAAGGGTCTCGACCCATGAAAAAACCATGGCGTGACGGATCAGTTTTTGCCGCGTAGCGACGTGATGGCCACGCGGTCGGTGGGGCGAGGGCGGAGAAACGGGCGAATCGGCACGAAAAACGGACGCGACCCACAAACGCCCGTGACAGCGCGGCGCTCGCCCCACCCTACACCCACTGCCTGCTGCCCTCTGCCTACGACTCCTGCATCGCCCGCGTCTTCGCCCGGCTGGCGTGCCGCCGGTCGATCTCGCGCAAGAGAATCTTCCGCAGCCGCATTTGCGTCGGCGTCACCTCGACCAGTTCGTCCCCCTCGATGAACTCCAACGCCTCTTCGAGCGACAGGCGGCGGCAGGGTTTTAATAAGATGTTGCGGTCGCTGCCCGAGGCCCGCATGTTGGTCAGCTTCTTTTCCTTCGTCGGGTTGACGTTCATGTCGGCACCGCGGCTGTTTTCGCCGACGATCATGCCTTCATAGACCGTGTCGCCCGGCGCGACGTGCATTTCGGCCCGTTGCTGGAGCGTGTCCAGGGCGAACGCCACGACCCGGCCCGGCACGGTCGAGACGAGCACGCCATTCGCGCGGCCGGGAATGGCCTGTTCCTTCGGCTTGTACGCCTCGAACCGATGGTGGATCACGGCCGTCCCCTGCGTGGCGTTCAACAGCCGCGTGCGCAGGCCGATCAGGCCCCGCGCGGGTATCGAGAACGTCATGTGCGTGTAGTCGCCGTGGCCGGCCATCGTCAACAACTGCCCGCGCCGCGCCCCGACCATCTCCATGACCGGGCCCGTCTGGTTGTCGGGCACCTCCACGACGAGCGACTCGAACGGTTCCTCGACCACGCCGCCGCGCGTGCGGTAGATTACCTCGGGCTTGCCGACCGACAGCTCGTACGACTCGCGCCGCATGGTCTCGATCAGCACGGAAAGATGCAGCACGCCGCGCCCGGAGACGGCCCATTGGTCGGTGCCGGCGATCGGCTCGACCCGCAGGGCGACGTTCTTTTCCAGCTCGCGCATGAGTCGCTCGCGCAGATGGCTGCTGGTGACGTACTTGCCGTCGCGTCCGGCCAGGGGCGAACTGTTGATGCCGAACGTCATGCGGAGGGTCGGTTCGTCGATGCTCACCCGGGGCAGCGCTCGGGGGGCCTCGGCGGCGCAGATCGTGTCGCCGATTTCGACCTCGGGCAGCCCGACCACCGCGACGATGTCGCCCGCGTCGGCCGAGGGCACCTCGACGCGGCCCAGCTTGTCGAACGTGTGGACCGCGGCCGCCTTGCCCGGCGAGCTGCGGTCACCCGACTGCATGAGGACAACGTTTTGTCCCTTGGAGACGACGCCCGATCGGATGCGCCCGATGGCGATCCGCCCGACGTAGTCGGACCAGTCGAGCGTGGTGACGAGCATGGCCAGGGGCTGGTCCACGTCGATCGCCGGCCCGGGAATCCGTTCGAGGATCAGATCCATCAGCGGCCGGATCGAGTCGCCGCGCACGTCGGGATCGTGCGTGGCGTAGCCTTCCTTCGAGCTGGCGAACATATACGGAAAATCGGCCAGCGTGTCGTTCGCCCCGAGCTGCAGGAACAGGTCGAACACCTCGTCGACCACTTCGTGCGGCCGAGCGTCGGAGCGGTCGATCTTGTTGATCACCACGATGGGCCGCAGGTGCTCTTCGAGCGCCTTGCGCAGCACGAACCGCGTCTGGGGCATGGGCCCTTCGGCCGCGTCGACCAGCACGAGGCACCCGTCGGCCATCCGCAGAACCCGCTCCACCTCGCCGCCGAAATCGGCGTGGCCGGGCGTGTCGATGATGTTGATCTTCACGCCCTTGTACGAAATGGCGATGTTCTTGGCCAGGATCGTGATGCCGCGTTCGCGCTCCAGATCGTTGGTGTCGAGGATCTGCTCGCCCACCAGTTGCGACTCGCGGAACTGGCCGCTTTCGCGCAACATGCAGTCGACCAGCGTCGTCTTGCCGTGATCGACGTGTGCGATAATGGCAATGTTTCGGATATCGTTGCGCGAGTGGGACATGGCGAGGCGGGAGACACAAGGAACGGGGGAACCGAACGGGATAGCCCCTCATCATACCCCGAACGGAGGCGGCGGGTCAAGGGGCATAGCGCAATCGGGTGCAGTAACGGATTTTGGCAGTTGCGACCCCAGCGGTGTGCCACTGCTTGCCGCGAAGGACGTTGTTATTCGACTCCGGCCGGCACTGCTTGCGGTTGATGCTTCGATTCACGGTCTCCGGCAAGCAGTGCCGTCATGAGCGTTCAACGATTCCCGGTAATTCCGCAAGCAGTGGCACACGGAGAACACCTGGAGATCCTCGATTGCCCATCTCGTCCATAAATGATTACCGTGCCCAGCGTAATCTTGGGTGGCCATGTTCTGACGCTCGAAAACATGACCACGCAAGCGAGGTCATGCCACCCTGTCTGTTTACAGCTTGAAGCTGAGCACCTGATTGATCATTCGCCAGGCGCGTTGGGCGATCGTTTGCTTGACGACGTGGATCTTGGCTTGGCCGCGCAGGCCGATCCGCATCAGGCCCTCCGAGTTGTCCAAGGGAACACTCGCCTGGTACATCGCGTTTTGGGGGCGCGGCGTGCCGGTTTCGTCAGCCGCCACGGGCACCTCGCCGCCTCCGGTCGTGGAGAGCCGGCTCGAAACGACTTTCGACTCGGAACCGGCGATCCGGGCGATTCGGCCGTCTTCTATCGTGTCGAAGGGAAGCGATTCGAGCTTGATGTCGACCGATTGACCCTTGGCCACGAACTCGACGTCGCCCTGATCGATGTAGAGAATGGCCTCCATCTTGGCCGGGTCGCCGATCTGACAGAAGACGTCGCCGTCGGCCAGCGGGGCGCCCAGGTTGCGCGGCTCCAGCGGCGTGCCCCACCACGAAGGCAACTGGCCCTCGACGCCGGGCCGCTTCTCGCGCCACGGCGGCGGCATGACCACGCCGATCGGCTTGTTGGGATCCGCGCCCGGCGCGGCGTCCGGCGCGCGGAGCACCAGATGCTCCTGATCGGCCCGCTGCTCTTCGAGTTGATTGATCACGGCCCGTCGGGCCTTTTCGATGGCCGGGATTTCGCTGGACGCGTCGGGGTTGGCGTAGCTCGTGCGGTGGAGCGACACGAGTTGAGCGTCGTATTGCTTCAGCTTGCCCGACGACTCGACCACTTTCAGGTCGAGATCCACGTTCCTCAGCCGTCCGAGTTGCTGGCCCGGTTTGACCAACTGGCCCACTTCGACGTTGATCTCTTCGAGCGTGCCGGGCGCGTCGACGTAGATGCGGTCGGCGTCGCGGGCACGAACCTCAAGCGTACACATCACGCTGTAGGGCAGCGGCACGAGGGAGATGAACAGCCCGATCAAAACCAAGCCGGCCAGGGTGGCGTACATTCGCGGTTTTTTCACTTTCTGCATTCTCCCGGGCACGTAGAAGAATTTGACGAGTTTGTAAAGGGGCATGCCGATCAGTCCGACCAGCGACATGGCCAAGATGGCGTGGCCGATGATTTCGAGCCGGTAGGGTTTGAAAATCTGGTTCAAGAACCAAAGGATCGAAAACACGACGACCCAGCGATAGATGGCCGCGGCCACCGAATAGACGCAGAAGAAGATCTGGTTTCGCTGGGGCAGAAACGGGTCTTCTTGCGGCTCGATCCCCAGAAACCAATCGGCCATTTTGCGGCTCAGAATGGTCGTGGCCTTCTGCCGCAGGTTCGGGATCTCGGTCAGGTCGGACAGGATGTAATAACCGTCATAGCGCAACAGCGGGTTGGCGTTGAACATGATCGTCGTGACCGACGAGATGAAAATCACGTTCAGACAGATCATGCTCAACAGGTTCGAGGCGTCCATGCTCGACCACCAGAGGAACGTGGCCGCCGAGGCGAGCACCACCTCGACGTACATGCCCGCCGCGCCGATCGCGGCCCGTTGCCACTTGTTGGGCAGCATCCAGGAGTCGGACACGTTGCAATAGAGGCACGGCGTGAGCACGAGGATCATGACGCCCATCTCGTGGCATTCGCCGCCGAAGTGCTTGCAAGTCAGGGCATGGCCGAACTCGTGGACCACCTTGGTCAGGCCCAGCGTCACCGCGAGCCACAGCGCGTTCGTGGGGCTGAAAAACTGGTAGAATCCGGGCAACGCCCCGCGAAACCGGTCGAACTCGACCAGCACAAGCGTCATGGCCGTGGCGACGAACAGCAGGCTCAGCACGAAAACCGTCCAGCTAAACATCCAGCGGACTTTGGGATAGAACCAGTTCAAAAAACGCTCGGGATCGAAACCCTTGAAGCGGATGCACAGGATGTTGCTCGCCGCGGCGAGCAGTTCCTTGCGGCGGCGTTCGGCGCGGCGCTCGTGGAGCTGGGTTCCCTGGCCCGGCACGTCGGCAATGACCAGCCCGCTGCGGTGCAACATGCCGACGAATTGCTGGAGCTCTTCGAGCGTGATTTTTTGCGGCGGAAACTCGGCCTCGAACCAGTCCTTCAACTCGTCGAGGCTCGTTTTGCCGTCGATGTGCTGGAGGATGGCGTATTCTTCTTCCTGGAAGCGGAAGTAGTTCAGCCCGACCGGCTCCTTGACCACCCAATAGCTGCGGCCCAGGTAGCTCTGCTTGCGCGCGGTCAGGTCCGGCCGCTTACGGACGGTCAGCCGCCGCGCGGAACTGGAAACCAGACTTTCGCTGAGAGTGGCCATGGGAGAGTCGAGAGTCCAGGGGCGAGAGCCGGGAGCTAAAGACTTATTGCTTGTACCGCATGCTGTCGGCTGTCGTGGATCTTTGTTCCGCCGTTCCACACCGTGGGCTTCCGCCCTCGGCTATGAAAAGTTCTTTTGCGCGCCGCATCTTGCCGCCTACCGCCTACCGCCTACCGCCTACCGACTACCGACTACCGACTACCGACTACCGACTACCGACTACCGACTACCGTCTCGATCGTCATCTTGGCCCACATGCCGGGCTGGAGCAGATAATCGTTGCCGCGCCGCGGATTGTCAATCTCGGTCCAAACGTGGAAAGCGTTGTTGGCTTCAATCATGTGGCTGCCATCCGTAATTCGGCCCGTAAACGTCTGATAGACGCCCTTGGTCAGTTCGACTTGGACCGTGACGGGCCGGCCAATGACGTCCTCGCGACGGTATTGGCGTGCGTCAATCTCGCCGGTGACGCGGAGCTTGTCCATGCGGATCATGCGAAGAATCGGGTCGCCCGGCTTCACCCAGTCGCCCGTGAAGCGGACCACGCGATCAACGACGCCGTCCCAGGGAGCGAGGATCTGGCTCCGTTTGATGTGTTCTTCGGCCGCCGCCATCTTGGCTTCGCTGACTTTCATTTCATATTCGGCATTGACCCGATCAAATTCGGACTTCTCCGCCTGAAGATCATATTGGTCCCACTTGAGCCGGGCCAGCTCGATGTCGGCCTGGGGCACGGTGCCGGGGAGCCGCGCGTTCGAATCGCGCATCCGCTCGTAGTCTTTTTTGTACACGTCGGCCGCGCGTTTGGCGTAGATGACGCTGATTTTGTCTTCCGATTTTCGCCGGGCGACGGCCAATTCGGCGTTGGCCACGTTGTGCTGCAATTTGACCAGCGTGTCGTCGACCTGGGCCAGCACGGCGTCCTTGGCCACCGGTTGGCCGTCCCCGACAAAAAGCTCTCGCAGCACGCCCTCCTCCTGGGCCGGCACGCGGGCGTCCTCGATGAAGTAGACCGTGGCGTTGTCGATTTGAATTTGTCCGGCCGACGTAAAAGATACCGCGCCGAAAATCATCATCATCGCCAGGGACGACGTCAAGACAACTCGCATGGTTTGAACCCTCCTCGTTAGCGCCGCGGATGTTGGAACCGCAGATGAACGCAGATAAACGCAAATAGTAGTATGTAGGTCAGGCTGTGCCTGACAAAGAAACCATTTCGTCAGGCACAGAAACCATTTCGTCAGGCACAGCCTGACCTACCTTTTGTTTTTCGTGGTTCTTTTCAAAACCGGAACAGCACGCGCGACTGGATCCACGCCCAGAGGTCGCGGAACAGAACGTAGCCGACCGGCCGGTAGCCGCAGCGGACCTTCGCCTTTACTTCGGCGCCGCAGATAAGCTTCTTGCGAAACTCCTGGAGTTCTTCCTTGTCCATTTTGTCCTCGAAATCGACCTTGGCCAACACCGTGTTTCCTTCTTCGCCGCGCACTTCGGCGCTCCAGGCGATTTCGCGGATCATTCCTTGGTGTTTCACCCCCGGCTCGGTCGCCAGGACGAAGTCGACCGGCAGATTTTTGTCGAGTCCCTTGTCCTTGCGTTCCTGCTGGGCCCGCACGATCTGGCCCATCCGGTCGTCGGGTAGGTTGATTTCCAACTGCCAGGGGCCTTCGAGGTCGTTCACCTCCATCAGTTCCTGGCCGACCTGGACGGGCCGTCCGCCCAAGAGATCCTGCAAGTCGATCTCCGACGTGACCACGCGGCCCGCGCGGGGACTGCGAATCTGCAAGTCGGCCTTCTTCTGTTCCAACAGGGCCAATTGCAGTTCGAGGCTCCTCTGGGCCGCTTCGAGCTCCGAAACCTGGCCGGACAATTGTTCGCGTTCTTCGTCGTCGCGGTATCGGCGGTTGTTGATCTTCTGGCGGTTCGTGCGAAGTTTGTCGAGCACCGAGTCGAGTTCCTTGCGTTTCTCCAACGACTGAACCTCAACGTCGTGATTGTAGAGTTCGACCAGCACGTCACCCTGCCGAACCGGATCGTCGTGCTTCACGAAAACTCGGCTTACCGTGCCCTCGACCCGGGCGTAGATGTGGCTCCGCAATCGCGGCTCCAGCGTCCCGTTGGCGTGAACTTTATACGGATAAGGAACGAAAATCAGGGACAGAATCAACGCCACCACGGCCACGGCCACGGCCACCGTCTTGGGCAGCGTTCTCGCGTGAAAAACCCAACGGGTCTTGCCGATCGCCCGCCAGACGGGCATCAAAAACAGGTTCTGGTGCTCCATCGCGTTGGCCATCGCGATCGAACTGTGCTCGGCCACCACGGCCACGCGGTGGACCATCGTTTCGGGCACGCGGCTGTCCTCGATCCGCTCGACGATCAACGCGCCGACCGGCTCGTGCGGCACGTAAACCTTCTCGGGATCGCGCTGCTCCTCGGTCAGCTCGGGCCGGACCAGCGGGAGCACGGCCACCGTCTTCGAGTGCGATTCGTCGACGTATTCCTGGACGGCGTCCTCCACCTGAGGCGCCATGTTGCTCGTGTCGCCGGTGTACCAAACCGTGTCGCCCGTCTCGACCACCCGGGTGGCCAATTTGCCGAGCAATCGCACGGTGTTCGACCGTTTGTCAAAAAGATCCTGGCCGCTGACGGCCTCGATCCGGCACTTGCTTCCGCGGCGAATGGCCACGCTCACCCGATCGCACTCGATCAGCCGCCGCCCTTCGTTGGCGATGGTGTAGGCCGTCTCGTAGGGATTGAGCGTGCCGTGAACTCGCCGGGCGAAATCCTCGAGTTGCGACCAAAGCACCTGCCGGTCGGAGAAATGGCGAAGCTGGCGGCTCTTGATGAAGTCGCCCGCCAGGTCGCACATCTGCATGAGGAACCGCAGGTAGCCACGCTGGGCGCTGATGCCCGTCTCGGGCCGTTGGAGCACTTCAATGACGCCGACCACCTCGATGTCGGTTTTCAGCGGACCGAGCACGAGCAGCAGGTCGGTCGGGTTGGAGATGTCCTCGTCCTCGCCGACGCCGCTGTGGGGCGGGACCAGCAAGGCCTCGCCGCCGCTCATCACGCGGTTCAACAGGCGGCTGTGCTGGCGTTGGCCTTCCTCGTTGTCGCGCAGTCCCGTTTTGTGGAGGTTAGTTTGATACTTCAGCGCCAGGCGTCCCTCGTCCTCGAGGATCCAGACAGCCCCGCCCACCGCGGCCAGCGCCTGGACCACGCGGTTGAGGAACTCGGTGTAGAACTCCTCGGGCGAGATATCAGGCGTTCGGGAGAGTTGTGAGATTTCGGCGACCAGCGAGCGGATTTGCTGCTTGGTTTGCTCGATCAGTTCAGGATTGAGAGATTGTTCGGTGCTCATGCCGTCGGATTCGCCGTCCCAGGATGCCCTGTCTTTCGTGTAGGGTGGGCATCGCCCACCGCGACCTGCCGTATTGGCGTCGTCGTGTTTTGGTGGGCGGTGCCCACCCTACCCATTATTCGAGTCGAGACGCTCTCCGGGCCACCGCCACCAAGCGGCACGCGGAGCTATCCCTTCTTGTTTAGTCGGTTCTTGCCCTATTCTCAAGAGTAGCTTGGACTTAAAGCCTAACATTGGCGGTCCGGCGGTGGGGCTGGTAGGGCTAAAACGGATAATCTTGGCAAGGGAGCTAAACATCGGTGCCAAGTATCCACGCGAATGGGGGGTTTTCGACTCTCTATTCGCCCACCCTTGCCGGCCAGCCCGACGGCGCGGGATCTCCCCGGTTTACTACGCGGTGAAACACAAAAGAGGTCGCTTTTGTTCCTTCGGTAGTTTTACCGTGCGGGTTCAGGAGTCGTAAAAGGGGACTGGCTCCGTCGCCTTGAGAAATGTATCCCTGCCAATACGGTGCGTGGCGACGGTGCCTGTCCCCTTTTGCGACGGACCATCAACGCACTACACGGAAAAGGGGGACAGGCACCGCGGCCGCAGCGTTTTTCGCACTGCCTCGCCTATTTAGGCCGCGGAGCCAGTCCCCCTTTTCCACCGAACCCGCACAGTGGTAGCCCCCGGCGGCCCTTTCGGTCAAAATGGAACTGCGTCATTTTCGGGATAGCCGATTTTTTTCTCACGCAAAAGGCAAAAAAACCATGACCGTGCTCGCTCGACTTGTTTTCGTTTCCCTTTTCGGCATCGCATTGCTTCCGACCCTGGTTCCGGCCGTTTCGGCCGAGCAACCGCCGGCCTCCGCGCCGGTTTTCGTGCAGCGCGAGACGCTTGCCGACGGCGTAACCCTGGCGCGGCTGCAAAACGGCCTGACCATCCTCGTCCAGGAAAACCACTCGGCGCCCGTGGCCACCGTGCGATGCTACGTCAAGAACACGGGCGGAGCGTTCGAAGGAAAGTGGCTTGGCATGGGACTGAGCCATCTGCTCGAGCATCAGGTCTCGGGCGGGACGACGAAAACGGTCACGGCCGACGAGAAAAAGAAAATTGTGGACACGTTCGGCGGGGCGTCGAACGCGGCCACGAGTTCCGACATGACGTTCTACTACATCGACTGTCCGGCCCGCCACGTGATGAAGTGCATCGATCTGGTGGCCGACGAGATGCAGCACATCGTGTTCGAGCAAAACGTGTTCGACCGCGAGTTCGCCGTGGTCCAGCGCGAACTGGCCGACGGCGAGGTGAGCCGTCAGCGGGTTCTTTGGCAGATGCTCTCGCAGACTGTTTACACGACTCATCCCGCGCGCAATCCGACGATCGGCTACCTCGACGTGCTCCGCCGCGCGACGCGCGAGGACTGCGTGGAGTTCTACAAATCGCGCTATGTGCCGAACAATCAGGTGTTCGTCGTGGTCGGCGACGTGAAGACCGATGACGTGCTCGACCGAGTGGCCAAGGCGTTCAAAGATACGCCCAGGGCCGTCGAGACGTATCTGCCGATGGTCGAGGAGCCCGAGCAGGTCGCTCCGCGCGAGGCGGTCCGCGAGATGGAGGGCGCCACTTACGACATGATACTGGCCTGGCCGACGGTCGAGCTGTCGAACCCGGATCTTTATGCGCTGGACGTTGCGTCGTACATCCTCAGCCAAGGCGAAAGCTCGCGTCTGGTGAAGAAGCTCAAGTACGAGAACCAGTCGGCGTTGATGGTCCAGTCGATGAGCCATACGCCGCACTACGTCAAAGGGATGTTCGCCGTGATCGCCATTGCGCGGCCCGACACGTGGCAGCAGGCGTGCGACGACGCGCTGGCCGAGGTCTATCGGCTGCGCGACGAATTGGTCGGACCGGACGAGTTGGCCCGGGCCAAAAATCAGAAAGCGGCCGAGTTGGTTTTCGCGCGGCAAACGATCCAGCAGGCGGCCGAGGGGCTTGCCGATAGTCTGATCACGGCCGACGATCCGGCGTTTGAGAAGAAGTACGTCGAAAATATTCAAAAAGTCACGGCCGAACAGGTGCGAGACGTGGCTCGGCGCTACTTCACGCCCTCGCGGCTCAATCGCGTGATCATCGCGCCGCCGGGCGGCGCGCCGAAACCGCCGGCGGCCGGAGAGACTGCCGAGAAAAACGAAATCCGCGCGATCCGGCTGAAAAACGGCGTCCGCGTGCTCATCAAGCAGGACAAGCGGCTGCCGATGGTCAACATTCGAGCCATCGTGCTCGGCGGGTCGCTCGTGGACACCGAAGCCACGGCCGGCCGCGCGACGCTCGTCGGCGCGATGCTCGAACGGGGCACCGCCCGGCACACGGCCGAACAGATCGCCGCCTATTTCGACTCGGTCGGCGGGTCGCTCTCGATGGGCTCGGGCCGCAACACGCTCTTCTGCAGCGCCACGGTGCTGGCCGCCGATTTTCCGAAGGCGGCCGCGCTGTTCGCCGAGTGTTTCACGGAATCGACATTTCCCGACGATCAGTTCCAAAAGGTTCAGCGGCTGGCCCTCGGCGCCATCGAGCGCCGCGCAGCCAGTCCCCACGCGGAAATCATGGAACTGTTCGCCGACGCGCTGCCGGCCGACTCGCCCTATCACCTGGTCGAAGGCGGCAAGAAGGAAACCATCGAGCGGCTCACGGCCGAGGATCTTCGCGCGTATCACGCCAAATACTTCGCCGCCCAGAACATGATCGTCACCGTGTTCGGCGACGTGGACCCGGACAAGGCCCTGGACGCGGTGCGCCGCGGGTTCGGCGGCGTGAAGGCAAATTCCGAGTTGCCACCCATCACGTTCGACCGGCCCAACGCGATTGCGAAGGACGTCGCCCGCCACAAGCAGATCGGCAAGCCCACCGGCATGGTCATGCTGGGCTACACGGGCGCGGGAATCCTCGACCAAAAGGATCACGCCGCCCTGACCGTGTTGGACGCGATCACCTCGGGCTATAGCTACCCGGGCGGCTGGCTCCACGAGGAGCTGCGCGGCGAGGGACTCGTCTACTTCGTCCACGCCACGCAAATGACCGGGCCCGTGCCGGGCTACTTCGTCGTCGTGGCCCAAACGCGGCCCGACAAGGTGGACGAAGTGGTCGAGCGAATTCAGAAAAACCTCGAAAAAGCCAAATCGGGCGGGATCACCAGGGAGGAATTCGACCGCGCGGTGGAAATGATCATCGCCCTGCACGCCCAGGAAAACACGACGATCGGCGAGCAAGCCATGCAAGCGGCGGTGGACGACCTCTACGGCCTGGGCTATGAGTACGACAAGTCGTTCGACGAACGAATTCGGGCCGTGACGCTAGAAGACGTCGTTCGCGTGGCGAAGAAGTACCTGGGCAATCACGTGCTCGTGACCGCGTCGCCGGCGGCAGCGAAGGAGTAGGCAGAGGGCAGAGGGCAGCCGGCAGTATGTTAGCCGTCGAGCCTGCTCGACGCGGAACAACTGGGTAGCACCGGTTCTCCGAACCGGTATCGTGAAGCGACAAGAGGTCTCGGGCAGCATAGAACTGGCAGAGCCCAGTGGCACCCGAGCGGCACCTTGTGTGTTTTCTCTCTCATTGGTTATGCGTTGCGTCGTGATGCCGCCGTTGCGCTCGGTTGCCTGGACATGGTGATCGACTGCGCGATGATGTGGTTTCTGCTGGGCGGCGTGATGGAGTTGGCGACGACGCGGAATCGCCCGGATCTCGCACAGCGCGCCTCCCATCGTCGAATCGCCTATGTGGCGCTGATGGGTCTTGTGTTGGTGGTGAGTGTGATGGCGTATAATGCGCGCGGCGGGGCAGGCATCCTCGGCGTGGCGTTGGTTATCTGCATGCTCGTCCTTTTGGTGCTGATCCTTCACCTCATCCATCGAGCCAAGCATGAGTTGACGGGCGGGCAGACGGCTTGATAATGTCCCTTATGCTCGTGCTACTCCTCGCGCAACGCTTCCAGCAACGGCGAGGCAACCGCCGCGCGGACGGCCAGCGCGCTGGCGACCAAGCCGACGAGGAGCACGATCGCCAGCGTGCCGGCCAGCGAGGCGACGGGCACCGATGCGTCGCCGGAGAGCAGATGAGGCAACACCGCGACGGCCGCCGCCATGACGCCGCAGGCGAGACCGGCGATCAACAAAAATCCATTCTCGGCCAGCACCAGCCAGGCGATCTGGCGGCTGCGCAGGCCCACCGCGCGGAGCACGGCCAGTTCGCGGCGGCGCTCGACGACGTTGCGCAACTGGACCAC
>DATECS010000092.1:0-17787 GCA_035286785.1 Thermoguttaceae bacterium | reverse complement strand
GCAACCGGCTGGCGGCACGTGCCCAGGCCGATGATGATGAAGTGGCCGCGATCGTCCAGCGACTCGCTCCGCTGGCCGAGTCGTTCGACTTGGCCGAGCCTTTTGTGCGGATACGCGAGGCGATTGAAGAAGCCCGACGAGCCGGAGGCTGATCCGCCATGCCTCCCACTCGCGATTGGACGATCGATCCGGTGACCGGCTTGGCTTGGCGTCCGGACAGTGCGCCGGCCGTGTGCCGGGTTGACCTGGAGTCGCGGGTCGAGACGTGGGGCGGCGAATGGTTCGACCGGTCTATTCGAACGAGCGAAGTCCCCGTGACGTCGGTCGCTTTGTGCCAGGCACGGCCGAACGTGATTTCGGTGCCGGTTGGCGTCGGCCGTCCCCCGCAAGTGCGCGGCTTCCGTTTCGACGAAAATTCGGCCGACGAGTCTCCCGGTTCCTGGTCGGTCATCCCATCGGCTGGTAATGATTCGGGACGATCGTGCGAAGAACCGGCAAGGCATGCCGTTTCCTCGACGCGCATCCGACCGCCGGACGACGTGATCAAACTCCAGGACCGCCTGAGCTACGTGCTTCAGCCGCCGTTGGAAACGCTCTTGGCCGAGCGGTCGTTGCGATTTCATTTTGAACCGTTTCCGTATCAGTATGAGGGCATTGCGTTTCTCTATCCGCGTCAGGCGGCCGTGCTGGCCGACGAGATGGGGCTGGGCAAGACCATGCAGGCCACCGCGACCATCCGGCTGTTGTTCCATCGTCGCGAAATCCGCCGGGTCGCGCTGATTTGCCCCAAGTCGCTGGTGACCAACTGGCAACGGGAATTCGCCATGTGGGCCCCGGAGATTCCGACCCTCGTGATCGAAGGCCCCCAGTCGCGGCGGCACTGGCAGTGGCGGCTGGACGATGTGCCCGTGAAAATCGCTAATTATGAACTATTGCACCGCGATGAGGACGTGCTGGGCGGGAACGACCCGGCCCTGTCGTTTGATCTGGTTGTGTTGGACGAGTCTCAGCGTATCAAAAATCGCCACAGCGCCACGAGCCAGGCGGTCCGACGTCTTCGGGCGCGACGTCGCTGGGCCCTGACCGGCACGCCCGTCGAAAACAGTCCCGAGGATCTGGTCGGCATTTTCGAGTTTCTCGCGCCGGGCAGCCTGTCGTCGGAAATGAAGCCCCGGCGGATGGGCCGCGCGGTGAGCGACTACATCCTGCGGCGGACCAAGGACGCCGTGCTCGCCGATCTGCCGCCCAAGCTGTTCCGCGACGCCGAATTGGAACTTCTGCCCGAGCAGCAGGTCGCCTACCATCGGGCCGAGAGCGAGGGCGTCGTCCACCTGAGCGAATTGGGCAGCCGAATGACGATCCAACATGTTTTCGAGTTGATTTTGCGGCTCAAGCAGATTTGCAACTTCGATCCGGCGACCGGGGCCAGCGCCAAACTCGAACGGCTCGAAGCCGACCTCGAAGAAGTCGCCGACAGCGGGCGTAAGGCGATTGTTTTCAGCCAATGGGTCAAGACGCTCGAGCGACTCCACGGGCCGTTGCAGCGGTTCGGCCCTCTGGAGTACCACGGCCAGACTCCGCCGAAGCATCGCGATCGGGTTCTGCAGCGGTTCCGCGAAGATCCTGGGGCACACGTCCTGTTGGTCAGCTATGGGGCGGGCGGCGTCGGGTTGAACCTCCAGTTCGCCAGCTACGTCTTCCTGTTCGACCGGTGGTGGAACCCGGCCGTCGAGGACCAGGCCATCAATCGGGTCCACCGAATCGGCTCGGCCGGGCCTGTCACAGTGACTCGGCTGCTCGCGCTGGGCACGATCGAGGAGCGGATCAACCGTATTCTGGAAGAAAAACGCGAGATGTTCGACACGATCTTTTCGGACATCGAGCACCGGAGCCGCCGCGGACTGACCCAGGAGGAAGTGCTTGGGCTGTTCGATCTGTCGAGACCGGCGGCGGCGTGAGGCGGAAAAAGGGGGACTGGCTCCGTAGCCAAGCAGCCGTGGCAGTGGAAAAAACGCCGCGGCCACGGTGCCTGTCCCCCTTTTTCCGTGAACCGCGTGGATGACTCGTCGCAAAAGGGGACAGGCACCGTCGCCGGAAGCTGTATTGGTAGTGATGAGTATGTTGAGGCGACGGAGCCAGTCCCCTTTTACCAGGGCGGGGATTTGCTTAAAATGGACCTATTCTGGTTCTTCTCACAATCAAGGAGGCGGCCATGGAATTCGACGTAAATCTCTACGTTCAGTTGAGTCTCCTCATGTTCTTCGAGTTCGCCGTCTGGGGCGCGTGGTGCCCCGTCTTGGCCGCTCGATGCCTGGGCCCGTTGAAGATGACCGGCAAACAGACGGGCTGGATTTACGCGACGCTGCCGCTGGCGAGCATGATTACGCCGATCATTGCCGGCTGGCTTTCGGATTCGCAAATCGACGCGAAGTGGCTCATGGCCGGCTGTCATTTGGTCGGAGCGATCCTGCTGTTTGTCGCGGCCAAACAGCAAAAGTTCTGGGGCCTATTTTTTGCGATGTTCGGATGGTCGCTTTGCTATGCAGCGACCTTGCCGTTGGTGAACAAACTTCTGCTTGCCCATCATGTCGACGGCGGATTCGGCATGGGCGGTGTTTTCATCTGGGCGCCGGTGGCGTGGGCCTTGGTCGGCTATCTGCTGGCCGGTCTTCGTAATCTCCGCAAGGTCGAAGGGGGCGGAGGCGACTGTCTCGTGTTGGCGGCCGTAGCCTCGTTGATCATGTTCGCATGCTGCCTTATTCAACCAATCACGCCGTTTGCGAAAGGCACGAACATTCTCGACGCACTGGCGTTGTTCGAGATTCCGAGCTTCGTGGTCTTCATGGCCGTCATGCTGGTCGTGGCGGGCATGCAGCAGTTCTATTTTCTTGGTTCCGCTCCTTTCATGCAGGACATCGGCATCAAAGGCAAAAACGTCTCGGCCGTGATGGCCATTGCCCAGGCGGTCCAGGCATTGGCCACTTGGTTCCTGCTGGAACGGTTCTTCGGAACCGCGAATGAGCAAGGCGTGTTTGAGCCTGGGATGCTCGGGCCCACGGTCACGCTAGCCGTCGGCGCGTTTTGCTGGGCCTTCTTGTTCTTGGTCTACGTGCGGAGCAAGTCGCCCGGCCTCATCATACCGGTTCAGGCGTTTCACGGTTTTGCCTATGTCTTTTTCATCATTGCGGGACAAATTTACACGGGCACCATTGCCCCACCAGAAATGGCCGGCTCGGCACAAGGGATGATTTTCTTCGTGCAAGCAGGCCTTTCTCTGTTTCTCTGTACCCAATTGGCTGGTGTCGTGATGGACAAGTGCTCGGCGGGCGGCAAGTTCCAGTGGAGTAAGATTTTCGCCGTGCCGCTGGTATGTGCCGTGGTGGGCGCGGTGGTTCTGCTGGCGGGAATGAAAGACCCCGAATCCGGCAAGCAAAATGCCGATAAACCGGCGGTCGAGAAGACCGAGATCGAAAAGGCCGAGGAGGAGTTGCCCCGGTTGACGGTTACCCTGCCCGGATCGGATGATGCGAAAAAGGATGCGGCCGAGACGGACTGAGTCATTTGGTGGGCGGTGCCCACCCTACGAAAGGTTGCCGTATTCGGGCCGTCCGTGATGGTTTCACCCCTGCAAACACCTTTGATCGCGCAATTCAAGCAGGCGCTGGCCGACTGCCGGAATCTCTATGTGGACAGTGCCCGGCGGTGCGTGCGGGAATATCCTCAACTGATCGAGGGGGATCCTGGGAAGTTCGTCGAGTTAATGGAGGATCTGCACCGCGGGCTGTTGGCCAAAATTTTCGTGACGGTGGCCAACGCCGACAAGCGATGGAGCCCGGCCGAGGAACAGTACGCGGCCGTCTTGTTCGAGCACCTGTGGAATCAGCGGCTATCGGGCCAGTCGCTCCGCGACGCGCTGCTGCACGTCACGCGGCAGGCGGCCACGATCCAGTGGTACACCTTGTTCCGGCCGTTTGACACGATCGACCCGCTGCGAAGCCGCATTGGCGAGCTGTACTCCGTCGTGATGCGCGCGGCGCAGCTTCTGGCGAAAGCAGACGGGCAGATTGCCGCCGCCGAGACCGCCGCGCTGACCGACATCCGGGCCCATCTGCTCGAAATCCAGGACGTCTTGCAGAACGGGTTGCGGTTGGAGCCGATCGACTATTCCTATCGGGCCGCGTCCGACGGATCGCCGCCGGCCGCCGGCGCTCAGGCGGTCGAGGTGTTGTCCTCGGAGGCCTCCGGGGCCCACGGCCGGTTCGCGCTGGCAACCGCCTCGAAACCACAAGAGGCAAGGGCCGTCCAACTCGAAACGCTCGAAGACGTGTTGGACGAACTGGACGACCTGATCGGGATCCGCACGATCAAGCAGGAAATCCGCACGCTGGCCAATTTTCTCAGGGTCCAGAAGCACCGGGAACAAGTGGGACTGCCCACGACGCCGTTGAGCCTGCACATGGTTTTCTCGGGCAATCCGGGCACGGGCAAGACGACGGTGGCCCGGCTGGTCGGACGCATTTTGAAGGCGCTGGCCATTTTGGCGCAAGGCCACGTTGTCGAGATCGATCGGTCGGGACTGGTGGCCGAGTACGCCGGGCAGACGGCGGTCAAGACGAATAAGAAGATCGACGAAGCGCTCGACGGCATTCTGTTTCTCGACGAGGCGTATAGCCTGGCGGCCGAGGGCGGCGAGGATCCCTACGGCAGCGAGGCGGTGGGGATTTTGTTGAAGCGGATGGAAGACGATCGCCGGCGGCTGGTCGTGGTGCTGGCCGGCTATCCCGAGCCGATGGACCGCCTGCTGCGGAGCAATCCGGGACTTTCCTCGCGATTCAACCACCACATCACGTTTCCCGACTACTCGCCCGTCGAGTTGGGACAGATTTTCGAGGTTTTTTGCGAAGAAAATCGTTACGTCATTCCGCCGACGGTTCGGGCCAAGTTGCTCTTGGGTTTCCAATGGTGGTTCGACCACCGCGACGAGCATTTCGGCAACGGGCGGGCGGTCCGCAACGCGTTCGAAGTGGCGATTCGGCGACTGGCGAACCGGATTATCGACGTTGTTCCGCTCACCGAAGAACTGCTGACGACGTTTCAACCGGAGGACGTCGTGCTGTCGGGCGTGCCTGAGTTCGTTTGGAAAGACTTGGGGAATGAGATACGGCCATTTCACGTAACATGTCCCGAGTGCGGGACGCTCAGCAACATGGCGCAGAAGTATCTCGGCCAACGGATGAAATGCGGCAAGTGCGGGAAGGGATTCGTGGCGGCGTGGGGGAAGCCTGTTTGAGGGCATTCTGATCGTCACTTGCGTCACGACCGTTACCGTTGTTGTGATTATTCGCACAACCGGCATTTTCTTTCCCTACCTACGATTTACCCTAAAGTCTTTCATTTGACATGGGCCGTTCTTGACCTAGGTTTCACAGTGGAGGCAGACGCGGTTTGCGGCCAACGTGCCATAAACCGAGGTTTTGTTTCCACGGTAGAGGCGACTGGGGAATTACCGGACCGTCAGGTCCGGCCCCGGCCCCTCTCTACTGGTAAGGCCTGATGTCTCGATCTTCGACAAAGGCAAACCAGTCGCAAGGCTGGGACGCAAAGCCTAGGGCCGGCCGTGAAAGCGGTCGGCAGCCGGGTTGCCGAAAAGATACGTTTTCGGCGTTGTGCGAGAGAGAGGCGACTTTTCCCTGTTTCGTTGGGTTCGGGCGGGCACATTTCAGGCCGGCGTCGGCCGAAAGGTTGGCGACGTACCCGTCCGTCCTACACAAGTTGGTCACGGGCTTGCGCTCGGCCGAGTCTTGGCCGCCGCGGGCTCGCTGAAAAGGAGGAATCCTGATGAAGTCGCTCGTGAAGAATGTGCACCGTTTCCTCGTTTCGGAAGATGGCCCAACCGCGGTTGAGTATGCCGTCATGTTGGCCCTGATCATCGTGGTCTGCTTGGGAGCGATTCGTACCCTGGGTACGGGCGCCTCGGACCGATTCACGACGGTCTCGAATGAACTGGCCGGCGGCGGCGGAACCTAACCGCTGCTTGTGGCGTCAGGCTGCCCCGGCGCGTTGCCGGGGGAGCCGCCGGACGCGACGACTATGGAACCCCTCGATGCCCGCGGATCGGGCATCGAGGGGCATTTTTTTAACCTAGAGTTGATATAGGGGAACCTTGGGGGCTGATCCCCTTGGAAACCGGCGCGAAAGGGAAACCTTTCCCGGGGGCGAAGGGGACAGTCCCCGCCCTAGATCAAAGAAACCCATCACGAGGCAAGTTGAGAAGCAAACGACGGAGATCCGCGAATGTTTGAGCAATGGAGCGTGGACAGCCCAATGGCGACGACGCCGGGCGTGTGTATTCTGGTCAGCGTCATCCTGATTGCGGCGGCCGTGATCGACGGATGGAAACTGAAGGTCCCCAACTGGATCACTTTTCCGATGGTTTTCGCCGGTTGGGCCGCGAGCGCCTGGCTGTTTGGCTGGAGCGGACTGGTCGCCAGTTTGATCGGCACCGTGGTCGGCTTGGGGTTGCTGTTGCCTTTGTACGCCATCGGCGGCATGGGCGCGGGCGACGTCAAGCTGCTGGCCGGCGTGGGGGCCTGGGTATGGGGTTGGGTTACTTTTTACGCCTTCTGTTTCTCGGCCGTCATTGGCGGACTCATCGCCGTGGGCATGGTGATTTATTCGAAGAAGATTTTGCACCACGCGGGCCAATTTTGGGCCATCGTGGGTGAGATCATGGTCATCCGCGATCCGGGCCAGCTTTCCACCATTGCGGCGGAACGCAAGAGCTCGATGATGCTGTTGCCTTATGGAATTCCTATTGCGATCGGCACAATTGCCTATTTTGCCTGCATTGGATTGTTGCTATGAAACATCCCAAATTGCCATTCTGCAACCTCTTTTTGGTGACCGGCGGCTTGCCGGTGACGGAAGTGGCCGCTGAAACGACTTTCAAAGTGGAGAAAGTGTGTCGGTCCTGCCGAAAACATCGACGAGGCGCTGCGGCGGTCGAGTTCGCCATTGTTGCGCCCGTGTTTTTCCTGATGATCCTCGGGATGATCGAGGTGGGCCGTGCGATCATGGTACAACAGGTCATCACGAACGCTTCGCGGGAAGGCGCGCGGTTGGCGGTTTTACCCGCCCGGCCCGAAGACAACATTACGGCCATGGTGACGCAACGAGTGGAAGACGTGCTTCAGTCGGCGGGGATTGACGGCGCGACCGTTCAGATCCTCGACGAGACGGGCACCACCATGAATCCGCAGACGGCGGAGTACGGCGACGTGATCAACGTCACGGTGTCCGTGCCTTACAGTGAGGTGAGTTGGCTGCCCACGTCGAAGTACTTTGCGGGAAAGACACTGAGCGCGTCGACGGTGATGCGCACCGAGCGGGTGCAGTAGACGAGGGCGGTGAAGCATGGTGGGCGATGCCCACTAACCCGAAGCGCAAGCGAGGGATGGGGAAACTAGCCCTCGCTTGCGCTTCGGGTTGGCGTGGATTTTTGAAAAACACGTGACGCGGGGGGGAACCCATGCGGTCGAAATCAGCCATTTTGCTCGTGCTGGCCCTCGGATGTGGACTGGTAGCCGCGATCGGCGTGACCCAGGTCATCAACAAGGACGCCAAGACGACCGTTCAATCGGGCGCCATGCGATCGATCATCGTGGCGGCCAAGGACATTGCACCCGGCGAGTTGATCACCCCACAGATGGTCAAGGTCGAGCCGTGGCCCACGGAGAAGGCCCCGGAGGATTCCCTCGGCGAGATCTCCAAGGTTGAAGGTTGCCGCGCCCGCGACGAAATCTACGAGGGCGAGCCCATCCGCGAGCGGAAGCTGCTGGGCCAAGGGTTCACCCGCAGCACCGCCGCCGACTACATTCCCAAGGGTTTGCGGGTGGTGGGGGTCAAGGTGGACATGGTAAGCGGGGCGGGGCTGATCCAACCGGGCGACCGAGTGGACGTGCTGGTTCACGTCATGCAGAACGCCCAGCGGGGCGTGCCCGAGAGCCGCACGCAGACGATATTGCAGGACATCAAGGTTTTCGCGGTGGACGACGTTTTCAAGCCTGACACCAAGGGCAATGAGGAAGACACGATCCACGCCAAAGTGATTCAACTGCTCGTGACGCCTCCGCAAGCGGAGACGCTTGTTTTGGCGCAGCAATTAGGCAAGGTTCAGTTGACGATGCGTCCGCCGGGCAACGAGGAACTGGTCGCAACGCCCGGCAAGACGCCGCAGGAACTGTTGGGCAAGACCGAGGTTGGCGATCGGATCATGGAAGGAAGCACGCTGCCGGACGGAACGAATCCGAGCGGACCGGGCGGGCTCTTGGGCCTGTTGAACGGCATGAAGCCGAAGAAAACGCCTGCGGCGGCCGCCGCGCCCGCGGTCGAGCTGTCGCAGTTCATGTGGAACATGCGGATACTGACCGGCTCGGACTTAAGCGACGTGATCATGGAAGAATCGATCGATCCGTCGGGCGAGCATATGTGGCGCATTGGGGAGGGGATCATGCCGCCGGCGCCGCCGATGACGCCGCCCGTGGTTTCTCCCCAGGCGACGGATTCCGGCGTGGAGCCGCAGCCCGAGGTTTCCACCCCGAGCCAGCCCGTTCCGGTTGAACCCAGCGAATAACATGGATGTAACGTCCCCCGTGGGGGATCTCGCGCAAGGAAGCACGACGATGTTCAAGCCTATCGATCCGGGCACGATTTCACGTGCCGCAAGCAGCCTCTTCCAAGGGCGAATCCGATCGATCCGTCGATTTCTTTCGACGGGAACGCGGTGGGCGATTTTCCTGGTTGTCGCGGCGATGACGTTGTCGGCCGCGCGCGAGGTTCGAGCGCAGACGCAGACGTTGCAGAATCCATCCATCGTTCGGAAGCTGGAAAACGCTTCGGAGCGGATGGAGATGATCGTCAACACGAGCCGCATCCTGACGCTGGACCAGAAGATTCCCCAGGCCCAGGTCAACAATCCCGACGTGTTGCAACTGGTTCCGCTCTCGCCGAATCAGATACAGGTCTCGGCCAAGAAGCCGGGGATCACCCAAGTCAACCTGTGGACCGAGGACAAGAAGATTTACACCGTTGACGTGGTGGTCTTCGGCGACGCGCGGGAATTGGCCGAGGTGCTGAAGTCGGAGTTTCCGAACGCTTCGTTCACCGTGACGACCGTGGGCAACAGCGTGCGCATCAGCGGGGTGGTCGATCAGCCCGAACACGTCCCCCAGGTGATCCGTATCGCGGAGGAATACTACCCGAAGGTCATCAACAACATTACCGTCAGCGGCGTGCAGCAGGTGTTGTTGCACGTGAAGGTGATGGAGGTTTCGCGGACGAAGCTGCGGAAGATGGGTTTCGACTTTGCTCAACTGACCTCGGGCGACATGGTCACCTCGGGGATCAGCGGCTTGTTGCCGGTGGACGTGGAAAAGACGGTGGCCTCGAACGTGGCCGGGAAGAACGTCCACGCGGATTTGCTTAATTTCCAGGTGTTCAGCGGCGACAACTCGTTCTTCGGCCTTCTGGAGGCGATGCGCGAGGACAAGATGCTGAAGATTCTGGCGGAGCCTAATCTGGTCACGATCAGCGGGCGACCGGCTTCGTTCCTGGTGGGCGGCAGCGTGCCGACGCTGGTTCCCCAGAGCCTGGGCACGGTCACGGTGGAATATAAGAAGTACGGCACGCAGCTCGACTTCGTGCCCATTGTCCTGGGCGACGGCATGATCCGGCTGGAAGTGCGTCCCAAGGTGAGCGACATCAACGCAGGGCGGAGCATTCAGTATCAGGGTTACACGATTTACGCCTTCGACGAGCGCGAGGTCGAGACAGGCGTCGAAATGAAGGCGGGCCAGACACTGGCGATCGCCGGTTTGATCCAGAACCGCATCGAGTCGCAGCGCCGCGGCCTGCCCTGGCTGAGCGAAATTCCCTACCTGGGCGTGGCGTTTCGACGGGACGAGGATCTAAACAACGAGATTGAATTGCTGATCCTCGTGACGCCCGAGCTGGTCGAACCGCTCAATCCCGAACAACTCCCGCCGTGCGGTCCGGGCATGTTCACAACGGAGCCGAACGACTGTGAGCTGTACATGAAGGGATTCATTGAAGTTCCTCGTTGTGGGGAGCAGCCGGGCATGAACGGCGGTCCGTGCCAAGCGCCTTGCGGCGGAGAGCGCGAGGCGATGCCGGGCATGGTTACCGAACCCCAGGGAGTCCCGGAGGCGGCGGGCTCGTCGGTGGTTCCGACGTCGGCGCGGTCGCAAGGTCCGGATCTTTCGAGGGAATCCCCCCGCACGGCCCAGCGGACGCGATACAATCGGCCCAATCCGAGCGTTCCCACGGACAGCGTCAATCCGGGCGGTCCCAAACCGCTTCCGGGATTCAAGGGCAGCGTGGGATACGGAATGCTAAGGTAGGGTATCGGAGAGCCGCGCGAGGTCCGGAGGACGCTCTGGGGTCGGGTGGCATGGCCCTATTATGCCGACGTGCTATCGAAAACGACGAAGCACGGCGCGTGAGTGGCGCGCATGCCGCCGGGAACCGCCCTCCTCTCGCGGTCTCTGGTATCGATACAACCGCATGGCAGCCGTGGTGACGCACTGACGATGAGTAACGTTCTGAGACTAGCGATCGTTGATCCCAACGACTCGACTCGCGACGCCTTGAAGAAGATGTTGTTGGGGATGGACGCGGTCTGGCTCGAGGCCGAGTGTTCGCGTTACGAGTTCTTTGCCGACGTGGTGACGCAGACCCATCCCGACATCGGCCTGGTGGCGATCGACTCGGATCCGGACAAGGCGTTGAAGCTGGTCAGCGCGCTGAACGAGTCCAGCCCGGACTGCGCGGTGCTGGTCGTGAGTTCGTCGACCGACGGCAACGTGATTCTTCAGGCGATGCGCGCGGGGGCGAAGGAGTTTTTGACCCAGCCGGTGCGGATCGAGGATTTGGTGAGCGCGTTGGGGCGGATCAGCGAGCGTCGTTTCGGCCGAAGCGACAGCCGGACGCGCGGAAGCCAGGTCATTGCGGTGGCCGGCGTGGCGGGCGGCGTGGGCACGACGAGCCTCGCGGTGAACCTCGGCTGCGCGTTGGCCCAAAAGGAAAGCAACACGGTTACGCTGGTGGATCTCGATCTATGCCTGGGCGACGCCGACGTGCAACTGGACGCCATTCCCGAGCACACGCTGGTGGACGTTTCGCAGAACGTCACGCGGCTTGACTTCACGTTGTTGAAGCGGTCGCTGACCAAGCATTCATCGGGACTTTACCTGCTTCCGCGGCCGGTCCATCTGGAAGACATTTCGCTAATCACGCCGGAGGACGTTCAACGGGTCATCGGGCTTCTGCGGGCCAGCTTCAGTCACGTCATTCTCGATTTGTCGAAGGCGTATAGCGCGATCGACATGGTCGCCTTGACCTCGGCGACCCAGGTATTGCTGGTCATTCAGCTCGATCTTCCCTGTTTGCGCAATCTGGTGCGGCTCATGGCTTCGTTCAAGGAGATGGAAGGGATGGCCGACAAGGTTCGCGTGGTGGTGAACCGGGTTGGGCTGGAACAGGGACAGATCACCTTGAAGAAGGCCGAGGAGACGATCGGCCGAGAGATTTACTGGCAGTTGCCCAACGACTATCGAACGATGATCGAGGTCTGCAACAACGGCGTGCCGCTGGTGCAGCAAGCGCCCAAGGCGGGCATTACGCAGTCGATCGTCGCGTTGGCCGAGGCGTTGGAAGGCTCGCAGCGAACCGCGTTGCCCGCCGGTTCACCCGTCGCGGCGAAGGCGGGTCTCGGGCGGCTGTTGAATCTCTGGCCGAACAAGTGATCGCGTATCCATCTCGCAAAGCGAGATGAGTACGGTGGGTCAATCAAGCGTGAAGGGGCTTTCCGCTCGGTTTTCGTGGCGGATCTCGTCGACGGGGGATAGTCGCCTTTCGCCGGCGTAGAGTCGGTTTGCCGCGTTGAACACGCACGCCGGCGTCGTGCCGGTGTTGCGGTAGGCGTGGACCACGCCCGGGGGCACCACGACGCGCAGGCGATTTTCCGGATCGATGTCGATTCGCTGGCGGCATGCCCAGGTGGGCGAGTCGGCGCGGACGTCCCACAGCCACAGCCGCCACCGGCCGTCGCCCAAGAACGCGAACACGTCGGTTTGTTCGCGGTGTTCGTGGGGGCCGCGCGTCGTGCCGGGCCGCGTTTGACTGACGTAGGCCATGACGGGCAGGTGGTCCGGGTCGATTTCGTCGCGGCGAAAGAGTTCGGCGAGCCATCCGCGGTCGTCGACGTAGGAGGTGAGGGCGGTGACGATCACGCCGTCGATCGTTCCATCGACGAAACGAGCCGGCTCTTTGCGCGCGAAGTTTTTCATTTGGAACGCATTCCGTAACCGTTCACGGGGTACTGTCCCTCCGGTTCGAAAGGGGACAGGCACATTTTTCGGCCGCCAAGCGTATCTGGAGCGCCGCGCCAACCGGACCGAAAAAGGAGCCTGTCCCCTGGGCGTGAACGGTTGCACGCATTCCGAAGGGCTTTTCAAAAATCCATGCTCGGATTATGCCGCGCGGACCGGTTGTGTGGCAAGCCGATTTTTCAAAACGCGGCCCGGCGGGCGAAAGCCGTAAAATCCGTACAAACCGTCCATGGGTGTTGGTTCAGCGGGCATTTACGTAAGCTATGTTTGCTAGGGCAATTGGGCCTCCCGGCGAGGAGACCGGCCGACGTTACCCCTCGGTCCGCGCGACTCGCCGCAATCGACACCCCTCAGACAGCGACGCAAAGACAACGATGAACACCATGAAATCCGTCACGGCGCCTCGGCCGGGCGAATCGAAAGAAGCCGATTTCGAAGCTCTCAAGCAGCGCATTCACGGCAAGCTGGTCGACAAGCTGGACCTGACGCGCGTCGGCGAACTGGAAGGCGAGGTGTTGCGGCGCGAGATTCGGCTGGTCGTCGAACATTTGTGCGACACCGAAGACACACTGTTGAACCGCAACGAGCGAGAGCGGCTGATCGACGAGGTGCTCGACGAGACGTTCGGCCTGGGGCCGCTCGAAGTGCTGCTCAAAGACCCGACGATCAGCGATATTTTGATCAACGGCCCGAAGAGCGTCTACGCGGAGCGTCGAGGCAAGATCGAAAAGACGAAGGTCACGTTCCGCAACAACAACCACTTGATGCAGATCATCGACCGGATCATTTCGAAGGTCGGTCGGCGCGTGGACGAGACCTGCCCGATGGTCGATGCCCGCATGTTGGACGGGTCGCGTTTCAACGCGATCATTCCGCCCTTGGCGTTGGACGGGGCGGCGGTTTCCATCCGGCGATTCGGCACGAGCCCGTTGAAACTCGAGGATCTGTTGAACCTCAAGGCGTTCACGCCCGAGATGGTCATGCTGCTGGAAGGGGCGATCAAGGCGCGTTTGAACATCATCATTTCCGGCGGCACGGGCTCCGGCAAAACGACGTTGTTGAACACGCTTTCGAGCTTCATCCCCAACACCGACCGCATCATCACGATCGAGGACGCGGCCGAACTCCAGCTTCAGCAAGAGCACGTGGTGCGTCTTGAAACCCGCCCCTCGAACATCGAAGGCAAGGGCGAAATCAAGGCGACGGACTTGGTGCGAAACGCCTTGCGCATGCGGCCCGAACGGATCATCATCGGCGAATGCCGCGGACCCGAGAGTCTCGACATGCTTCAAGCGATGAACACGGGCCACGAGGGGTCGCTGACGACGTTGCACGCCAACACCACGCGCGATGCATTGGCCCGGCTCGAAACCATGATCATGATGGCCGGGTTCGAGTTGCCGCTGAAGGCCATGCGTTCGCAGATCGCCAGCGCCATCGACCTGATCGTCCAGACGAACCGTTTGCAGGGCGGGCCGCGCAAAATCACGGCCATCGCCGAAATCGTCGGCATGGAGCAAGACACCATTGTCATGCAGGACATCTATCGTTTCGATCAGATGGGGATCGACGAAACGGGCCGAGCCCACGGCCAGTTCGTGGCGACGGGCATTCGTCCGACGTTCATGGCGCGGCTCGAATCGGCCGGCGTGCGGCTGCCCGCCAGCGCTTTCCGCGAACGCGTGATGCTGGAGGACTAAGAGAGCGACCATGTCTACCCTATTGATCGCGGCTGCCACGTTCGTCGCCGTTTCCACGCTGGTGGGCGGAATCGCGCTGTTGATGCGCGACAAGCCGGCCACGAAGATCGAGGACCGGCTGAACATCATGACCGGACTGAGCAGCGCCGCGTTGGCCAAGGAGAAGCTTGCCTCGCAGGCGAGCATTTTGAGCCAGCCGCTCGAGAACCGCCCGAGCGTTCTCGAAAGAATTCTTGGAAGCGTCCGCGGGTTCGATCGGTTGTTTGAACAAGCCGACACTTCGATGACCGTTGCGCAATTCATGACGATATCGGGCGTGTTGGCCGTGGTCGGCGGCGGCGCGGGCGTGATCATCGGCGTGAACTTGACGCTGATCCCCGTGACCGCGCTGGTGATGGCCTTCTTGCCGCTTCTGTGGCTCATCCTGCGGCGGCGGCGGCGGTTCAAGGCCTTCGCGGTGCAGTTGCCCGACGCATTGGAAATGCTCGCTCGCTCGTTGCGGGCCGGTCAAAGCCTGGCCTCGGGACTGAACGCGGTGTCCGAGGAGATGGGCCCTCCGATCGGCATCGAGTTCGGCCGCGTTTTCGAGGAGCAGAACCTGGGCATTCCGTTGGACGAGTCGCTGAATTCCATGTGCCAGCGGATTCCCAACCTGGACCTGAAATTTTTCTGCACGGCCGTCGTGCTACAACGTCAGACGGGCGGCGATCTGGCGGAAATTCTCGACAAAATTGGTTCGCTGGTCCGCCAGCGATTCGCCATTTGGGGGCAGGTCCAAGCGCTCACCGGCGAAGGCCGGTTGTCGGGCATCGTGCTTTTGGCTTTGCCGGTTCTGTTGTTCGTCGTTGTCTACCAGATGAATCCCGACTATATCTCGCTTTTGCTGACGGATCCACTGGGCAAGAAGATGCTTGCCGGCGCGATTGTCTTGCAGATACTCGGGGCGTTGGTCATTCGCAAAATCGTCAATATTAAGGTGTAGCGAGCCGTGATCCTTGCCGCCGGCGTCATTTCGTTCCAGAGTCTCATACCTTTGGCCGTTTTCATCGGCATCGGGGCGTTCGCCTGGTGGGCGTTCGGTCTGATCGGCGGCGGCCATTCGCGCGCCGCCGAACGCCTTGACGAACTGCGGCATCCCGGGTCGCAGCGTGCCCGGGAACAGGGAGCCGCGAAAAAGAAGTCGGAGCGAATGAGCCAGGTGATTCAGAGCGCCGCGCCCGCCCTGGCCAAGCCTCTCCAGTCCCAGGACAAAAAGACGGTCGATCGGCTCAAGACGCGACTTGCCAACGCCGGGTTCCGAGGCGAGACGGCCAGCACCGTTTTTCTTGGGCTGAAGTTCATCGGCCTGCTGGTCGGGCTGGGCATCGGCGGCATCATGCTGCTGCGCGCGGAACACATCAACGAGAAAGCGCTGGTCGGTCTGGTGTTGCCCGCCGTGCTCATGTTTTATCTGCCGTCGATCGTTCTGTTTTTGATTGCGAAGAGTCGTCAGCAAGCGATTTTTCTCGGCTTGCCCGATGCGTTGGACCTGATGGTCGTTTGCGTGGAAGCGGGTCTGGGTCTCGATCAGGCGATGCGTAAGGTCTCCGAAGAAATGAAGAAGATCTATCCGATCATTGCCGAGGAATTCGGTCTGGCCAACCTTCAACTTCAAATGGGACGTCCTCGCAACGAGGTTCTTCACGAGTTGGGGGTCCGAACCGGGGTAAGCGACGTCCGCAGTCTTGTCGGCGTGATCATTCAGGCCGACAAGTTCGGATCGAGCGTCGCGCAGGCGCTGCGCGTGCAAAGCGATTCGATGCGGGTCCGGCGACGGCAATTGGCCGAGGAAAAGGCCGCCAAGACGGCCGTCAAACTGATCTTTCCGCTGGTGTTGTTTATTTTCCCGGGCATTTTCGTTGTGCTAGTGGGCCCGGCGGCGATCACGATGATTCGTGAGATGCTCCCGACAATGCGGGGACAATAGGCAAACCAGGAAGACTCTGCGTCTTTCAACGGTATTTCACGGTCGCGGTACGCCTGTGTGCCGATACCCTTTTCAGGTTCCATAGTCGCTTGAATGAGGGAATCGGCCCATGTCTTCACGATCCCTATCCGTTGCACTGATGATTTTTGTGGTCTTGGCCGGCGTTACGGCTCTTCAGGCCCAGACGCACGACTATTCCACGTGCGGGCCGGAGCCGGCCTGTCAGACGGAATGCGGGCCGCAGCCTCAGGCAGCCCCGGTCGCCACCTGGTGGGCCAATAGCTCGCTAGGCAAGTTTTACCGGGCGTGCGCGCGGGACGCTAAACGCAACAATTGCTGGCCGGAGCCTTTTGTGAAAGCCGATCGTCTGGCCGTGCGAGCTCCCTTTGTCCAGATGGTCAGCAACGGCTGGGAACGGCAAAATACGCTGGGCGATCATCATTTCGATCGCGAGACGGGCAAGCTCAACCGCGACGGCCAGTTGAAAATTCGTCGCATTCTGCTCGAGGGCCTGCCGCAGCATCGGGCATTGTACGTCTATCGGGCCGAACGTCAGGCCGAAACGCTTGCCCGGGTCGATTCGGCGCAGCAATACGCGGCCCAGACGGTCCGCGATGGGGTGCTGCCGCCGATCTACGAGACGGACATTCCCGCAGTGGGTTGGCCGGCTCAACTGGTGGATCGGGTCGATGGCCAGTGGGTTAAAACGATGCCCGACCCACGTCTGCCCGCCAAGCAGCAAAGCGAAGAGGACTCGCAGTAGCGAGATTCGAGTCGCCGGAGGAGTGGTTTCACGCGCCCCCTGCAATGGTGGGATTGTCCGCAAAATCTCTCTAACCCTCCGAATCGATTTCAGCGGCATGGCCTGCCCGGTCGATCACTGAATTGAGGAGTCGGGCTCTCGTTCCGTATCAGAGGGAGGGTTCTGGTGTTCAAGTCATCCATCAACCTGGCGGTCGTTGCAGCGGCGTTGATCTCAATGGCCGCCGTCTGCCGGGCGGCGGAGCAGGACCTTTTGGAGCGGGCGGCCCACGGTCCCCAGCAGAAGTCGGGTTTGGCAGCGATGGGTGATTCCTTTTCGTCGGGGGTCAAGAAGGGTTGGGGCGCGCTGGCCAAGCCGTTTGAGTCGTTAGCGCCCAAGTCCAACTCGGCTGATCCGACGCGAATCGAAACCCCGGTCGATCCGAGCGCCGACCTCTACGCGGCTGTCGCCCGTCGCGACGAGGACCAGGGCCGTTTCCGCGAGGCCGAGGAGCAGTATCGGAAATCGCTCAAGGCATCGAGCACCCACCTGGCGAGTTTGCTCGGCTACGGCCGGCTGCTTGATCGCCAGGGACGCCATGCCGAGGCGATGGAGCAATATCACCGGGCCGTGAAAGCCTATCCGCGCGACGCTCGCCCGTTGAATTATCTCAGTTTATCCTTGGCTTCCCACGGAAAGTTTGACGAAGCGGTCGCCACGATGGAACAAGCCATTCGCCTGGAGCCCAGGCAGGCCGTTTATCGCAACAACATGGCGGTGATTCTCGTCGAGGCGGGCAAGAACGAGGCTGCTTTCAGGCATCTTTGCGCGGTCCACGACGAGGCGACCGCGTACTACAACCTGGGCTATTTGCTTCAAAAGCGAGGCGATACGGACGCCGCGCTACGGCATTTTGCCTTCGCATTGAAGCGTAATCCCAAGTTTGCGGAGGCGCGAGTCTGGATCGACAAT
>DATECS010000091.1:0-26676 GCA_035286785.1 Thermoguttaceae bacterium | reverse complement strand
ATACGCATCAAAACATAAAACACCGTTGAACCCGATGAAACGCACGTGTACACTGAGGGATGAAGTTCGACGTCGTTCCCGAAGCGCGAACCGGCCGTTCGACCCCTGATTGAAGAGAACGGTTCGCCGATCGGTTTCCGTGGCTTTGGCCGATGATTCTCACTCGCAGGCTCGTGGCAGTCTGCTTTCGGCCAACCGGACGCGTCGGACCCCGCCAAGCAACCTCCCCCCGTTTCCCACCTCAGTCACCCTGTTGTTCAGAAAAGGCGTACTCATGTCACTCACGTGTCGAAGAGGGTCTTTCTTTCTCGGCCTGTCGGCGTTGATCGTCCTGGGCCTGTTGTCCACCGCGCCGACGTTCGGCAAGGAGAAAGCGGCCAAGGCGGAAAAAGAGACGGCCAAAGCCGACGAGGCCGCCGAAGACGATCCATTCGTCGTGCCCGAGGGCGGGCCGGAAGAGTTAACCGCCTATCTCAAGAAGCTTCAAGACGGATTCCGCGAGGTCCAGCAGGACATCCCCGAGACCCGCGATAACGAATCGATCATGAAATATCGGCAGAAGGTCATCGGCTACATGGTGAAGTCGGCCAAGCCGACCTGGGAAGCCGCGGACAAGATCCTTGGCGACGCCTCGGCCACAATGCCCCAGAAACGCATGGCGGCCAGCGCGAAAGTCCAGGCGCTCATGTTCCTTTCCAACTTCAAGAACAAGGACGCCGCCAAGGCGTTGAAGGATTTTCCCGAGCAGCTTCGTCAACTGGGCTTGAAGGACTTGGCCCAACGGGTGGAAGCCATGCTGTTCCAACTGGAGGTTCGCAAAACATTGGCCGGCGCGCCCGGCGCCAAGCCGCTCGACGAAATCGTCGACACGCTTAAGAAAAAGATCGTCGACACGAAAGATCGCACCGCCGTGCAATTGGTCAACATGGTCGTCATGGGCGTTAAAGAGAAGGACTCGGTCGAAAAGGCGGTCGAACTGTGCAAGGAGTTCGTCGACACGCTCTCCAAGAGCAATGCCGAGGGCACGGCCAAGACCATCGAGAAAATCGAAGGCTACTCGCGGCGAATGCAGCTCATGGGCAACTCGATGGACCTTGAGGGCACGTTGCTCGACGGCAAGTCGTTCGACTGGAACGACTACAAGGGCAAGGTCGTCCTCGTCGAGTTCTGGGCGAGCTGGTGCGGTCCCTGCAGGGCCGAAATCCCCAACGTGAAGAAGAACTACGAACTCTATCACGACCGCGGTTTCGACGTCGTGAGCATCAACATGGACCGTACCCGCGAGGACGCGGAGAAATACGTCGAGGAGAACGACTTGCCCTGGCCGGTCCTTTTCGAGAAAGGCAAGCAGAACGTGGCGTTTGAGACGCCGATGGCCATTCGCTACGCCGTGACGGGCATTCCGACGCTCATTCTTTTGGACCGCGACGGCAAGGTCGTTTCCGAGACGGTGCGCGGGCCCAGGTTGGCCGAGGCGCTGGAAGAGTTGATCGGCCCCGCCAAGGAGGAAAAAGCGGAGAGCGTGAAACCTTCCGAGGAAGTAAAATCCTAGGCGTAGTCGTAGGCCGGGTCGTGACCCGGCAAAATGCGCGGTGATTTGTCTCCGTATCGCCGGATCACGACCCGGCCCACGAGACTTACCTGCCGCCCAACCTGGCCCGGCCGATCAACTGGTAGATTGGCCCGGCCGTGGTCAATTGGCTGGAGAAGAGGACAATCTGATCGACTCGGACCTTGCCTGCCTCGTAGCCGGCGGACTGTTTGAGCAGTTCGGCCAGTGCGTGGCCGGTGGTCCCGCCGCGGTGAACCCGACCCAACGTCAGATGGGCCTGGAATCGTCGTCCGTCGCGGCGGAACCCGAGTTTCTGGAGCCGCCGTTCGACCGAGGCGTGCAAGTCGCGCATCGGCCGATCGTCGCCCGCCGTGCCCAACCAAATAGTGCTGGGCCGCGATGCGTTGGGAAACGCGCCGGCGCCGGCCAGGGTGAGCTCGAACGGTTTGACCTCGATGGCCGCTCGTTGCAACTCGCCGCAGATGCGCGCCGTTTCAGTCAAAGGGACGTCGCCCAAGAACTTCAACGTGAGGTGGAGGTTTTCCGGGGCGACCCAGTTGACGTCGACCGAAGCCACGCGAAGCCGCGAGATCAGTTCGACGGCCGCTTGGCGAACCTCGGAAGAAATTTCGACGGCGACAAAGGCACGGACATTTTGATTCATGGATGCTGCCTGACGGTTCGAGGCAAGGATTTCAACGTGAGAACGTAAGGATTTTAACGCAAAGACGCAAGGACGCGAAGACGCAAAGTAAAAGCTATATTATTCGGGGCGAATTTGGCAAGATGGACACGGTATTGGGGCAACCGAACGAACCGCGTAATGGAGAGAAGAGGCTATGAAGTGCCCGGCGTGTGACCATGAGCTTCACGTGATGGAAGCCGGTGGGGTGGTTGTCGACGTGTGTGACGGCGGCTGCGGCGGCATCTGGTTTGACCACTTTGAACTGCGCAAATTCGACGAACCACGCGAGTCCGAGGGCGAGACCCTGATCGAAGTCGGGCGCAATCCGAACACGGTCGTCGATCGTTCGGTCCGCCGTTTGTGCCCTCACTGCGCGGGCATCGTGATGATGCGTCATTCGTATAGCCCCAACGACGAGGTCGAAATCGACGAGTGCCCCAACTGTGGGAGCATCTGGCTCGACGCGGGCGAATTGGCCGGCATCCGCGAGCGGTTCGCCACCGACGAACAACGTTCGGAAGCCGCCAAGGCTTGGCTCGACCGGACGGTCACCGCGCAACTCGAACGGGCACGCGGCGAGGACAGCCGACGCCAGGCCAATGCCCGGCGCATTGCTCATGTTCTCCGATTCCTCTGCCCGAGCCACTGGCTCAACGGCAAGGAAGATTGGGCCGCCTACTGACGGGCGACCGGGTGGCGTACGTCTGCACGCACCGATAGAATAACGGCATAAGGCGTATCCTTGCGTTCTTGCCATGCCGTGAGCACGAAATGAACCACCGCGACGTTCCAAACGTGACTCGGATCGTCGTTCACGGCGAGTCCGGCCCGGTTTTGTTGCTGGTGCATGGGTTTCCGCTGGACGGCTCGATGTGGGACGGCCAGGTGGACGCTATGGCGAGTCGCTGCCGCGTGATTGCGCCGGATTTGCGGGGATTCGGGCGTCTTGGGCCGCCGCCGTTGGGCGAGGCGACGACGATGGAGCAAATGGCCGATGATCTGGCCTCGTTGCTTGATTCATTAGGCATCAGCGAGCCGGTGGTTTTGGCGGGGCTGTCGATGGGCGGGTACGTGGCGCTGGCGTTTTGCCGGAAGTATCCCGGGCGGCTGGCGGGGCTTGTGCTTTGCGACACGCGGGCGGCGGCCGATTCGCCTGAGACGGTCAAGGCCCGGCATGAGACGGCGCGGCGAGTGCTGGCCGAAGGGACGGGCCCGTTGGCCGACGGCATGATACCGCGATTGTTTGCGGCGGGCTCGCTCGACGACCGGCCGGAGTTGGCCGACGCGGTGCGGCGGATGGCGCTGCGGGCCGATCGGCGAGGCGCGGCCGCCGCGTTGTTGGGCATGGCGCGGCGCGAGGATCACACGGGGCTCTTGAGTCACATCGGCTGTCCGACGCTTCTGGTGGTGGGAAGCGAGGACGTCATCACGCCGCCGGAGGAGATGCGCGCCATGCGTGACGCAATTGACGGCGCTCGATTGGTCGAGATTCCCGACGCGGGCCACATGAGCCCGATGGAGCGGCCGGCGGCGTTCAACGGGGCGGTGGGGGCGTTTCTGGCCGGGCTTTGATGCGGCTACGGGATGGCTGTCAGGCACAGCCTGACCTACGGGTTTTTGTGCGGCGGGGGAAAAGTGTACAACGTAAGGCCTGTGTACAAAATTGGGTTGCGGCGACGGAGGCGGCCGGAAAGTTGGCTAGAGGCTTGGAGTTGCGGCGGGTAGAATCGGTGGGAGTCGGTGTTCAACAATGCGAGCCGAAAATACAACAATGGACGGGGCGGTGTGTCGTAAGTTCTTCGTGGGCAAGGGGTTGGGGCGATAATGCGGGGCTTCTTGTTTTTGCGAAAAATCGAGGTTTTGGTTTTCCGTGAGTTACGTCGAGAGGGAGCCGGGCGTGGGGGGACGCAAGTGGTTGGTTGCGTGGCAGTTCGGGACGAGAAGAAGAATCGCCCGGGCGACGTAAGATGAGATTGCCATGACGGAAATTTCCATGGCGCAAGGGGAAGGTTTCCATGAGGGAAATGTGAAGTGGGAAGTGTGAAGGGTGAAGTAGGAAGTGTGAAGTGTGAAGGGTGAAGGGACGGGGGGGAGGGGATTGATGGGGGGAGCGGGGGGCGGTAGAGTGACGGGGCGGGGCTTCTTTCGTTCCGCACGCGCCAATGGTTCAGCCGAGAGACTTGGCGTCGGGATGGTTGCAAGCGTCTGATTCGGGACCAGGGACGCAGGGCTCTCGGAGATTTCAATCCACTTGCCGAGAGGTTCTTGCACTGGCAAAGCCACACTTGTACAAACCGGTTTCACGATAAGCATGAAGAGTATCTATATCTTCATGCCGCCAGCAGAATGACAATCAGGGGGTACGCTAATGCCTTTTAAGATGCAATGTCCGCACTGCAAGCGAATGCTAAACGTCACCGAGAAAGCTTTTGGAAAGACCGTTCCCTGCCCTGGTTGCAATCAGACCATCAGCGTTCCACACGCCGCACCAACTCCTACTGCTACGCAGGCCGCGTCCATCCAACCACTTCCGGTTGCACAGCCCAGCCAAGTTGTGGTTCCGCAACCCACGAGCAGCGAGACTCAACCAATGCTGTCTGGAATGCCGCCGATTCCACGACCGAACAATGGAATCGACTCGCTGAATCAAGAGGGCGGGAGCGACGCAGTGTCACAAGTCCCTTTGTTGTGGCAATCGAGAAGAGCAACCAAGATATTAGCTTTGGTTGCGAGTGTCTTTGCTTGCGTATTTGTTATTGTCCTGGCCTTTGGTCGCCGTCAAGAGCAGCAGATAGTTGGTAAGTGGGAACGGATTGATGTGAATAACACGGGAGAAAGGGCTGAGTTTTTGAAGGACGGTTCAGCAATCTTCTACAAGAGTAATATGAGCATGTCGGGCAGATGGAGATTTTTAGATGATGGGCGTTTTGAAACACGAGCAACCATTCTCGGCGTTGACAGGGCCCAGTTACATACTGTGAAATTCGAGTTTGGCGGAGACATCATTACATTGACAAGTGAAGATGGAACGGTTGAGCGCCACATGAGAGTCGCCGCATTTAGCCATGATCAGGTGAAAATGAGACTGGAAAAAGAAGACATAAGGGTCGCGGGAAAAAAGGTGCAGTCTCTACGCTCGATAAACTCCATGAAGCTAATCGGTATGGCATTGCTCAGCTACCGTGATGCTCGCGGTTTTTTCCCCCCTGCCTACACCACGGATAGAAATGGTAAGCCTCTGTTGAGTTGGCGTGTACTTATCCTGCCGCAATTGGACCAAATCGCGTTATATCAACAGTTTCACCTCAATGAACCATGGGACAGTGAGCACAATATGAGGCTCATCGCCAGAATGCCAGATGAATACAAGCCCCAAAGAAATGAAAGTTTGACCGGCGAAGGGAAATGTGCGTACCTAACGGTGCGTGGTGAATGGACTATCTTTCCCGGGAAGAAGAGTATTGCTCTTAATGAAATTACGGACGGCACGTCCAATACGATTATGGTAGTCGAAGTGCCTGACGACAGGGCTGTTATCTGGACCAGGCCAGATGATTTTGAATACAATGAGCAAGATCCATTGGCAGGACTGATCGGTCCCCAAGAAGATGGCTTCCTTGCGATTATTGGCAATGGCTCAGTGTGTTCCTTTCCTTGGTCAATCAAAGAAACGACTCTCAAGGCCCTTTTCACCCGCAATAGAGGGGAAACTATTGATTGGAACACCATCAAGAGGTGAGCGTCCGCGTGAATGGAGAACCCTGCTTCGCGAACTCTACGCCGCAAACATAGAGAAAGGACAGCAAATGGTGCTCGTGAAGCACCGTTGTAGTGCCGGGTTGTAACCCGGCGATGGGCTGCCGGGTCGCGACCCGGCCTGCGACTGCTTATTGAATAGATGGAGATGGTCACATTGAGCGGGACGATCGATGCCAGCCACACCTGTTTCTCCGGTGCATAGGTCAACGCGGCGGGTGTTACCGGCTTTGCCAGTGTGGGATTGAGTTGATGTGCAGTTGAAAAAACACTGGCATAGCCAGTTGCATACTTGCGTGGCGGTGACCATTGTCAACGGGACTCGCTGTGACGCCGCTACGCGGCTTTCGGGGGTTTTGGCTTGGGACCGGGGGTTGCACCCCCGGCTATTCATGTTGCGCCGCTACGCGGCGGAAGAATACGGCGTTTCGCGGCGGAGGAGTATGACGCTTCGCGGCGTAGGAGTAGGGCGCTTCGCGGCGGGGGAGTACGGGTTTTTGCGGCGGATGTGTATGGTTTTCATTTTGTGCCTGGGAGGTTGTGATGAGCGTGAATCCTTATGAAGCGCCGCCGATCGAGGCGGAGGTGATTGGGGTGCGGAGCGGACGGCGGGAGGATCTGAAGCCGGTGGCGTTTTATCAGAAGGGGATTCAGATCTGCATTTTGTTTTACCTTGTTTTTTACGCCGTCACGTTCGCGGTGCCTCCCATGTGGCGGTTCATTCCGGCGATTGGCGTTATTGGCGTGGCGATCACGGGGTTTGTGTTCGTGATTCTGTTGGCGATGAAGGTGTATTCGCCCGTGCTGGGCATTTTGCTCGGTCTGCTCACGTTGCTGCCGTGCCTCGGGCTGCTGTCGCTGCTGATCGTGAACGGAAAAGCGACGGCCGTGCTGCGAGAGAACGGGATTCGCGTGGGACTGCTCGGGGCAAGTCTTTGGGAAGTGGAGGAAGCGGTGAGGAGAGGGGCCTCGGCATAGAGCGGGTTGTTGGGGAATGTCGTGGGAGAGCGGTCGATGGAGGCAGGATTTTGTGAAACGAGGACACAGCTAGTTTTCTGGGGTTCGGCCCATGGAGTGGCTTTTGGCAAAGCGAGTATCTATCCCCGTAGGCATATGCCTGTTAGTAGTGATCAGCTACGGCTGTATTTACGCCTACTATTTCGTGCATATCAGCAAGAAAGTCACATCAGCCGTCTCTTGTCTTGGTGATGTCAATGAAGCATTCTGGATCTTTCGGGACAGACACCACCGCTGGCCCACGACGATGGAGGATGTCTACGGTACCGAGACCAATGAGGGTTCCCTCGACAGGGAATACTACAAGGATCCCTTTTCCGGCCTTCCCTATTGTTGCGTAACGAACGAAGGACTATACCATCAAATAGATACCGAAAGGCCGTACCAGATACTTGCCATTTTGCCGAGGCCGTACCGAACGAGGCTTTGGCCCTTTGGGGAGGACAAGACCATCATTGTGACGTCGTCCGGAATTCGTATTGTCACTCCTTCCGAGATCGTCGTTATGAAGCATCCCGGCGTCAGGGTCCGAAATGATGCTCTTCCGAAATCAGGACAATGACCGAGGTTGAAGAGAAAGCCAGGTCAGCCGCTTGCCACCTTCCCCTGGGTGGGGCGGACAACTCAAGTGCGATGCGAACAGTGTGTGACACAATGGGCGGCGCATAGCACGATACAGTGACGCCGCTACGCGGCTTTCGGGGGTTTTGGCTTGGGACCGGGGGTTTCACCCCCGGCTATTCATGTTGCGCCGCTCCGCGGCGGAAGAGTACGATCCATTCGCGGCGGAGGAGTACGACGTTTCGCGGAGGAAGATTACTTCGCGCGGAGGAGTACGACGCTTTGCGGCGGGGCGAAACCCTTTGGGGTGACGGATCTCTTTTTGTCGGAAGGACTTGCGTCGGCTCGATTGTCCTTTCTTTCCGTTTGATCGACGTTGACTTAGGGGCGTTTCTGGGGGATACTTCGCTTCGGATTGAGCCTCATTCATGGGCGGCCACGACGGAGCGTGGGCCTCCAACGGAATTATTTCGGACCCTATTCCATCACGGGACGCAACGGGGAGCCATTATGGCGACAAACGCTGGCGACGAGTTGAAAAATTATTGTTTGGACGTGGCTGGTCGCGCGCGGCGGGCGGCGGGGGAGTTGGGTCGGGTGACGGGAGCGCAAAAATCGCAGTGGCTGCGGCGGAGCGCGGAGTTGTTTTTGGGTCGATCGCTTGCGCTGACCGAGGCTAATCATCGCGACGTGAAGGCGGCGACGGAGTTTGGGCTGACCGACGCTCAGGTGGATCGGTTGCGGTTGACGCCCGCGCGGATCGAGGCGATGGCCCGGGCGATGGAGGAAGTGGCGTTGCTGCCGGAGCCGATTGGGGAGGTGATCGGTTCGTCGGTTCGGCCCAGCGGGCTGGAAGTGCAGAAGGTGCGTGTGCCGTTGGGGGTGATTTTTTTCATTTATGAATCGCGGCCCAACGTGACGGCGGACGCGGCGGCGTTGTGCGTGAAGAGCGGCAACGCGGTGATTCTGCGCGGCGGGAAGGAGGCGGCGCAGAGCAACGCGGCGATTGCCCAGATCATGGCCGAGGCGGCCAGCGAGGCGGGACTGCCGGCCGACGCGGTGCAACTGGTGGCCACGCCGGATCGCGAGGCGGTGGGTCATTTTTTGAATCTGCCGGAGTACATCGACGTGGCTATTCCGCGGGGCGGCGAGGGGTTGATTCGCCGTGTGACGGCCGAGGCGAAGATGCCGGTGATCAAGCATTTCGCGGGCAACTGCCACGTGTATCTCGACGCTTCGGCCGACGCGGGCATGGCGGTGCGGCTGGTGGTCAACGCGAAGACGCAGCGAATGGGCGTGTGCAACGCGGCCGAGTCGCTGGTGGTCCACGCGGCGGCGGCCGAGCGGTTGCTGCCCGCGGTGGCCAAGGCGCTGGTGGAAAAGGGCGTCGAGCTTCGGGGATGCGAGCGGACGCGGAAGATTCTCGAAAAAGGGGACATTCTACTTTTTCAGGAACGGGGAGGCGGTGGTCACGGAGCGGGAGAAAAAAGTAGAATGTCCCCTTTTACTTTGGCGACGGAGGAGGATTTCGCGGCGGAGTATCTTGGGCCGATTTTGTCGATCAAGGTGGTCGATTCGCTGGACGAGGCCGTGGAGCACATCAACCGGTATGGCTCGAAGCACACGGAGGCGATTGTCACGCGGGATCTGGACGCGGCCCGTGCGTTCGCCGCGCGGATCGACAGCGCGGCCGTGATGATCAACGCGAGTACGCGGCTGCACGACGGCGGGCAGTTTGGACTGGGGGCGGAGATCGGCATCAGCACCGATAAGATTCATGCCCGGGGACCGTGCGGGATCAATGAGTTGACGAGTTATAAGTACGTTTGTTATGGGACGGGGCAGGTTCGGGAGTAGGGGGAACCACAGATGGACACAGATAGGATAAGGTAGTTGCCAAACCAGCGAGCCGCCGGGGCGAGCCCGGTGGGGTGTTTTTGTCAGGCACAGCCTGACCTACAGATTCTTGGCAAGACATGTCCAAGTAAGAGGCTAGGTTGATGGACAAGGACGAGTTGACGCCGGACGAGATTGACGCGCTTTCGGGCGGGGCGGGCGGGCGCGCCGTCGAGGAGGCGGAGTCGGTTCAGGCCGTGTTTCGTCGGGCGGCCGAGCGTTGGGCGGCCGGGTTGTCGGGCTTGATGCGAGTGGCGGTCGAGGCGCGATTCGCGGGTTTGCGGCGGCAGAGTTACGGACGTTTTGCCTCGGGCATGGCGCGGACGGGTTGCTGCTACGTGCTGTCCGTCGCGTCGCCGCCGGGCGAGTTGGTTTTGGCCCCGTCTTCGACGATTCTCCACGCGATGATCGCTCGATTGTTGGGCGGCGAGCCGTGCGGGCCGGTTGCGTCGCGCCGGCCGATGACCGAAATCGAGCAACGGCTCGGGCGGCGGATCGTCGCGGTGCTGATCGATGACTTGCGCGTCGCGTGGTCCGATTCGTTTGACTTTTCGGCCGAGGTGGTTCGCGCGGAAAGCGGTCCGAGCCGCGCGGACGTGCTGCAGGCCGTTGAGCCGGTGGTCGTGGCTCGGTTTGAGTTGGCGTTCAGCGGGCTTTCGGGTCCGGTCGATCTGTGCATGACGAGCCGGTGGATGGATGAAATGGGCGGTCGCCTGACCGCCGGCGGCGCCTCGTCCAAAAATGCCGAGCAGATCCATCTCGCCTTGGAAAATTCGTTGGTTGAACTTCGGGTCGAACTGGCACGGACGCGGATCGCGGCCGGCGAGTTGCTGCATTTGGGCGTGGGCGACTTGATCACGACCGAGCAGCCCGTGGACCGGCCGCTGGTGATCGACGTGGACGGGCAGTCGCGTTTCGAGGTCCGCCCGGGCACGCACGAAGGGCGGAAGGCGATTCGGATCGAGAAGCGGGTCGAGGGGGCGTAGGATTTTATAACGCAAAGGCGCGAGGACGCGAGGACGCAAAGAGGGAAAAACGGGATTGGGGGCTTCATTTTCATTGGGAGAACAGCCATGCAAAGCAAGACTTGGTTCGCGGCGGTTGGGATATTGGTGGTGGTATGCGGCCTTGCGACGGCTTGGGCGATTGCGCAGGACGCTAAACAAACAAGTGCCACGAACCTTCCCACATTTCAGGGCAAGGTACTGGTCATTTCGCTCACAAACTCGACTTATGGCTCGGTTCTTGAGAACGTGGAAATGCGTAAGATCGGGGATAAGAGGTTCCTGGTCGGCAAGGGTTTGGATTCCGGGCATCCAACCAATTGGTATAAAGGCCGGACCGTTTGGGTCGCCTTGGATGATATTGGCATGATGGCCGAGTTTCCCGACGTGGAGACTTATCGGGAGACGGTGGATGATCTGGACCGGTGATAGGGTGGCAATGTTGGTGGGCGATGCCCACCCTACGAAGCGCGGGGCGGGGCGAAGCGGATTTTGTCGATCAGTTTGATGATTTCGCCCTGTTGGATCTTGCCCGAGACGGCCGTGATGGCGTCGATGGCGTACTCGAAGCGGAGGTTGTAGTCGCAATCGAGTTCGATTTCGGAGTCTTCGGCCGAGCCGGGGCCCGCGTCGTCGCCGACGATCTGGATGATGCGCCGGCGGAGTTCCTCGAAGGGCGCGGCGTTGTTCATCCGGTTTTCGCCCAGATAGACGCCGGTCAAGCGGCCTTGCGCGTCGGCCGTCAGGCGGACCTTGAGCGACGGCAGCATCAGGATGTCGTCGGTTTTCTTGGCCGCGACCGGCGCGGCGGAGGGCATGCGGATGTTGAAATCGCCCTCGGGCGAGAAGACCTTGAACGTCATGACGAAGAAGGCCAGCAACTGGAAGACGATGTCGATCATGGGCGTCATCATCAAGCTGACGCCTTCCTGGCGGCGGCCGGTGTTGCGGATTCTCATCGGTCACGTCCCCTGTTGCTGCTTGGCGGCCACGGCGAATTTTTCAAAGCCCGTCTCCTGGCACATTTTGATCAGCTCTTGGACCACGCCGGTTTTCGCCCGGGCGTCGGCCCGGATGATAACGGTCGCCTTGGCCGGGTCGCCGCCGCGATATTGGAGAAATTCCCGTTCGCGGCGCAGGGCGGATCGAAGCGTGGGGATGGCCATTTCCTCGCCGGCGAAGAAGACCAGGCCCCGCTGGTTCAACTGGAGGGTGATGGGCGACTCGAACGGGGCCTCCGGCGGTTTGGCCAACTCGCTGATCGGCAGCCGGATGCGTTCGTCCATGTCGGCGCCCGCGAAATTCAGCGCGAACAGAAAGAACGAAATCAATTGAAACGCCATGTCGATCATGGGCGTCATGTCGAGTTCGACGGCCGAAGCCTGATGTCGTTCGCCAATTCGCATGGGACCGATCTCGGTAGGGTGGGCATCGCCCACCGTGGAACGTCGTGTTTTGGTGGGCGATGCCCACCCTACCTCTATTCACATCAATGACAACCTCACGCGGAGCGTGAGGAGTACAAAGGTTGGTGCGTGCAAGCACGCACCCTACCTCTGGTGCGTCCAGACGCACCCTACTTTGGTTTTTTTTCGCCGACGGTGGAGAAGCGACTCATCAGGTCTTCGCTGACCATGCCCACCTCGAGCACCAACCGCGCAAATCGGTTGCGGAGGATGCCGTAGACGGCGACCGCCGGAATGGCAAGCAACAGCCCGACCAGCGTCGTGAACAAGGCCGTGGCGACGCCCTCGGCCAGTTCGGACGGCTTGGGGGCCGTGACGCTGGTGGCGATGACTTGGAACGAGGCGATCATGCCGTCGACCGTGCCCAGCAGGCCGACCATCGGGCTGACCGTGCCGATCAGGCCGATGTAGCTGAGACGGTGTTCGAGTTTCATGTTCTCGTCCTCGCCCATCTCCTGCATGGCTTCGATGGCCTCGTTGTAGCCGCGCGACACTTTGCCCAGCCCGGCCGAGAGGACCTGGCCGAGCATCGACTCGTCGCTCTTGGCCCGTTGATAGGCTTCTTGGTACTTCTGCTCGTTCAGCAGGGCCTCGAACTCCTCGACGAGCGCCGTGGGCAGGACCGCCTCGCGCCGCGCGGCGAGAAGGTTCATGATGACCAACGCCACCAACATGAAGGAGAGCGCGAAGAAGGTGACGCTATAGCTGATGCCCAAGGAGTGGAACAACCACTCGAGGTACGTTTTATCTTTCATCGGCGCATTTTCGTCCGCGTCCTCGTCGGCCGGTGCATTCGCTTCCTCCTTCGCCGGTGGCTCCAGGGTCAATTCCTCGTCGGCCGCGGGTTCGGCGGCCGGTTCCTGGGCTAGGACGGGCGAGGAACCCGCTATTGTCGCGGCGGACAAAGCGATCAGGCCCAAGACGGCGATCCAGATCGCCCCCCAAACCACGGCGGAATACCTTGAATGACGCATAACGACCTCCGGACGGCTAAGGTTCCGTTTCAATTATCGTCTAGTTTAATGCATGTACGGCTTGTTCCAAAGGCATCTTGCCGCGCCCACAAATTTCGCCCTCCGAAGGGACACCCCCCTAAATCCCTAAATCCCCCTCTCCCCAACCCTCACTGCGATATCCACGGACTATTCGGATACCGCGCCTGAAGCGTTTCCTGGGCCTGGATGGCGCGGTCGGTTTTGTGGACTTCGTGCCAGAGTTCGACCAGGTTGGCCAGCGCCTCGGCGTGTTGCTGGGGGTCGGCGAAGTAAAGGATATCCGTGTGCAGGAAGGCCAACAGGGCGTCGTAAGGCTTGCCGGCCTTGCGCAATACGGCGCCCAGCGCGTTGTACGCCTCGCCGCCCAGCGCGACGTCCTCGGGATTGGACTGGTCGATCACTTCCCGCACGAGCTTCTCGGCTTCGTCCTTTTTTCCGTCGGCGAGCAAGCATCGGGCCACGCCAAGCTGAGCCAGCTTCTTCTGCCGGTCGGCTTCGGGGTCTTTTTCGTTGGGGGAAGTCGGACTCAGGTTGAGCGCGCTTTGGAACGAGGCCCGGGCAAGGTCCGTCCGGCCGTCGGCCAAAAGTGCGCGGCCTTTGCCGACCGCCGCGGCCAGCCGGGCGGCGAACCAGGGTGCCTGGGCCAGCGCGTCGTAGCACGGAACGGCCGGGGCATACTGCCGGTTGGCCACCAGCAGGTCGCCGGCCAAGCGGTTGGCCTCGAACCAGTGATAGCTGTCGGGATGGGCCGTGACGAATCGCCACATTTGGCGGCCCGCCTCGCGGATTTCGCCCTTGCCGCGCAGGGCCAATTGGGCCGCGGCGAACGCTTTGAAGAATTCAACGTCGGCGGCGATCATGGGCCGCGTGATTTTGCTCGCGTCGATCTCGCCGAGGGTCCGTTGGGCGTCCTCGTAGCGACCCTGGGTGATTTCGGACCGGGCACGGCCAAGCGGCTCGGGCTCGGCGTCGAAGACGACCGCCTTGATCTGACCCACCGGCACGGTGACGCGGTTTGCACGATCGACGATGACGACCTCGCGAGGGGTGATCGACGCGATGTCGCCGAAAATGGTTTCCTTGTCGATCTTCCGAACGCGGTCGATCGCCACGGCGGCATCGGCCGCGCAGAGACACGCGAGGAAGATCAACGTTGCATAATGACGTTTCATGGTCGAGATACCGTAGTCCGTAGTCCGTAGGTCAGGCTGTGCCTGACGGAAAATACAATTGAATTTCTGTTTTCCGCGGGCTTCCGCCGGCGGCTATGAAAACGCTCTCTCTAAAAACCCTCTCCAGTCAGGCACAGCCTGATCTACATCTGCTTGGTGCGTGCAAGCACGCACCCTACTGCCTACTGCCTACTGCCTACTGCCTACTGCCTACTGCCTACTGCCTACTGTTTGTTGTGTCAGGCCGACGGGTTGTTTGCCAAGGGCGGCTTGGATTTTTTTCAATAACGCGTCGTACTCGCGGCACCGTTGATCGCCACCGAGGGTGGGGCTGAGCAACTGAGTGACCGTGATGTCTTTCTCGGCCAACGCAAGCGTGTCTTTCTTGGCCTGGCCGGAAAGCGTCATGGCGTAAGCGTACCGGCACCGGGCCAGGTTGTATCGCGCCAGGTGGAACGTCTCGGGACGCGAGCCGGATCGGGCGATCAAGCCGGCCAGCTTTCCCCAACCCCAGACGACGTTCACCCGCGAGCCGTCGGACCGCCGCGCCGGAGTGCCGCCCATCATGGCTTCGAGGTATTTCTTGGCGTCTCCGCCATTTTCCGCGGAATCCTGATAGACTCGGGCCGCCTCGACCTGGGCGTCGACCATGCGGTTGCGATTGCGGAGCACGTCGACCAGCAGATCGATCGCCTCGTCGTAACGGCCCAGCCGTCGTAGAATCCGCGCCAGGCGCACCTTAACCCCGTCGACGGCCGCTGGGCTTGGAGCGAACCCGGGCTCCTTTTTGCAACGGTCGAGCATCTTCCGATAGACGTCCCCCGCCCGGCCGAGATACTTTTCGGCCTCCGGCGAGGGCGTTTTCCCGTCGTCGTCGGATTGCCCGGCCATGTCGGCGAACGTGGCGGCGATCCAGGCAAGCGAGGCGAACGTGTTGCCTTGTTTTCGCCGGACGACGCGGTCGAGGAAGAGTTCGAAACCTTCGGACACCTTGGCCAACTCATTGGTGCGTCCTTGAGCGCGGAGCAGTTCGAGCGATTCGCGCAGTTCCCGGCTCATGGCGAGATAGACGGCCGTCAGCCGCGCGGCGGCCGCCGCATCGCCGCCGGCGGCCACACGCTGTTCGAGCACGTCCATCACTTTTTCGGCCTTGTCGAGGCGGCGCGCGGCGACGTAGGCCCGAAGAGCCGTCTTGCAGATTTCGACGTCGTAGCCCTGCCGGGTCGTCGCCGGATGGTTCGCGTGGACCAGCGTCATGAGGCCGACCACCGGATCGTCGAGCAGGGCGACGGCCTCGTCGGGCCGGTTTTCCTGCAAGTAAATCTGGGTCAAGGCGTGAACGGCCGCGATCACCGAATCGTCAATTTCTCCCTCGGCCGACATCCGCCGCACACCCGACGCCAAAAGATCCTTCGCCTGGTCGAGCGTTTTTTGCACGGCCGCCGGATCGGACGGCTCGCCGGACGGACGCTGCAACGCGCGGACCCACTCGGACCAATAGGTCCGGCCGATCAGGAGTTCGGCCCTGCCGCGGCCGGGCGAATCGGCGGGAAACTTGTCGAGATAGGCCCGCGCCGCCTCCAGGTCTCCGCCGACCACGGCCGACTGGACGAGGATGATCCGGGCGTCGCCCGCCTCGGGACCGTCGGGCCAACGCGAGGTAATGTAGTCGGCCACGCCGGCCATTCGCCGTCGGGCGAATTCCTTGCCGGGTCCCGCGGGCGATTGGTTATAAAGCTGCGCGTAGGCGACCATCGCCAATTTGGCCGAGCCCGGCGCCTCGGCGCTTTCGGGATAACGACGCGCGAGGAACTCACCCAAGGCGGCCGCGTCATACCGGTCGTTTTGTTCGAGATGGAGATAGGCCAGATAATATCGCGTCAGATTGATTTGATCGACCGCCGTTTCGGCGGTCGCCAGGGCCAGGGCCGTGCGGTAGAACGAGATCGCCTCCGTCCGAAATTGGGCTATTTTCCGTTCGTGGGCTGCCCGTTTCTCGGTCTTGCCGGCGTCGCGGTCGAGCTGCTGTTGAGATTCGGCCGCTTGAAGGCGTTCCCGGGCGGATTCGGCCCGATCGAACGCTTCGGTGAAATTGGCCGGCTCGGCCTTGGAATCCGTCCGGCCGGCCAACAAGGGGTCGAGCAGTTTGGCTTTGGCGCGGGCCCGATGTTCGCCCGGCGCGCGAGCGGCCGCGCGGAGCAGACGATGGGCCGTGGCGAGCGTCTTCGCTCGTCGAGGGTCGCCCTTTTTGAAGGCCCGAGCCTGTTCGAGCCAGGCTTCGCCAGCGAGACCTTGAATCGCCAGCCCCTCGGGGGTGGACGCCTCGGCGCCGCGGGCCGTTTTTTCCCATCGGACATAGGCGTCGACGGCCTCGGCGTAGCAATGGACGCGGGGCTGGACGCGCGCCGCGAGCGACTGAACGAGCGTCTGGAGGATCAATTCGCGGACGGCCAGCGAGTCGCCGTCGACCTTTTCCAGGAGTTCGTCGCAAATGGCGATCGCCTTCGCGTCGTCGCCCAATTCGCGGCGGCATCGGCCTTCCCAGAGCCGCGCGTAGAGTCCGGCCAACAGCGGCTCCTCGCGGCGCACGGCGAATTCATCGTACAAGGCGTGATAGTCGGCGGCGGCTTCGGTCAGCTTCTCCTTGCGCTGGCGACTGCCGGGCGGATAGGTCATGCCGATCTCGTACACCGCCGTCGCCAGGTAGAGCCGCGTGCGGAGCAGGTCGCCTTGGAGTTGGTTCTTCTTCTCGGCCGGCGTCCCCTCGACGGCCACGCCGCCCGCTTCGGCCATCGCCGCTTCGCATTGCTTTCGGGCCTTGTCGAACGCCGCGTGGGCTTGGGTGTAGAACTCGCGGGCTTCGGCCAGCAGCGTCTCTCGCTGGGCCGCCAGCGTGGCGGGCCGCCGGGCCCGTTCGGCGCGGATCCGCCCTCGCTCGACCAGCAGATTGGCCAATTGGCCCGCGGCCAAGGAGGCACGAGAATGATTCGGATGCTCGGCGAGAAATTTCTCAAAACGTGCCCGGGCGTCGTCCAGCGACTTTTCGCGCGGGGCCGCCAGGCGGCTGGCCCGCGAACCGGCCATCAGGCTGACGCCTGCTTCGTAGTCGATCACCTCTCGCAGATCGGCCGGACAGCGGGGGTCGGCGGCCATGCGATCCAAATAGACCACGGCCACGTCGTGCAGCCCTCGCTCGCGAAGTCCTTCGAGAAAGGGTTGCCAGGGTTCGGCGGCCGAGGCTTCCGTCATGCACAACGCCGCGCAGATCAAGCCCAGCACAAAACGAATCGTGCGGCGTTGCGCGGGCCGGTCGGAGGTGTGTCGCAAACGGCTAAGTCGTTGCATGGATCATGATGTACTCGCGCTCGTCGTTCGGCCGGCGACCCGCACCGGGCGCGTCAAGACCGCGCGAGCAATCGCAAGAGTGCTTCTGTTCCGTGGGTGGCGTACTCATGCATCTGGGCTATATATGATGAATACGCCTCCTTAAGATTAGCCGCCGGAAGGCCCAAAGACAAGGAGTAAGTTGGTCGGGGAAACGGGTTTATTGCCCGTCGAAGCCACACAAGGCAACGTCCTACCCGCTCCACGGGGCTTCTGTACCCGACAATATCGTTAAGACCGAATTTCCAGACTGGGAAATCTGGGCGATGTGTGGGATCGAGAAAAAAGAAAAGGACGCCCCGGCGTGGGTGGTGTCACGCAGAAGGGGGCGCCCTTAACGCTTCGTCTTGTTTTTTTCGATGGTAATCTACTTGTCCCGAGTGTGAAACGAGTAAATCACCGGTTTCAACGCCACGCCCGCGCGGCTCTTGAAATTCTTGAACGACGGACTATTCAGCCCGAGCCGATAGTCCCAACCCGGCTTGAGGTTCACCGGCAAATAGCACGTCTTGCCGTCCTTGCTCCAATGAGGCTTTTTGCCGTCGGGAACCTCGGGGTAATGGGGGCCGCCGCCGACCCACGAAATTCCTTCCCCCATCGGCCGATCAAACTCCACGCGGATCGTTCGCAGGTTCGGATCCGCGTCCTTGGCGCCGTTGACCGGCGTCATCGAGACGATCCGCGGCGTCTCCAGCCGGGCAATCGTCTCATTGTCCGCGCCGACCGTGGTGAAATAGATTTCCATCGGTTCGGCCGGAACGCCCTCGACGCTCTTGAAGTTCCTGAAGCTATCGGAGTTGACGCCGATGCGATAGTAGCGTTCGGCTTCAAGGGTGACCGGATAAACGGCCGTGCGTTTGTCGCGCCAGAAGGGCGTTTGGCCCTCGGTGCCGGGCGGGAAATCGGGTCCGCCGCCCGTCCACGAGAAGCCGGTCGCCATGTCGCGGTCGAACGTCACCGTGATTTCGGTCAGTGCCGGATCAACCTCCCGCGCGCCGACGCGCGGCCCAGTGGCCACGATCCGGGGCGGCGCGGCGTCGGGCGTCGCCGTCGTCAAATGGCCGCCGGACGCGGCGGCTTTTTCGGACCCGATCAGATCGACGCGAATCATCCAATCGCCGCCAAATTCGACGTCGGTCTTCTCCCCCTCGGGCAGCCCGAACTTCGAATGCTTGCCGCCGCTGCTCGTGTCGTAGCTGACGTAGACTCCCTTGGTCTGATGGGCGTTGAAATTCACGCAAACCCAGAACTCCTTGGGCACTTCGACCGGCGACTTGAAGTGGATGCGGACCCAGCGCTCCTTGCCCCGCTGGAACTGCCGGTACGGCGCGTTTTCGGTGGCGACAACGCCCGCAAGATCCTTGTCCAGAAAATAAATCTGGAAATCCTCGGCCGGCGCCTGGGGCATTCCATAACGTGAACCGTGAAGCTGAATCCCGCGGACCTTCCAATTGCCCTCGGGCAGCGTGTACCGGATCATCTCGCCCGAGCCGCCGATGCTCCGCTTGCCGTCGGGCCGGTTGTCGTCACGTTTGAGCGTCGCGCGGTCGGTGGCGGCGGCGGTAGTCGATTTCGCCTCATCGGCCGGCGCTAACTCGACGCGAATCATCCAGTCGCCGCCGAATTCGACGTCCTTGGCCTCTTCGCCGGGCAAGCCGACCTTCGAGAACTTCCCGCCCGTGCTCGTGTCGAAGCTGACGTAGACGCCCTTGGTTTGCTCGGCGTTGAAATTCACGCAGACCCAAAACTCCTCGGGCACTTCGACCGGTTCCCTGAACCGGACAGGAACCCACTTGGCCTCACCGCGTCGGAACAGTCGATAGGGCGCTTCCTCGGCGGCGACTTCCGCGAAATCCTTGTCGAGGAAATGGACCGTGAAATCTTCGGCCGGCGCCTGCGGATATCCGTAACGCGAACCGTGCAACTGGATGCCTTTCACCTCCCATTTGCCCTCGGGCAGCGTGAAACGAATCATCTCGCCCGAGCCGCCGATGCTGCGACGACCCTCGGCCGAACCGTCGTCGTGCTTCAGAAGGGTCTGACTGACCAACTGGGCATTGGTGGAATCGATGCGGTCGAGATCCAACTCAATCCGCGTAACACGTCCGTCTTCGATCGTGATTTGCTGGCGATAAGGCTTGTGACCGGCCATGTCAACCACCAGGCGATACGTGCCCGGCTCGACGGGCAACAGTTCGCCCGAGGCGCCAACCGGACGGCCGTCGAGCCGGATCTCGGCCCCGGCCGGCGTCGTCTTGACCAGCAGCAAGGTTTGGGGCTTTTCCTGCGTGCGAAGCCCGGGGCTTTGGGCCAAGGCGGACAATGGGTCGATCACGACGAACAGCGTCAACGTCGTTAGAACAACGGCAACGCGTACAAACATCCGCTTCGCATGTCGAAGGTTCCGCATGGCGCAAGGCCCTCCCGTGGATGGGAATGAGTGGTGTGGTTTCAAACGGTACTCATCTCGCTCCGCGTGATGTCGCCCATGCCACGTCGCATGACGGGAGACTTCCTGCGAAGCAAGATGAGTACAGGGTTGCCATGAAGGTATATGCGCCTCGCGTGGCCGATTAGCCGAAATTTTTCCGGATTCTTGTAAACCGGACCACGCCCATTAGAATAGCAGAAACCAGCCGGGAGGCCAGACATTCCTGTCTGGCGGGCGATAAGGAGGCCAGACATTCCTGTCTGGCGGGTCAACGACAGGCAGGAATGCCTGTCCTCCTGAATGGAGTTGGATAGCCTGTTTTGTCGCGGCGATTAGGCAACGTATCGCAAAACCATTGCTCGGAACAAACATGTCCACGGCGACGCGACCCACGCTGCTCGGCCGGCTCCGCGACGCCTCGGACGCGATGGCCTGGGACGAGTTCTTCGCGTGCTACTGGCCGACCATCTTCGGCTACGCGCGACGCCGCGGCGCCTCCGAACAAACGGCCGAGGAACTGGTCCAGGACGTCATGCTCGCCGTGTTCCAACAGCGCGATGTCTTTCGCTACGATCCGGCCCGCGGGCGATTTCGCGATTGGCTCCGCCGGGTTGTCGCCAATCGGCTGGCCGAGCGGCGCAGGCGGCCGTCGGAGCGTGCCCGGGCCGCCGGGGGTAACGGCGGCAACGATCGGCTCGACGTGGCCGACGAAGAGCCTGCCGTCGATGAAGCCTGGGAAACGGCCTTCGAGCAGTCGCTGTTGAGCACCCTGGTCGATGCGGTCCGGCGCGAGTCGAACCCACGCGAGTTCGTCGCTTTCGAGTTGACCATGCTCCACGGCCGCCGCCCGGCCGAGGCCGCCCGATTGACCGGCATGACGCGAAACATGGTTTACAAGGCGCGGCGCAAAATCACCGAACGGCTGCGCGAACTGGCCGGCGGCTACGCGACCGACGGCCGGCTGTGCGACGAGGTCCGCCGCGCCATGCAGTCGCGCCCCGGCCGCGCCGTCGAACGCTCGCTCACCACGCGGATGGAAAAGACCATGCGATGAAGTTCAACGCAAAGCCGCCAAGTCGCCAAGACGCAAAGGAAAACACACTATCCCGAAGCGCAAGCGAGGATGAAAAGACGTAGATCAAGTCACAAACCAGTCTACAACGACAACCTTGCGTCTTCGCGTCCTTGCGTCTTTGCGTTAATTCAGGATAGGTTCGTACGATATGAATCAACCGCCCGGTGAAGAGTCGTTGAAAACGAACGTGCCCGAGGTGCCTGATTTCGATCTTTTGCGTCCCATCGGCGAAGGCGGTTTCGGCCGCGTCTGGATGGCCCGCAACCGGACGACCGGGCGGCTCCGCGCCGTCAAACTCATCGCCAAGTCGCGCGTCGGCACGGCCGATCCCGCGGGCCGGGAGATGGCCTCGATCACCCGGCTCGAGGCCACGCTGCGCCACCATCATCCCAACCTCGTGACGATCCACCACGTCGGCCAAACCGACGACCACCTGTTCTACGTCATGGACCTGGCCGACGACGCCGGCGGAACCGAGCCGATCGACCCTGAACGCTACGAACCCGCCACGCTCCGACGCCGCCTCGACGACGGGCCGCTGGACCCGCAATCATGCGTCGCGTGTGCCCGGCAATTGCTCGAAGGCCTCGCCTCCCTGCACCACGCGGGCATGGTCCACCGCGACGTCAAGCCGGCCAATTGCCTCTTTATCGCCGGCCAGTTGCGACTGGCCGATTTCGGACTACTGACCCGCCCCGGCGTGAACGTCTCGCGGATCGGCACCGAAAAATACATGCCGCCCGACGGCCGCATGGACGCCCGGGCCGACGTCTACGCGGCGGGACTCGTGATTTACGAGATGCTCACGGGCTATTCGGCTGATCGGTTTCCGCAATTGGGCGACCGCTCGGCCGCCGTGCTGGCCGATCCGGCGCTTGGCGTACTGATGGGCCTGACGCTCGACGCCTGCTCGCCGGACCCGCAAACCCGTTACGCCGACGCCGGCGCGATGCTTCGCGAGTTGGACCGGCGACTCGCGCGGTCCCCATGCCCCGTCAAGCCCGGCCGCCGACCGTGGATTGCTCCGCTCGTCTTGGCCGTGGTCGTTCTTGCCGGCATCGGTGTCTGGCGGCGTCCTTGGATTCAACGGACCGATGCCCCGTCGACGCCGATCGAGCGGGTCAGCGTGAATTTCATCACTTATCCGTTCGACGCAACAATCTTGGTCGACGGCAGGACGCTCATTGGAGAAGACGGGATCCCTCTGAAAACTCCCTGCACGGCCGACGACCTGCCCGACGGTCGCCATCGCGTTGCCTTCCGTTTCGACGGCCGGGGCGAGCTGCCCAAAGGTGAAATCGACTTCAGCGTCACCCGCCAGATCGTCGCCCGGTGGGATGCCGTCGAGTCGCCCTGAGACGGGAAGACAAGGGGATTTCCCGACATGGATAACCATTCCCATAGCCCGATCCGGTGAGCCTGGGTATTATTGCGAACGTTCCCTCTTGTTTTGTTCCTTGTTGATTCCCCGTCCAGTGTGTCCGTCATGTCCAGCGAAAAAGCCACCGCCATTGTTCTTCGGACGGTTGAGTTCAGCGAGACAAGCCTGGTGGTTACACTGTACAGCCGGGAGTTTGGAAAAATAGGGGCTCTGGCGAAGGGGGCGAGACGGCACAAAGGGCCTTTCGAGTCTGCTCTTGACCTACTGGCCCTTTGTCGAATAGTCTTCCTCCGCAAATCGTCCGAATCGCTCGATTTGGTGACAGAAGCGAAGCTCTTGCGGCGTTTTCGGGTGGCCCGTGACAACCTCCAGGGTCTCTGGGGTGGTTATTACGTGGCCGAACTGCTCGACGGATTGACGCACGAGGGGTCCGCTTCGCCCGAGTTGTTTGATTTGGCCGAGGCGACGTTGGCCGCATTGGCCGCCGGCGGCGACGTGGGCCGGGCGGTCGCGCGGTTCGAGCTTGGTTTGCTTCGGCTGCTGGGCCTGTTGCCTTCGTTGGATTGTTGTGCGGAATGCGGCGAGCAAGTCCCGGCGGATAAACAAGTTATGTTCGGTCACCTGGACGGCGGCGTGTTGTGCCGTCGGTGCCGTGAAGGGAAGACGCACGTGGCGACGCTTTCGGCGAGCGTGCTGCGGACGATGGTCCAATTGGCGGCCCCCGACGAGCGGCCGTGGCGACAAATGGAGATTGACCCGCGAACCGCGGGCCAGCTTCGCGGCGTAATGAATCAGTACATGGCGCATCTGTTGGGCAGGAAGCCTCGGATGCAGGCGTATTTGAAGTGGACAACAAGCACAACCGCTTCTCCTTGAAAAAACGAGCCGCGATGGTGAGGGAGCGGTTGCGACTCGTCAAATTTTCAACCGCTCCCTCACGGTCGCGGCTCGGTAAAATCTGGACGCGGCTCAGTAAAATCCGGACAAGGACGTCCCACATGGCAACACACGGATGGAGGCTCGGCGTACTTGTCATTGGCCTGGCAGCGGCGATGGTTGGTTGCCAGGGCGTGCCGCCGGGACCGACCAACCCGGCCATGCGGCCCGAGGGCGCGGCGTCGAGCGGCGGGTACGACGACACGGGCGGCGGCGGATGGTTGTTCGACCGTTTGCTGGGTCGCAAGCCGGCCGCGGAGCCCGTTTCCGCGAAATCACCCGCCGCGCCGTTCTCCACCACGGGGTCCACCGCGCCGGTGTTTGATCCGGCGGTGCAAAAAGCGTCGGCCGCGCAGCCGTTGCCGTCGCCGGAGGTCTCGGGCAAGTCCAAGCCGCCGGTGGTTTACTTCGCCGAGGACGACGAAAATGAGGAAGTGCAGCCCTTGAAGAAGAAAGAAAAGGGCGAAGGATCGTTTTTCGACTGGTTGGACTTCTCGCCGGAGGAAACGTACAACGACATCAAGGCCGCTTTCGGCTACGGTCCGGACCGGAAGCTGGCCCGGCAATATTTCAACGAGGGTCTGGCGCTTTACGAGCAGAAGAAATTTGAAGAAGCGGCGGCCAAGTTCAAGTCGGCGGCCGGCCGCTGGCCCGACTCGACGCTGGAAGAGGACGCCATGTTCATGCAGGGCGAGAGCCTCTTTTTCGCCGACAAGTATCCGAAGGCCGACGACACGTTCGCCAATCTGCTGAAGAAATACGACAATTCACGGCACTTGGACAAGGTCGTGCTGCGCGAGTTCGGCATCGCCCGCTATTGGGACGACATGCACAAGCACGATCCGCATTGGCCGGTCACGTACAATTGGACCGATTCGAGCCGGCCGAAATTCGACACGTTCGGCAACGCCCGCAAGGCGTATGAAGTGGTGGTGTTGAACGATCCGACGGGCCCGCTGGCCGATGACTCGCTCATGGCGCTGGCCAACGGCTATTTTCTTCAGACGCGCTACGAGGAGGCGGCCGATTACTACGACCGGCTGCGCAAGGAGCATCCCAACAGCACGCACGTGATCGACGCGCATCTGCTGTTGATCAAGAGCAAGCAGTTGTCGTACCAGGGGGAGCTCTATGACGGAACGCCGCTAAAGCAGACGGGCGACTACGCGGAGGAGACGGTCCGGCAGTTTGGGCCCCGGCTGGGCGAGGAGCGAGAACGGCTGATCGAGCTGCAAAACCGAGTGGATTTTGAAATGGCCCGGCGCGATTGGGCGTTGGCCAAGTTCCACGAGGGAAAGAAACAATACGGCGCGGCCCGGTATTATTACAACCAGATCATCAAGGACCATCCGCAAATGGAGATCGCCAAGGCGGCGCAGACGCGGATCGACGAGATCAAGGATTTTCCGGACAAGCCGCCCAACCGGTTCAAGTACCTGACCGACCTGTTTCCCGACGGAAAGTAAACCGCCGATTTGGAACCACAGATGGACACAGATGAACACGGAGGTAGGGTGCGTGCTTGCACGCACCGGCGGGATGTGGTTGATGCGTGCAAGCACGCATCCTACGTTGCGGTGTTTGCAATTCTTGTTGCGGTTATCTTTCCCGGCTGCGTCGGGTATCAGATTGGCAACCGGTCGCTGTATCCGGCGCACCTCGAGACGGTTTACGTGCCGATGATCGAGTCGGGCAGTTTTCGGCGCGACCTGGGCGAGCGGCTTACCGAGGCCGTGATCAAGGAAATCGAACTCAAGACGCCCTTCAAGGTGGTCAACACGCCCGACGCCGACAGCGTGCTGACGATCTATCTCGGCAGCGAAAATAAGCGGGTGGTGGCCGAAAACCGTTACGACGATCCCCGCCAGGTGCAGGTCAACATGCAGGCGCGGGTGGATTGGGTCGATCGGCGCGGGCAGATGTTGCGGTCCGGCTGCGCCGTTCCTTTGCCGTCGGAGGCCGTTACAGTGATCGGCTCGTCGGACATGACGGCCGAAATGGGCCAAACCGTCGCCACCGCCCAGCAACAGGCCATTCAGCGCACGGCCGAACAGATTGTGGCGATGATGGAAGCGCCGTGGTAAAGTAGGAAGTGTGAAGTATGAAAGACGAGTGAATCACCCACTTCTTACTTCACACTTCCTTCACACTTCCTACTTCACCCTTCTTACTTCCATGTCGGTCTCTCGTGCAACTTGCTGGCGGCTTCGGACTCGGACGATCGCGTTCGAGCGTCTGCCGCGTCTGATGGGCGTGGTCAACGTCACGCCCGACAGTTTTTCGGACGGGGGACGCTATTTCGATCCGTCGGCCGCGGTGGATCACGCCTTGCGACTGGTCGACGAGGGGGCAGACCTGCTCGACATCGGGGGCGAGAGCACGCGGCCGGGCGCGGCCCCGGTCGACGCCGACGAGGAGCTGCGCCGCGTCATGCCGGTCGTCGAGCGGCTGGTCGCTACGACCGACATTCCTTTATCGATTGATACGTCGAAGGCGGCGGTTGCCCGGGGGGCTATTGCCGCGGGGGTCGAGGCGATCAACGATGTGACGGGGCTGACCGGCGATCCCGAAATGCTCCCCCTGGCCGTCGAGAGCGGCGCGGGCGTGTGCGTTATGCACATGCAGGGCACGCCCCGTTCGATGCAAGCGGTGCCGACGTACGCGGACGTGGTCGCCGAGGTGCGCGATTATCTGGCGGGGCGCCGCGATGTGCTGCTGGTGGCGGGCGTCGAGCGCGAGCGGATCTGCCTCGACCCGGGGATCGGCTTCGGCAAGACGACCGAGCACAACCTGGAGCTGCTTCGGCAGATTGAGGTTTTTCAGACGCTGGGCTGTCCGGTGCTGGTCGGTCCGTCGCGCAAGGCGTTTATTGGGCAAGTCCTGGGCGATGTGCAAGCTGATCGTGCGGCCGGCACTCTGGGGGTGGTTCTCGCGATGGCCCGGCGGGGCGTGCAAATCGTTCGGGTCCACGACGTGGCGGAGGCCCGGCGGGCATTGGCCCTGTTCGAGGCGGCCGGCGGGCTGGATTGAATGGCAAGTTGATAGCCACACGATCGGATCGTCATTTTTTCCTCCGAGGCACGCTTTTGGGTAGGGTGGGCATCGCCCACCACAATCCCTTGTGCTTTGGTGGGCGGTGCCCACCCTACATGCCGTGGTTTCAGTCGTGTTGGATCGACAAAAACACGCCTCGGCGAAAAATCGGGGTTTGTGGTTCTCGGGCGATGGGTTAGATTTTGTAAACGTTACAAGCGGTTGCATGGTGGGGCGACGATCGGCCTGAACGTTTGGCGAAAGACCATGCCGCTTGTGAGGCCGATCGTCGCCCCACCCTACACTGCTTGGTGCGTCCAGACGCACCCTAC
>DATECS010000090.1:0-12656 GCA_035286785.1 Thermoguttaceae bacterium | reverse complement strand
AAATCGCTCGAACAGATACCCGCTATCGTGCGGCCCGGCCGACGCTTCCGGGTGATACTGCACGCTAAACGCCGGGTGCTTCCGATGCCGAACGCCTTCGATTGTTTCGTCGTTCAGGTTCGTGTGCGTCACTTCCAACTCCTCGGGCATTCCCTCCGGGGCGACGGCGAAACCGTGGTTCTGCGTGGTGATTTCAACTTTGCCTGTGGTGTGGTCCATCACCGGTTGATTGGCCCCGCGGTGGCCGAATTTCAGTTTGAACGTCTTCGCCCCGCAGGCCAGCGACAGAAGCTGATGGCCCAGACAAATGCCGAAAATGGGCCGTTTGCCCAGCAACTCGCGGATCGTCCGTTGGGCGTAGTCGAGCGGCTCGGGATCGCCGGGCCCGTTCGACAGAAACACGCCATCCGGCTCGTAGCGCAGCACCTCGTCGGACGTGGCCGTGCCGGGCAGCACGGTGACTCGGCAGCCCATGTCGAACAAATGCCGCGCGATGTTCCACTTCATGCCGTAGTCGAGCGCCACCACGTGCGGCGCGTCGGCCGGCAGCGTCTTGTCGGTCGCCTCGGCGAGCCGTGCCCAGGGACTCAGCGGCTCATTCCACTCGAACGGGCGTTCGGGAATCACCTCGCGCACCAGATCGCGTCCGACCAAGCCCAGGCTGGCCTTCGCCTTGGCCACGAGACTGGCGTCGTCCAAATCGACCGTGGACAAAACACCCTTCATGGCCCCTTGGACCCGAAGCCGCCGGACGAGGGCCCGTGTATCGATCCCCTCCATGCCGACCAGATTGTGCTGTTTCAGGTAGCCGTCCAGATCGCCCTCGGCCCGAAAGTTACTCACCCGGCGACTCCGCTGGCGGACAATGAATCCGGAGAGAAACGGCCGGCGGCTCTCGACGTCCTCGCTGTTGACGCCGTAGTTGCCGATCTCGGGATAGGTCATCGTGACGATTTGCCCACGGTAGCTCGGATCAGTAAGGATTTCCTGATAGCCGGTCATGCTCGTGTTGAAACAGACCTCGCCGTCCACTTCGCCCGAGGCCCCAAAGGCCTTGCCGACGAACACGGTTCCATCTTCCAGGGCTAGTTTTGCGATTTGCGTCATGAGGATCCAACTGTCCATGAAGAAAGTAACACCGGCTGCCCGATAGTCCTTAACACGGCTACGGGTCTACAAGTGTTGCGCGCCCGCGCACCACTTCGGTAGCCGGCTCGGAGGGCCCTTGCTTCGGCGAGCAAGGGGTCCTCCTTTTTTTATGGGGAACCACAGATGAACACAGATAAACACAGATAGAATAAGAAGTTGAGTCAATCTTCGAGGAAGACGGCCCTCCGAACGCACTATCAGAAATAGAGTATCTATTCTCCCTGCTCTGAAGACCCCGTCGCTGAGTGGTAGTCCTATTTTGATCTGTGTTTATCTGTGTTTATCTGTGTTTCCGAAACGTCTTTCCCTAAACATCTTCCAATCTGCTTCACCGCCTGGCGCAGCCGGTTTTCGTTCTCGACTAGCGCCAGCCGCAGGTATCCTTCGCCGGCCGGGCCGAAGCCCGCGCCGGGGCTAACCGCCACGTCGGCCTCGGCGAGCAGCTTCATGGCCAATTCGAAGGAGCCCAGCCGGGTGGCCCAAGGTTCGGGTATCTTGGCCCAAACAAACATCGTAGCCTTGGGCCGCTCGATCGGCCAGCCAAGCCGTTCCAGGCCCGCGCAAAGCACGTCGCGCCGCCGTTGGTAGACACTCGCCTGGGCCTCGACCGCCGCGTCGGCATGACGCAGGGCCATAATGGCGGCAATCTGGATAGGCTGGAAAATGCCGTAATCGTAGTAGGTTTTAATGGTTCCCAGGGCCCGAATCATCTCGGCGTTGCCCACACAGAACCCCACCCGCCACCCCGCCATATTGTATCCCTTGCTCATCGTGGTAAGCTCGACCCCCACCTCAATGGCACCCGGCACGGCTAGGAAGCTGGGCGTTCGATAGCCATCGAACGCCACATCCGCATAGGCTAGATCGCTGATCACCAGGAACCCATACCGCTTGGCCAACTTGATCAGCTTGACATAAAACTCCGGCTCAACGGTGGTGGTTGTCGGGTTGTGGGGAAAGTTGACGATCACCACCTTCGGCGCCGGGCAAAGGTGCTGGCACGTGTAGGCCACATTGGCCAGAAACCGCTGGGGATCGCTCACTTCCAGTAGAATCGCCCCAGCGGCGGCCAGTGCCACGGCATAAAGATGGGCCGGATAGGACGGGGCGGGTACCACGGCCGTGTCCCCAGGCCCCATCAACGCCAGGCAAAGGTGGCTAAAACCCTCCTTCGAGCCCAGGCAGACGATGGTTTCATTCTCCGGGTCCAGTCGGACTCCGTAGTGTTTGACATACCGGCTAGCTACCTCACGGCGAAGATTCAGCAGGCCGCGCGAATGGCTATACCCATGATTGCCCGGATCGCGAGCCGCCTCGGCCAGTTTCTCAATGATCTCGGGCTTGGGTGGATCCGTCGGATTGCCCATTCCCAAGTCGATCACATCTGCCCCAGCTTGCCGCTTTTCGTGGAGTGCTTTGTTAATCTCGGCGAACAGATATCGCGGCAGGCGACGCACCCGATCCGCCACGCGAATCGAAAAGGGCGAACCGTGTTCCGAAATCCCGTCGGGCGAGGCTTGGTCGTTCATGAGCATGCCGCCATGTAGTGGCGTTCCAAAGTGTCGGAGTCCCCCAATAATACAAGCGTTCGCGTCAAACGAGTAGGCCGGGTCGCGACCCGGCGTGTCATGGCGATGGTCCGCGTCACCCCCCATGTTGCCGCATCCCACCCGAAAAGGCGTTAATCTTGACGGTTCGACCGACGGCGTGATAAACTACTTATCGATTACCGGTTGTGCTGACCCGGGCGTTGACGATCGCTTTTTGGCGTTCGTCCGCCGACCATGACGGAGACGGGAGAGCGGGATGCTCAAGACTCTTGGAATCATTCAGACGTGTCTTGGATCCGGGGGCTCGACCGGCGTCTGCTCGCGGCGGTTAGGCAGCAAGACCGTACTCGAATGGGTCTGCCGTCGCGTGACGGATTGCCAGCGTCTGGACGGCGTGGTCGTGTTGTCGGACGGCGCCGCGACGAGCCGATTTCTCTCGACGCTCGTGCCGGCCGACGTGCCCATCGTCACCGTCGAAGCCGACGACCCGTTGCATCAGTTTGCCGCCGCCACCGAGCAGTATCGGTGCGAGGCCGTGGTTCGAGTGCGGTCCGACCGGCCGTTTGTCGATCCGACGTTGATCGACCATCTTGTCACGACGGCCGAGGCGCACGAGTCGTGCGACTATGTGAGCTACTGCTCGCGCGACGGCCGGCCCGCGATTCTCTCGCCGGTGGGCGTGTATGCCGAGTGGATCCGCACGGAAGCCCTGCGGCGCGCGGACCGCAAGGCCCGTACGGCGGCCGACCGCAAGGAAGTCACCCGCTACGTCTACGGCCATCCCGAGCAATTCAACTTGCGGCTGATTCGCGCGCCGCAACGGGTCGACCGCGACGATCTTCGGTTGACCGTCGACATCGAGGAGGACTGGGAACATCTATTGACCATCGTTGACGCCCTGGGCGCCGACGAAATCGATTGGCGACGGATCGCCAATCTGCTGGACCACCAACCGGCGCTGCGCGACCGCATGGCCGCGCTCAATCGCCAATTGGCCAAGAGCTAGGGCGGATCGTTTACCACGGAGACACGGAGGAAAGAAGAACCGTAGGTCAGGCTGTGCCTGACAAAGACTAGAGTCGACCGCAATATTTGTCAGGCACAGCCTGACCTACGGTTTTGCTAGGGGGAAAAAGGATTCGAGGTTTCATGCCTGGCATTCACGGCATCCAAGGATGGTTGCTACGGCCGGTCGACGGGTTGCTCTTCGGACTGGAGGGCGTCCTGTTCGACGACGGCCTCTGGCGGCGGTGGTTGTTCCGGTTGCTTGGCGACCTGGGAGTGCGGACCGACTACGACGCCTTTTCCCGGCGGTGGCACTCGCGATATCTGCGGCCCGTTTGTCGCGGTCAGAGCCCTTTGTCGGAAGCCTTTCGCGGGCTGCTCTTCTCTTATAATCTTACGTCGGCCCAAGTCGGCGAACTGACGCTGGCGTGCTACTCGCGATGGCGTCAGCAACAGCGTGAATCGCGGCCCCTGCCCGGTGTGCGAAGGACGCTCCTACCCTTGTCCGACGCGGGCCTTGTGCTGGGCGTGCTGAGCGATTCGGAGTGTTCCGGGCGCGAGTTGCGCCGCCGGTTGGCCGACGCCGGGCTGCAAGACGTTTTCGTTTCGGTCACGTCGTCGATCGACCTGGGCCGGACCAAGCCCGACACGGTCGGCTACCTTCATTCGGCCCGGCAAATGCGTCTGGACCCGCGCGCGGTGGCGTTCGTGGGCCAACGCGCGGACGAGTTGGCCGGAGCGACGTCGGCCGGAATGCAAACCATCGCGCTGCGACCCGAGCCCCGCGCCCGGGCCGACGTTCACCTTGCGCGCATTGAACAATTGTCCGACCTGTTCGGCCACCGAAGACGTTATGCCGCCGCCGGTTAATCTGCCGCATCCCGAAATCCCCAAATCCCGAAATTTCCAATCCCTCAACCGTGAGTTCCCCTTCCCAAACCATCGACGCCACCCACGTGCCTGTTGCCCGGCTCGTCGCCCCGGTGACCGGGTGGCGGCGCGCGCTGGCCGATTGGCTGTTAGTCGGCGGGACGACTGTTTTTTGTCACGTCGTCGGGGCGGTGACCAGCGTGTTGCTTCGCGTGATGCTTGACCCGGCGCGGATGGGCGTCTGGCAGGGACTCAAGATGTTGCTGGGCTATGCCAACTACTCCAACCTCGGCATCAGCAAAGGCGCGGTCCGCGAGTTGACGATCGCCCGGGGAAGCGGCGATGAGACCCGGGCCCGTGAAGGGCTCAACCTGGCGTTCACGGTCAACACACTGACCAGCGTTGTCTATGCGGCGGGCGTGGTCGCGGTGGGCCTTTGGATGGCGAATCGCGGCGGCCGGTTCGCTGGAATCTGGTCGTGGGGACTGATCGTGATGGGGCTGTTGGCCGTGGCGTCTCGCTACGTTACGTTCCACGTCACGATCCTTCGCGGCCAACAATCCTTCGGCGTTACCTCGCGGTTGTCCGCGATCGAGGCCGTTCTGACGCTCTCCGTCGGCGGACTGGCGACGTGGCGATGGGGACTGCCGGGATTGTATTTGGGCGCGCTCGTCGTGATGCTGGCCTCGCTGGTCTATGTGTGGCGTTATCGCGGGGCGTCGCTCCGCTGGGCGTGGAACACGGCCGAGATTCGGCGGCTGATCGGGATCGGCGGACCGATCCTTCTGGCCACGACGCTGTTCACGCTGTTCCGCTCGCTCGACCGGCTGATGATCCTCGCCTATCTGAGCGATCGCGAATATCAGTTGGGCTGCTATTCGCTTGCGCTGATGGTCGGGGCCCAACTCTATGGACTCGGCTGCATCACCTGCACGGTGATGAGTCCGCGTTATGGCGAAAAGCTCGGCGCGTCGGACGATCGGGTCGAGGTGGCCCGGCTGGCCGCGCGGACGGGCGAACTCCAGGCGGTGGCCATGTCGCTGGTGGGCGGGTTGTCAATGGTGCTTGCCGCGCCGGTGTTGGGTTGGCTCCTGCCCCGTTATCAGCTTGGGCTGGCGCCGACGTGCTGGCTGATTCCCGGCGCGGTGCTGTTGACGATTGCCTTGCCGGTGAATCACTATCTGATTGCGATCAATCGCCAGCGACGCGCCCTGGCGGTGGTGGCCGTGGCCGTCGCCCTGGCCGCCCTGGGCAATCACGTGGCCCTGAGGGCCGGCTGGGGGCTGGTCGGCGTGGCCGCCGCGACTACCGCTTCGTATGCGTGTTACTTCGTGCTCGTGGTCGGCGTGTCGCTTTGGATCGATCTGCCGCCCGGCGAACGCGCACGATACCTCGGCCTGACGGCCCTGGCCCTATTGCCAACAATGCTGGCGGGCACGTTTTTCGCAACCGGGCACGATTCGACCGGTGCCGTCGACTGGCCGAGTCTCGCCGCGCAAACCGCGTGTGTTATCGCCGTCTGGTCCGCCTCGTCCGCCGTGATCTGGCGATTTGGAGGCTGGTCCTCACTGCATTTGTTGAAACCACAGATGAACACAGATGAACACAGATGAATTCAAATTGTTGCATTTGTATTTTGCCATCACCATTTTTTATCAACCCAATCTGTGTTTATCTGTGTTCATCTGTGGTTCCTATTTATCGCTGAATTTTGAATAAACGATGACACGTCCGACGCTTGCAGAACTTGAACGCGATTGCCAGAAGCCCGACTATCGGCGGCTGGGTAATTGGATGGCGCGCCGTGTGACGCGGCCCGCGGCGCTTCGCGTGACGTGGGTCGTGGCGCCGTGGGGGCTGTCGGCCAACGGGGCGACGCTGTTGGCTTGGTCGTGCGGCGTGGGCGCGGCACTGGCACTGGCGCGGGGAACGCCCGGGTCGTGGCTGGCAGCGGCCGCGCTGTTGCAGCTTTGGTATCTTTTGGACCACGTCGACGGTCAGTTGGCGAGGCTCCGTGGAACTTCGTCGCTTGACGGGGTGCAGCTCGACTTTCTGATGCACCACACGATGAACCTGATCGTCCCGCTGGGCGCGGGCCACGGGGCGTTCGTCGCCTCGGGCGAACCGGTCTGGCTTTGGGTGGGCGCGACTTGGGGTATTGCCTCGCTGTTGATCACGCTCCATCACGACGCTCGATACAAGACATTCATCACGCGGCTCAAACGGTTCCGCGGATTGTTGGAAGTTCACGGCGGCGCCGGCGATCGGCCCGTGCCGCCGCCGCGCGTGCCGCGTCACGCCGCGCGGCTGGCCGCCTGGGCTGCGAGGAAAATGTGCGAAACGCACGTCGTTATGAACGTTCTTTCGATTCTTGCCGTTACTGCCTGGCTGGCCGGTGACTCGCGGCTTTGGCTTGGCCGCGGCTACCTGACGCTCGTGGCCGTGCTGTCCGTCGGCGTGGCGGCCGTCACGCTCGTCCGCTCGCAGCACGCCCAGGCGGCCGAGCGCGAATTCGCCGCATGGTTCCGCCCACGGCCCGGCGAGCGTCTGGCCTACCGCGAAGGGTGGTGGACGGTCGAGGCGGAGGACGAGAATGGGCGAACGTAAACGTGTTATTCACTGTCTGTTTGCTACGAATCTCCGTTTGCTTCGAGGCACGCCTTGGCGGTAGAATGACCGATTCGTTCCCCTTGCCTTCCCCAAATGTCACCCCCGATTCAGAGGTTGTGAATTTTTGTAGGGTGGGCACCGCCCACCAAAAGATGTTGTGTTTTGGTGGGCGATGCCCACCCTACATCTCACGGATTCACCGGTATTGAATCGAAAAATTCACAACCTCTCCGATTCGCCGTATAATACACCAAAGCACCGCATCCCCCCCTAACGGCTGAAATGATCTGCATCAATAATCCCCGCGAGCGCGTCCCTTCCACCAGCGAGCAGGAGACCCTCGAAGACCCGTCCAGTCCGCGAGTCTACGATCGTCGATTCTGGCTCTCTTCGGCGTCGAATCTTTGCACGGCGATGGCGATTGCCCTGTTGTTTCGCTACGCCGATCTGGTCCATCGACTGGGCGGCGGCGAGTTTGAGTTGGGTTGGATCGTCGGCACGGGCATGGTCGGCAGCATCATGATTCGGTTCGCCATGGGCCGCACGATTGATCGGCACGGCGCTCGGGCCATTTGGCTCGTGTCGCTGGCGGTGCTCGCGGCCGCGTGTTTCGCGCACCTGTTGTTGAACACCTGTCATGGCCCGGCTATCTATTTGCTGCGATTTGTCTTTGCGTCGGCGGTGGCGGGCGTATTCGGTTCGAGCATCACGTGGATCGGCAGCCGCGCGCCGAAGGAACGCCTGGCCGAAGTGGTCGGCACGCTCGGCGCTTCGGGCTTCATCGCCTGGGCGTTGGGCAACATCCTGGGCGACATGCTCTCCAGCGGGCCTGAGCACGTCGAGCGGCTGTTCGTGGTGGCCGGCTCGTTCACGATGGTCGCTATGATTTTCTGCTGGTGGGCCACGGCGGGAATCGTTCCTTCGCCCGAGCCATCGCACGGTTCCACGGTGCGACTCTTGTGGCGATACAGTCCGCGGATTGTATTGTTGGTTGGCGCGGCGACGGGCTTGGTCCTTGGGTTGCCGAGCACTTTTTTGCGCACTTTCACCGCCGATCTGGGCATCACGACGATGACCGCGTTTTTCGGCGTATACGCCGGCGTGGCCCTGACGGTGCGAGTCGGCGCACGGACTTTTCCCGAGCGATTCGGATTGGCGCCGGTCATCCTGGCGGGCTTGTTGCTCATGGGCGGGGGCCTGCTGTCGTTTTTGTTGGTTCACAATGCCTGGCAGTTGGCGCTTCCCGCGGCCATCATGGGCTTTGCCCACGCCGTCGTTTTTCCGCCGACGGTGGCCGCCAGCACGCTGTCGTTTCCCGAGCATTGCCGGGGGCTGGGCACGATGCTGATTCTGGCCGCTTACGACGTCGGCGTGCTGGTCGGCACGCCGCTGGCCGGGGCCATCGTCTACTTCAGCGAGCGGTTTGGCCTGGCGCCTTACCCGACGATGTTCGTCACGTTTGCCGCGCTCATGGGTCTGATGAGCCTCATTTTTGCCGTGAGTCTTCTACGTCGCTCGCATCGGCCGAGCGTATTTACCCAAGAGTCGCCGGAGTCGCAAGAAACGCAACCGAGGCGGAGAACGTCCGCCCCACTTGCGTCCTACGCCTCTTCCGCGTTAGGATCAGCGGCGTTTGACGCCCAAGTTGCAAGAGACGCCAATAGCCTAATAGACGAACGTTGAAAAAGAACGCCTCATGCCCGCTTCCGACGTTGTTGTCAAAGGCGCCCGCGAACACAACCTCCGCGACGTCGATCTGGTCCTGCCGCGGAATCAGTTGATTTGTTTCACCGGCGTGAGTGGTTCGGGCAAGACGTCGTTGGCGTTTGACACGCTTTACGCCGAGGGTCAGCGCCGCTACGTCGAGAGCCTATCGAGCTACGCCCGGCAGTTCCTGGGCCAGATGCCCAAGCCGGACGTCGAACGGATCACGGGGTTGAGTCCTTCGATTTCGATTGCGCAGAAGTCAACCGGCCAAAGCCCGCGCAGCACGGTCGGTACGATCACCGAGATTTATGATTTTCTCCGCGTGCTCTACGCCCGGGTCGGCACGGGCCACTGTCCCGACTGCGGACGGCCGATCACGGCGCAGACTCGAGAGCAGATTCTTCAGCAGATTCTCGACCTGGGCGTCAGTACCGGCTCTTCGTCCCTTCCGAGCCGCGACCGTGAGGGAGCGGTTGAGGCTCGTGACACTGACCACCGCTCCCTCACGGTCGCGGCTCGGAATTCCCGAGGCGCCGGCAGCGATGTTCCACAGATCACGGTGCTCGCCCCGTTGATTCGCGGGCAGAAGGGCGAGTTCCGCGATCTGTTCAGTGATCTCTTGAAACAAGGTTTCGTGCGTGCCCGGGTCGACGGCCAGGTGGCCCATCTGACCGACGATCTTCGGCTCGGCCGGCAGATGCGTCACTCGATTGAAGTGGTGATCGACCGGTTGGCGGTCAGTCCGGCCGGTCGCGGGCGACTGGCCGAGGCGGTTGATCTGGCCCTGCGCGTCGGCCAGGGCAGCCTCGTCGTCGCCCGCGAATCGACGAAAGAGGATCCCGGCGGCGACTTGGCTCTTTCGGCCCACTATGCCTGCACGCATTGTCAGAAGAGTTTCGAGCCGCCCAGCCCGCAGTTGTTCAGCTTCAACAGTCCCCAGGGCATGTGCGTCGAGTGCCAGGGGCTGGGCGAGATTTACGGATTCGACGCGGCGCGGCTTATCGCCGATCCGACCAAGTCATTCCAGCAAGGTTGCTGCTCGCTGGTCGGCCGGTGGCGCGAGATGGGCCGCTGGCGACGCCACATTTTCCGCGGTGTCGCTGAAATGCTCGAACGTGACTATGGGCTCGAACCGGGGAGCGTCCTGGAAACGGCCTGGGAGGACATCGATCCGCGGGCACGCCACGATCTGCTCTGGGGAACCGGCGAGCGGCACGTCACTTATACGTGGCGGGCCGGGGCCGCGGGCCGCAAATGGGGTGGCCGCTACGAAGGAATCGTCCCACGGCTGCTCACGCAGTACCGCACGTCCCAAAGCCGCATGCAGCGCCGCGCGCTCGAAAAATACATGAGCGTGGTCCCGTGTTCCCATTGTGGCGGCCGGCGGCTCAATCGCCAGGCCCGCTCCGTCACGCTGACCACGGCGGCCGCCGGGCTGGCCGACCGGCCCGAGCGTTCGCTGCCCGAGGTGTGCGAGCTGGCCATTTCGGAAGCCAAAGCGTTTTTCGCCGAGTTGCGGCTTGACCCGACCGCACAAAAAATCGCGGCCGAGGCGATCAAAGAGATTCGCGGCCGGCTCCAATTTCTCGCCGACGTCGGGCTCGACTATTTGTCGCTGGAGCGCGCGGCCCCGACGCTCTCGGGCGGCGAGATGCAGCGAATCCGGCTGGCCGGTCAGATTGGTTGCGGACTGGTTGGTGTGCTTTACATCCTTGACGAACCATCGATCGGTCTGCACCCGAGAGACAACGGCCGATTGTTGGACACCCTTGCCCGCTTGCGCGATCAGGGCAACACGGTGATCGTCGTCGAGCACGACGAGGAGACCATGCGGGCGGCCGACCATCTGGTTGACTTCGGGCCCGGTCCGGGCGTGCGCGGCGGGCGGATCGTCGCCGCCGGAACACCCGACGAAGTCATGCGGCAGCCCGAGAGCCTGACCGGAGACTATTTGGCCGGCCGTCGAGCGATTCCCGTCCCGTCCCGGCGACGCCCGATCGGCGACACGCGGCTCGTGGTTCGCGGCGCGCGGCACAATAACCTTAAGGGCATCGACGTCGAAATTCCGCTTGGGGCGTTTGTCTGCGTGACCGGCGTCTCGGGCTCGGGCAAGAGTTCGCTGGTTTCCGACATTTTGGTCGAGTCGCTTCGCCGCGACCTGAACGGCGGCGTCGGCCGGCCGGGCGATCATGACGGCCTCGATGGTCTCGATCGGCTCGACAAGATGATCGCCATCGACCAGTCGCCCATCGGCCGCACCCCGCGGAGCAACCCGGGCACCTACATCAAGGTGTTCGACGAAATCCGCGGCCTCTTCGCGCAGCTTCCGCAGTCGAAGGCCCGAGGGTTCAAGCCGGGACGGTTCAGCTTCAACGTCACCGGCGGGCGGTGCGAGGCCTGCGAGGGAAACGGCGCCACGAAACTAGAAATGGACTTTTTGGCTGACATTTGGGTCACCTGTCCCGTGTGCGGCGGCCACCGGTTCAACCATGAGACGCTCCAAGTGCAGTTCAAGGGCCGCTCGATCGCCCAGGTGCTCGAAATGGACATCCAGGAAGCGATCGACCACTTTGAAAACGTTCCCAAGATCCACCACAAGCTCAAAACGCTTCACGACGTGGGGCTCGACTACATCAAGATCGGCCAGCCCTCGCCGACGCTTTCCGGCGGCGAGGCCCAGCGGGTGAAGCTGGCTCGCGAGTTGGCCAAAAAAAGCACCGGCCGGACGTTCTACACACTGGACGAGCCGACCACGGGCCTGCACTTCGCCGACGTCGAGATGCTTTTGAAGGTGCTGCACGATTTTGTCGACGCGGGCAACACGGTCTTGGTGGTTGAGCACAATCTTGAAGTGGTGAAAACGGCCGATTGGGTGATCGACCTTGGGCCCGAGGGCGGGGCCGAAGGTGGCCGGATCGTCGCGGCCGGGACGCCGGAGGAGGTCGCCGCGAATCCCGACTCGCACACGGGTCGGGCGTTGGCTCATGCCTTGAAGACAACACGCACTGGCGGAGCCAGTGGCACTCATGCGACAAAGAAACCGAGCCGCGGCTCGGATAGACCTATTGTTCCTCAGTCCACGTCGATCATTGTCCGCGGCGCGGAGGAGCACAATCTCAAGCGGGTCGACGTCGAAATCCCCCGCGACCAGATGACCGTCTGCTGCGGCGTGAGCGGCTCGGGCAAGACATCGTTGGCCATCGACACGGTCTATGCCGAGGGCCAGCGCCGCTACGTCGAGAGCCTCAGCGCCTACGCCCGGCAGTTCATCGGCCAGATGCCCAAGCCGAAGTTCGAACACATCGAAGGACTCTCGCCGGCCATCGCCATCGAGCAGAAGCGGCCCAGCCACAGCCCGCGAAGCACGGTCGGCACGGTCACGGAAATCTACGATTATCTGCGGATCCTCTTCGCGCGGTTGGGCGAGCCTTATTGCCCGGCGTGCGACGTGCCGATCGGCACCCAATCGGCCGACGAGGTGATCGGCAAGGTGATGGCACGGCCCGCCGGCACGCGGCTGCAACTGCTCGCGCCGGTCGAACCCCGGCCGGGCCAGACGTACGAGGCATTGTTCGAGGAACTTCGCGCGTCGGGCTACGTGCGATTGCGACTCGATGGGCAGACGTGGCCGATCGACGAGCTTCCGTCGATCGACCGCCGACGGCGGCATTCGGTCGAAGTGGTCGTTGATCGGCTGGTCATTCGGCCCGATGCTCGCGGGCGCGTGGCCGACAGTGTTGAAAACGCGCTGTCATTGGGCCGGGG
>DATECS010000089.1:0-5649 GCA_035286785.1 Thermoguttaceae bacterium | reverse complement strand
CGACCCAGGTGATCGGGGCGCGGCATCGTCCGGCGATCCGTCGGACCCAAGGGTCATCGACCAGCACGGCGCGTCCGTCGGCCGGAAGCGAGCCGAGCAGTTCGGCCTTCGCTTCGGCCACGCCGCGCCGGCTGCCAAAACCGCCGAGATGCGCGTCGCCCACGTGGGTGATCACGCCGATCTTCGGCCGGCACAACGCGGCCAGGTTGGCGATTTCGCCCGGGTAGCTCGCGCCCAGTTCGAGCACGGCGTAGTCGTGGTCGGGCTCGATGGCCAACATGCTCAACGGGACGCCGAAATGGTTGTTGTAGTTCCGTGGGCTGGCCGTGCCGGTCAGCCGGCGGCGCAGCACGGTGTGGATCATCTGCCGAGTGGTGGTTTTGCCGACGCTGCCCGTGACGGCCAACACCACGCCGTGGAAGCGGTCGCGAATCCATCGAGACCAATTCCACAGAGCCGGCTGGGTGTCATCGACCAGCAGGGCCCAGCGACCTACTGGGACCGACGAAGGTTTGCTCGCGACCGCGCCGGCGGCGCCTCGTTCGAACGCCTCGGCCACGTAGTCGTTGCCGTCGTACTTTGAGCCGCGCAGGGCCCAGAAGACGTCGCCCTCGTTCACGCGGCGGCTGTCCGTCACGACCGGTCCAAGCGGCTGGCCGAACGGCGGCGCGCCGTCGAGGACGAGTCGTCCGCCGATCGTCGCGCATAGGTCGTGAAGCGTGGGGAGATGGGTCGTGGACATGGTATTGGGTGGCCCCTGCTAGACTCCGGTTGGAAGATTTTCATAAAGCCAGCCGGCCGCGATTTCGTAGTCGTCGAACGGCAGCGACTCGTCGCCGATCAACTGGCAGCGCTCGTGGCCCTTGCCGGCGATCAGCACGCAGTCGCCCGTCCGCGCGGCGGCCAAGGCGGCGTGAATGGCCTCGCGGCGATCGGCGATCACCAGGGCATCGGCCGGGTGGGCAAATCCGTCGAGCACGTCGCCGAGAATTGCCTGAGGGTCTTCGGAGCGTGGGTTGTCGCTGGTCAAAATGGCCAAGTCGGCGTCCGCCTCGACGGCGCGGCCCATCAGCGGACGTTTGCCACGGTCGCGGTCGCCGCCGGCGCCGAAGACGCAAATCAATCGGCCCGAGACGACGGAACGCAGGGCCCGAAGACAGCCGGTCAAGGCGTCGGGCGTATGGGCATAATCGACGAACACGCCGAACGGCTGGCCGCACTCGATCCGCTGCAACCGGCCGGGCACGTAGTCAACCGCCTCCAGGCTGCGAACCACCGTGGTCAGGTCCAACCCATAGGTCAGCCCGACGGCCGCCGCTTCGAGGCAGTTATAAACGTGGTGCATGCCGATCATTCGCGTGCGGACCGGGATCGTGTCGCTGCCCGCGGTGAGCAGGAAAGTTTGTTCGCTGAGGTAACGTTCGATGAGCGTGCCGGTGATTTCGGCCGCCGCGTGGACGCCGATCGACAGCACGGGCCCTTCGACCCGCGAGAGGAATCCGGCCGACGTGGGATCGTCCGCGTTGAGCACGGCGAAGCCCTCGGGCGAAAGGTAGTCGAACGCCTTGGACTTCGTGAGCCGATAGTCGTCGATCGTCCGGTGATAGTCGAGATGGTCGCGCCGCACGTTGGTCACACAGACCGTGTCGAGTTCCATGCCGGCCAGACGCGCCTGGGCCAGGGCGTGGCTCGAAACCTCCATCACCGCGTAATTGCACTCGTTGCGGACCATGCGGGCCAGATAGTCGGCCAACCGGTCGGCCGGCGGCGTGGTCAGCGTCGATTCATCGCACCGGTCGCCGTCGAAATATCCCAAGGTGCCCAACAGCCCCACTCGGTAGCCCGCATGGGTGAACATCCGCGCGATCAGGACGCTTGTGGTCGTCTTGCCGTTGGTGCCGGTCACGCCGATCACCTTCAGGTGGCGCGCCGGATTGCCCGCCAGATGATGGCAGAGCCGGCCGAACGCCGCTCGCGAGTCGGCCACGATGCAGACCGGCACGGTGGCCTCGGGCAAGGGCCGCTGGCTCAAGATGGCCGAGCAGCCGCGATGGATCGCCTCGGCCGCGAAATCGTGCCCGTCGGCCGAGTCGCCGGCGATGGCGACGAACAGGTCGCCCTGCTCGACCCGGCGGCTGTCGGCCACGCAGGCGCGGACCTCGATGTCCCGACAGCCGACGAACGTGGCCTCGGGAAACAGGCTGCGCAACTGGGATCGACAATCGCGATCGGGACAAACCTGCACGGGCGACGGCCTCCTTGCCTGATGCGCCGGGCATCACGCCGAGTTAACGGCGAAATAGTTTGAATACAAAACCAACCGGCACGCGACGCTTCGCGCGCCGACGGGCCCGACCGACCGGAACCGATCGGCGTGCCTCAAAGCGAGCCTCCATGCCCGCCGACCCCAAATAGGGTCTGGGGATTGTCTCGATTTTGGGATGTGTGTCAAGGGCAGTAGGCAGAGGGGTTGACGTGGACAGGGTGTCCACTATATTGAGGGGTAGGCTTCTTGTGAACTGTCTGCTATTTTTACGTTTTGACCGAGGAGGATCGCACGATGGTTTATCGTGGACGCGTGAAAAACGGAGTCGTGGTGCTGGACTCGTCGGAGGTTTTGCCGGAAGGCGCCGAGGTCAGGGTAGAGCTCGTGCCCGCGGAGAGTAAAGAGCCGCTGTTGGACGACCAGGGACAGACGTTGGGCCAAAAACTCATGAAGTACGCGGGCCGAGCGGTGGGCCTGCCCGAGGACGCGGCGCTCCAGCACGATCACTACCTCTACGGAGCGCCCAAACGATGAAACCGGTCTTCGCGGACACCGTGTACTACCTCGCCCTGATCAACTCGCGCGACCAGTACGCCCCAGCCGCGACGCGATTTACATCCGTTTTTTCGGGCGTATTTGTGACGACGGCTTGGGTGCTGGCCGAGGTTGCCAACTCACTGGCGCGAGGCTCCGACCGCAGTCTGTTTTGCGAGCTGTACCAAGATCTGGCCAATGACCATCGCGTTACGATTGTCCCGGCCGTGCAGGACTTATTCGAGCAAGGGATCGATTTGTTCGCCAAACGCCCAGACAAGGAGTGGTCGCTGACTGACTGCATTTCGTTCATTGTCATGCAGGAGTATGGCCTGACCGAGGCCTTAACGGCAGATCGTCACTTCGAGCAGGCAGGATTCAAGGCTGTGCTGCGGGAGTAGATCAAAAGGTGAGTTATCGTCGTGGCATCTATGTATGCGTGGCCCTGGGAAGGCGAGTATGTGCAAAGAGGCGTCAAGATTGGCACTGAAGTCAACCTCAACGATTACCCTTGGCATAAGCCGGTCAAGATTGAACAATCCAGACGGCGGAGAATCCGGCAGCTTGAGCAATTGAGTGGAGTGTTTCCCGCCGTCGATAGGCTACCCCGCCAAGGCAATGCGCGTCCCCAGGAGAACGACAAACACGATCAAAGGAACGAGCATGGCCAACGAGCCTCAAGCGGCGGCGCCCAGCCAAAGCAGCAATAGCGTGCCGCCGTTCAGCGCCGCGTGGGCAATGATGGTGGGAAGCACGCGGTGCGTGCGAAGGTAAACAAAACCCAGCACCAGCGCGAAAGCGAACAGCGGCGCCGGGTCGGGGGCGAGGTAGGACGGCAAATCTTCAGCCAACTTGGTTAACAGCGCCATCGCCGCGCAGACCGGCACGACAACGGCCGCATAGGCCGCCAAGCCCAACTTAACGTCCGACGCGACCCGGCTCCGCGCGAATCCCAGATCGGCCCACGTCGCGCCGCGGACCCCGCGGAGATACAGCACCAACGCCACGCTCAGCAATACACTGACAACGGCGTAACTCATGATGCTGAAGACCATCTGATCGGGCGCGGACAGTGCCCGCTCGCCGCGCAGGTGGAGCAAGGCGAAAAGGAGCGAGGAAAACACCACGGGCCCCGTCCCCCAGCGGCACGCCACGGCCAACCACCGCGCGCGGCGGCGCAAGCGGCGGTCCACCTTTTCGAGCCAGCCTTGCAGGAACAGACGGAAGACGAGTTCCTCGAACACCGGCGCGACGACCACCGCCAGAAGCGTGCAGGCAATGCGACTGGACGTCGTCCCCTTCATGAATATTTCGGTCAACGGGTGATTTCGGGCCAGGTTCCGGGCCGCTTCGTCCCGCACGCCGGCGGAAATCTTCTCGCAAGCGTCGGGCGGAATCACGGCTTGGCGGATCGCCGCCAAGAACGTCTGCGCCAGAATGAACACGACCACGAACAACACCAAATCCCGCCCGAGCCAGGGAACTTGGCGCCGAGGTTCGACGGGCAACACCGGCTCGCGACGATAGAGCCGCTGGACGATGACCGTCCAGACGACCACGGTGGCCGCGAGAACCACGTAGACCAGCAAAGAGAACACAACCAGTTGCACGAGGGAAACCTCTTGTTGTACTGGCGGAGGTTGTCAGGCTCGCCGCATTCAGCCCAAGCCATGTTCGAAATCCGAGCCGCGACCGTGAGGGAGCGGTCGAACCCTAGTAAGTCTTCGTCCGCTTCCTTACGGTCGCGGCTCGGATTCTGGACGCATGATCCGGATGGCGGCCACTATGTAAATCACGCCCGAGTAAATCGTCAACGCCACGGCCGACCAGATCGACCCGATCATCACCCATCGACACCAGTCGGGAACGGCCGTTTCCGTGCCGGCATAGGAAAGACAAAACAGGCTCGCCCCCACGGCAACGCACTGGAGGATCATCTTCCACTTGCCCGACCAGCGGGCCGAAAAATCGCCGCCTTCCCGTTCGATCAGCCCGCGGAGCATCGTGACAAGCATTTCCCGGGCGATCACCACGACGACCATCCATGCCCGAAGGCCCCACGGCATGGCGATCATCCCCGGCGCGACGACCAGAAAAACAAACGAGCCGCAAATAATCACCTTGTCGGCGAACGGGTCGAGGATGCGGCCCAGCACGGTGATCTGGCCGTATTTTCGCGCCCAATAGCCGTCGAGCCAGTCGGTCGTGGCCGCGATCAGGAAAAGGACGAAGCCGGCCATGTAGTATTCCAGCCCGACCAGGGCGAACATCACGACGGCCAGCAACAGACGCATCGCGGTCAGTTGGTTCGGCACGTTGAAAACCGACTTCGACAGGGGACGGGCGGAATCTTGGGGAGTGGTCATGGTTTTTTCACCGCGAAGACGCGAAGGACGAACAAAATGGGGGCTGGCTCATTTTTCGGCCCCCCTTGGCGTTGTGCTCAGGATACACTGGACGGCCGAAAAATGTGCCTGTCCCCATTTTGTTCGCGGCAAAGCGCCGAGGTTACATCGGGAGGTTATGTTGGTCGATCGACCGCCACCCCTATTAAATCATATTCCTGGGCCGCGACAATCTCGCACGGCACGATTTGGCCCGAGCGAAGCTTTTCGCCCGTGACGTAGACGACGCAGTCGATCTCCGGCGCGTCGGCCGTCGTCCGGCCAATGTAGGAGTCCCCGTCGTCCGGCCGGTCGAGCAAGACGTCCAGCCGCTTGCCCCGCTGGGCCGCGCTGATCTCGAAGGCGATGTCCTGCTGGGTGTCCATCAGCGCGTCGCATCTTGCCTGCTTGACCGGCTCGCTCACGTGTCCGTCGAGCGCGTCGGAGGCCGTGCCCGGCTCGCGG
>DATECS010000088.1:0-3596 GCA_035286785.1 Thermoguttaceae bacterium | reverse complement strand
TGTTCCATGTAGGGCAGTATGGCGGCGCTCCAGGCCCAGCCGGGCAGGCCGAATCCGTGAGGCTCGCCGGTGGCGGGATCGCATCCTTGCCAACCGGCGGGCAGGCGGTTGAAAGCGTCGTGATAGAGGTGCAGGCCGAGGCCGATTTGTTTCATGTTGTTTGAGCAGGACAGACGTCGAGCCGCTTCACGGGCGGCTTGGACGGCGGGCAGCAGCAGCGCGATGAGCGTTCCGATGATGGCGATGACCACCAACAGCTCGACGAGCGTGAAGCCGCGGGCCGCGGGGTGAATCGGTTGTTTTCGCGTATCCATATCAGGGAATCCTCTGGCTGAAGAAATGACTCGCCGCGCGGACGCGTCTGCGCGGACGCGGCGGGAAAAGAACCTCGGTGCGGCGACGCGGTCTTCAAGGGCGCGCGGCGACGGCGCGAGGTCAACGTGTCACGGAGGGATTCACGCGAAAGACGGGGGAGCCCGAGGCTGTTGAGGGGCCCGGCATGACGCGATTTTGACGCGACGCAAGACGGGAGCGACTCGCTCCGTCACGCGGCCGGTCGTGGCGACGGCGACGACGTGGCCCGGCAGGCCGTGATGCGAGAGAAAACTGCACACGGGGCAGGCGTGTTCCACTGAAACCAGACGAGACGACGGGCCGTGGAATCCGACGGGCGCGGGATCGTCGTGCGACGGAGAGGCGGTCTTGGGACGGCGTCCTTCCAACTCGCCGTGGCAGGCACACGTGTCATGGTCGTCGGCGACAGACTGGCCGACGCCGTCGTGACGGCAACAACGGTCGTGGAAGCCGTGGTTGTGAAAGCAATGGCCCAATGCGACAGCCGCCAGATAGACAGCCGCGAGGCCAAGCGTCAGCACTTTTTGACGCACCGCTTTCACTTGGCTGCTCCGAAGAATTAGGGAAACGGCTACTATCAGTTCAGGATTTTACTATAAGTCCAGGATACGGTCACACCGCGGGGGCGTCAAGGAAGTTGAAGGCGGGGACAGGGAAACGGCAAAGTCGTGAAAGATCAGGAGGACAGGCATTCCTGCCTGTCTTTTTCGCCCAACCAAGCCAGACAAGAATGTCTGGCCTCCTGGAACACGGGACTTCGCAGTTCTCCTGAAGGCGGGGAAGACAAGAGCGGGCGGACAGGCTGACGGAGGACAGGGCCAGGCTGTCATGCGTCCAACGGGTATAAACGCTCCGGGACGTCGAAAGACGGGCAACTTTCCGTTGTCAAAACTCCGTATTTGTCTTGGTTTTTCGAGGACTAGAGGACTAACAGCCCGTTGAAAAAGGGGGACAGGCACCTCACGGCAATTGTTTTTCGCGGTGTTCGCACGGTCAGTTCGGAGCCAGTCTCCCTTTTTCAACGGGCAAGACGTGCCAAGAGGAATCGCGGGCGATTGCGGCCTGGCATACGGTTTGCATCCGCGATGGGTGGTTGGATTACCACGCGAGTGAAACTGGCTTGCGGCTATCCAAGAGTGAAACGCTCGGCTTTTTTTGCGCGGGTCCATGGTGGATCCGCGCGGCCGAGTATCGAGTACCCCGAACCACGGAGAAGAATCATGCAGAAGCTACTGGTAACGGCGTGTGTCGCTTTGATCGCGGCGGTGCTGGCGATGCCCGTCCTGGCCGAGCCGCCGACACAAACGCAGGGCGGCACACCGTTGTTGACGAATCAACCCTCAAGCACGACGGACACGTCGATCGCGCGGGCGTCGAAGTTCATCGGGGCGACCGTGAAGAATGCCCAACACGAGGAGCTTGGCAAGATTGACAATGTGTTGATCTGTCCAGAGACGGGCCGCGTCGGCGGCGTGATCATCGCCTCGGGCGGTGTCATGGGCATGGGCCAGACGCTCTATCCCGTCCCCTACCAGGCTCTCAAAGTGACGCACGTGCAGACGGGGCAGCAACAACCGGAACAGCCAATGGCAAGGCAACCGGCGGGCAAGACCGGAAGTTGTCAAATCACGCTCGATATCAGCAAGGAACGCTTGGGGCAGGCGCCTCAGCTCGAGGCAAATGATCTGTCCAAGTTCGAAGATACGGAATGGATCGCCCAGCTTGGCAAGTTTTATAACGTGACGCTCCCTCGCGCCGAGAAATCCGACGTCGCGAAACCGGGCGTCCAGACGGCCAAGCACCTTTTGGAAGCCGTCGTCAAGAACGACGCGGGCCAAGAGGTGGGCAAGTGCCAGGAAGTGGTCTTCGACCGCAATTCGGGCCAGATCCGCTATCTGGCGTTGTCGTTTAGCACATTGGGGACAGGCGAAAATCTCTATGCCGTTCCGTTCGAGAGCATTGCGTTTGCCTCGGAGCCGGGACAGCCTGAGAGTCGCTACCTGGTGTGCAACGTGGACCAGACTGAGTTAAGCCGCCATCAAGGCTTCACTCAAGAAAACTGGCCGCGAGTGGCCAGCGAGACCTGGCCCGTGCGTCGGTAAGAGGACCGCGTCGGAATGGGTTGCGCGCATTCCGCAACCCGGGGCAGCGTGGTCCCAAGGATGGCGAAGGGCGTGTTTGCTCTCTCAACCACGCCCTTCGTTCCTTGGGGCACGTGGGCCTGACAAAAAATGCGGGGGCCGATTATTGACGAGCCACCGTTGGGCGCCGTGGCGCGACCGTGCGAGGGTGTGGAGGGGCGTCCGCGATTTACCACACTCAGAAGCGGCGCGAACACGGCGCCCATGGTTTATTATTCCACGAAGAATTCGCCGGTGGGATCCGATTCGCCGACCGAGCAGATTGCGTTGAAAACGGCCGGCTCGATGGTGTTTTCGACGAAACGGACGGCTCCGTCACCCAGCACGGAGTTGATTCCGCCGGCGTGGTGGCTACTGAAGCCCTGGCGGTAGTCATTGGAGTTTCCGGCGCCGGAGGCGTTTTCGGCGTTGGGTGGATAGGCGCCGGCACCGACGACGCGCGCGGCCCAATAGTTGGAATCGGCGCCGAAGACGCCGACCCAGGTCGAGAAGTAGAGCTTGTTGTCGTCGCTGAGGGTTCTGACTCCTCGTTCGGCGACGACGAGCGTGTGGCTCTGGCCGTCGCGGAAGTCGCGGAAGGTGATTTCGCTGTTGTGGTACAGCGCGCCGTTGCCGGTGGTCTGGCCGCTGCTGGCGGTGGCTTGCATCCGTTGGAGCAGATCTTGGTACGTGCCGGCCGAGACTTCGAACCGGCCGCCCCAAACGCCCACGTAGTCGGTCATGGAGACGGTGTATCCGGCCAGGTCGGCCGTATCCTTGCGGGGATCGGTGGGACAGCGGAACGGGCCGAGCGATTCTTTGATGAAGATGGCGTTGGCGGGGTCGGTGACGGAGCGTTGCTCAATATTGAGCGAGTCGAAGAGCATTTTCTGTTCGAGATAGGGGAGCAATCGGGCGGCCCAACCCCAGCCGGGCGCTCCCTTGGAGGAATGGGCCCCGCTGTTATAGCCCGACCAGCCCGGGGGCAGCTTGCCCGTGGCGTCGTGGTGCATGTGCAGGGCCAGGCCGATCTGTTTCAGGTTGTTGCTGCACGTTATGCGTCGGGCCGCCTCGCGAGCCGCTTGGACGGCGGGCAGCAGCAGGGCGATCAACACGCCGATG
>DATECS010000087.1:0-2677 GCA_035286785.1 Thermoguttaceae bacterium | reverse complement strand
GGACGGCGAACGCCGCACCACGGAGGCCGCGGACAAGAACCGCGGCGTCCCGCAAGGCGGCCCAGCCACGCCTCCAACAATCTTGCAAACGGCCCCTTGCGGGACCCTGGTCAAAAGGGAGCGGGTCTATCCTGTATATCACGCGGACCTGGGCTTCGTCTACCTCCACCCGTTTCACCAATGCGCGGATTATTTCCCTGCGTGTGAGCCAGTCGGCGTCGTGTAAACCGGACTTGATGCGATCGGCGAATTCTTGCAGGTGACCAATCACCAACCGCAGCTCGGTGCGCTGGGCCTCGTGCTCCATTTGCTTCTTGGCTTCGGCTTCCAACTTGGTCAAGCGATCGCGCGACCGACGAAGACGCGGCTCGAATTCGCTCTTCTCCAATAGTCCTTCCTCGTAAGCATCGACCAGCCGCGCGATGCCACACTTGATTTTTTGAATCCGCGAGGGAAGATGCTCGTCGATCTGCGATCCACGAGCGTCACGCTTCAAGCGGCGTTGATACTCGCGCTCGATCCGTTGAGGATTCTCCAAGAGCGAACGCACATCTTGCCACACGGCCTCTTCCAGCAGATCGGTGCGGACCTGTTTGTTGTGGCAAATGCGTTCGCCGCCAAACCGGTAAGCATCGCTTCCGACGCAGCGGTAGTAGGCGTAGTTGCGCCGTTTGCCCTTGCCCGCTTTCAGGCTGACCGGCTTGCCGTAGAAAGCGTAGTCACAGCGGGCACAGACGACCAAACCCTGGAGCAAATACTTGGCCCCTCGCCGCGATTGGCGGTTTCGCCTGCGGTTCTCTTGCAACCGTTCCTGCACAGCCGCGAACAAGGCTTCACTGACCAACGCCGGGACGGGAATAGGAATCCCCTGATCCTCGGGCACATCATAGACCGAATGCGCTCGCCGCGGTTGCTCCGGACGCCCTCGTTGTGCCCGTAAACGCGGCCTTTTCGGCCCAACTCGTGTCTTGCCGAAGATCGCCGTTCCCCGGTACGCGGGATGCTTCAAATGGCCCCAGACGGTCGTTCGGTCCCAGTAGCTCTTGCCTTTCGGAGAAGGGATGCCTTGCTGTCTCAACCGCCGGCATACTTCGCCGATCGACAAGCCATCACGCCCGACCCACTCAAACATCTGTCGAATCACGCGGGCCTCTTCCAGGATGATCTCGTAGCGTGCCTCGCCGTCTCCCTCGCGGCAACTGACGTACCGATAGCCGTACGGCGCTCCGCTGAGAACGTTCACGGAACCCTCACGCGCCGCGTGCAGTTTCCCGCGGCGGCTGCGTTCGAGGATCTTGGCCCGCTCGTACTCGGCCACCATCCCCTGAACCTGCAACAGAAGGTCCTCCTCAGGTGTTTCCCCTAAGCGGTGATTGAGGAAGATCACTTCCACCCCGCAGCGAGAGAACTCGTCCAACAACAAGACCTGGTAGGCGTACTTGCGCGCCAACCGGTCCGGGTTGTGAACGTACAGCCGATCCATCGCGCCGGTGGCCGCCATGTCACGCAATCGCTCCAGGGCCGGCCGAATCAACGTGGCCCCGCTGTAGCCTTCGTCCAGGAATCGCATCTGCGGTGCCAACGTCAGCCCGTCTTGGGCGACCCGTTCCTCCAACGCCGCCACCTGGCTGGCAATGGTCGCCGCCTCTGCCTGCTGCTCGCTCGACACGCGGGCATAGATCGCCGCAACGCTGCAATGGGATTTCTTCATCATGAGGCCCTCCTTGCCTGTCGGGGCTGCCTGTCGACAAGGCGCGTTTGGGAATGCTCCTGGGGAAGACGAGCCGATCGGCGGACCAGCGGCAGTAATCGCTCGTACGCCGATGCCAAGACTTCCTCGGACAGCCGGGAGCGTTCAAACCCCTGCTCCACGTTGGCCATCCGCCTGTTCGGGGTCGCGGTGCGATCCATCGTCGCAACCTCCTTAGCGGCCAGGAGTTACACGCTTGGCCGTCACGCGACCTGACTTCCGCCCGAAGCCCTGGCCATACTTGGGCCGAAGCCGGGCTCGCGGCACGGTAGTCTCGAACAAAAACGGAAGTTTGGCAAGATTGTTGGAGGCGTGGCTGGGCCGCCTTGCGGGACGCCGCGGTTCTTGTCCGCGGCCTCCGTGGTGCGGCGTTCGCCGTCCCCGGTCCGTTCAACCACCGGTGTCCGCAGCCATTGCTTGATCGTCGACAACACTTGGCCGTCGGCGATCCGCCGGCTCAGGCACCGCAGCAACGCGCCGTGCGGGATCGTGTTGAAGTAGTCGCTCAAATCCGCGTCGACCACCTCGCGCAATCCTCGTTTGGCCACGTGGAAGTACGCCCGACGGATTGCCATCTTGGCATCCACGCCCGGTCGGAAGCCGTATTGCTCTGGGCAAAAATCGGCTTCAAAGATCGGGCCTATCACCAGCAGCAGCGCCATCTGCGCCACGCGTTCACGGATCGCGGGGATGCCGAGTGGACGCTGGCCGCCATTGCTCTTGGGTATCCACACGCGAAGAAGGGGCCCTGGGCAATAGGTCTTGCTCCGCAGCTCCTCCTGCAGCTTCGCCAGCCACGCCATCACACCCTCGGACTCGATCTGCTCAAACGTGACCCGGTCCGCGCCCGGAGCACCGCCGTTGGCACGGCAGTGCCGGTATGCTTGCCAGAGCACATCTTTTCGGCACACCTTGTCCCAGAGGCTG
>DATECS010000086.1:0-2782 GCA_035286785.1 Thermoguttaceae bacterium | reverse complement strand
GGATCGGGGGGCGAGGGGCGGGGGATTTGGGATGTTAACGCAAAGACGCGAAGACGCAAGGTTGGGATTTTGTGCCTTTGCGCTAGTTTTCTTTCCGGCGGCAGACGGTTATGAAGTCCCGCGGCGGGTCTTGTTTGAAGCGGTCGCAGGAGATGATTGCAATTGTTTCGAAGGGGCCCGGGAGTTTGTCGGCCGTGATTAGGCGGTTGTGGAAGCAGAAATACTCGTAGTCGGGCGGCAGCGGGTCGCCCGGCTTCGGCACGGGACGCCACGCGATGGGACGACGGTAGTGATAGGCGAACAAGTGATGCACCGTGCCGAGACTGACGAGCCGGGCATCGTCGGGCATTTTTTCTTTCAATGCCGCGACGAGGGCCGCGTGGTCCACGCTGCGTCGGGCCAGGGAGTTATTGAATGGGCCGACGAGCGTAATGCCCATGAAGACGGCGATTGCCAGGAGGCCCGCGACGCGGCGTGCCTGATTCGCGGCCCGCGCGGCCCAAACGACCACGATGGCCAGCACGCCGACAATCATGGCATAGACGACGGCGAAAGGCGCCGGGTGGATCAGCGGCGATTCTTTCCCTTGGCCGACGAGGCTCGCGCCGAGCACCGCGACGGCCGCGGCGGCCATGACGACGCCCAGCCCGACGAGGAATTGCGGCCAGAGACGTCGCCAGCGGGCCGCCGGGTCGGCCTGCCAGCAGCGGTCGACCACCAAGCCAATCAACAGGGCGAAGCACGGATAGAGCGGCATGAAGTAGCGGCTCCGCGCGGTGGGCACGAACCAGAGCGTTGGAAACGTCACGGCCAAGGCCACCAAGAGAAAGAGGACGTGATCTTTTGCCGGGCCAATAGTGCGGCGAAAATTTCGGTTCGCGTAGGCCGCCAGCAGCACTGACCACGGCAGCAGGCATCCGAAGAGGATTTCCAGGGGATAGCGGAAGAAGTGTTCCACGTAATCGCGCCAGGTCGTGTCGTTGAACCGCACGGCGACGTTGCGGCCGAAAATGCGGAGCGTTCCGTCGAGGCCCACGGTTGACGTGTAGGGCACTTGCCATGCTCCCCAAACGAGCAGGAACACGCCGATGCCGGCCAGGTGGCCCCAGGAGATCGCGTCGCGCCAACGTCGCGTCAGTAGCAGGTAGACGCCCACGGTTGCCGCGAAGTAGACGGGCGCTTGGGGGCCTTTGGTCAGTGTGCCCAGGGCGACCATGAAATAGGCCGCGGCCCAAGTCCGTGCGGCCGGCAATTCTCGAGTGCGGCCATAGTGCCACAATAGGAGCGACCCGGTGACGAAGAGCGTGAACATCATGTCGGTTTCGCCCAACCGGCCGAGTTCGAGAACCTGGGCCGCGGAGGCAAACGCCACGGCGGCGGCCAGCGAGGCGGTCCGCGAAAGAAACAACCGTCCATAGGCGTAGATCAAAAGGACCACGCCCAGCACGGCCAGCACGCTCGGCAGGCGAATGGCCCAGGCGTCCACTTGTCCACGAGCAAGCCCCAACAGGCCGATGGCCCAATTTTGCAACGGCGGACGGCTGAAGTAGAGTTCTCCTTGTTGTCGGGGAACAATCCAATCGCCCGAATCGATCATCTCGACGGCGACCTGGGCCCGACGGGGCTCCTCGCCTCGGACGTTCAAGAGCGTCAGCCGCGGCAGGAAGAGCATCGCAACCAACGCGACGAGCAGCCACGATTCCCATTCGCGCCACCACGGGCCGGAGCGATCCGCAATAGCGACACCGTACAGAGGGTCTGTCGGCGTGGGCTGGGATTCCGCAGTCATGGCTATCTTTCCTCTTATCTTTTTCGGTGTAAATATGCGCAAGCCGCGTATTTGGCGGAAGTCTCACAAAAACCCCGCGGGGAATCAAGGGCAGTTGAGGAATGAAAATATGTAGAACCCATTTCAAAACCGTTGCCGCTTGGCAAAAGGGGACAGGCACCGTTGCCGCAATCTTATTTTGAAGAGACACCATCTCTGAGGCAACGGAGCCAGTCCCCTTTTGCAGGGGTATGCGTAAGTCGGAGAAAGTGCATTGGAGTGCGAAAAAAGACACATTGTCTTGGCCCTTTTGGTTTACTAAAAAACCTTTTGCGATTCCGCGACCGCGCCGACCCGGTGGGGTGAGACGCCCGTTCTTTGACCTTGACGGTGCGTGCCGATGTCGTCTACCGTATGCGTCACGGGCATGTGGACCTTGATTATGCAGTAGTTTCGCCCGGTCCTCGGCGGCGACGCCCACGACTTGGTCGCACCACAACGTGACGCTGGAACTTTGGCTGAGATGGTGCGTCTTTGTACGCGACGGAGGACTGCGACGAGCAGGTGAAGCCGATGAAATGCCCCGTGTGTTGGTCCGAGAAGGCCTACCGTCGAGAAGAGGAAACCTGGACGGACGCGCTGTTGCGGTGTTTGCTCTTCGTGCCGTTCCAGTGCCATCACTGTTTCCACAAATTCTACGTTTCGTGGTTTTCCACGTTCGGCAAAGTGACCCGGCCGCCTAAGTCGTCGAGGTTCGGCGGCCGATCGACGGAAGTCACGCCGACTCGCGGACACGCGGCAACGACGGACCGGCCAAGAAGCGGTTGTGGGCACGAGCACTAATCGGCACGAGTGCCCGCGCCCGCCGAAGGATGGGCTCGCGCCCAAGGAGCCGTCGTGTCGCATAGCGAATCGTTCATTGACATCCACTGTCATCTTCTGCCCGGCGTGGACGACGGCGCCGCGAGCTGGGAGGATGCCCTGGCCATGGCTCGAATGGCCGTGGCCGACGGC
>DATECS010000085.1:0-16109 GCA_035286785.1 Thermoguttaceae bacterium | reverse complement strand
TCCCTCAATCGCCTCCAATCCCCCGGCCGACGCGCCCACGCCGACCACTGGGAAGCCAAGGTCGTTTGGGTTGTCCCCCTCCACTTCGGCTGCCACGTCGCACGAGACGCCATCCAAGACTTCCTCCGGACACGCCGGATCGATCGCGCTCTCGACTTTCGACCCTCGATTCTCAACTCCCTTTTCCGGGCGCGGCGGATCGGCTTCCGTGCGGGATTCCTCGTTCATGGTGCTCGTCCTGGGACAACGAAAACGAAGTTGGGGGCGGAGCAGTCGCGTGGCCCGAAATCGACCACGTTTCCCGTGACGATCCTCGCCGGCCCGCTGAATCCAACCCTACCAAAAGCCCTCTCAATGTCAATCCCGTGCGGTCCGCCGGCCGTTCACACGCCTCCCGCGGACGAAACAGGGTTCTGGAACCTTTGTCGTATCGGAGCCATTGAATTCACTTTTCAGTCGGAAAAAACAAGACTTTTTGGCATTTTCAGGCCTTGTAGGTACGCAATCTAGACGTATCCCCCCGTCAGTCTGTCATGGAAATTGCTACGTCGGAATGGCTGAGATTGCGAATAGACGGATTTCAGCTTCGTGAGACAATGCAATGCACGCTCGGGAAACAAAGTGCCGGTTCACTCCGGGGCCGAGCGAGCGGATGGACCTAGGATGGGTCCGTCGAAAGCGTTTCAGGGATGAAAGCCGTTGGCCCATCGAAACGAAGCCGCCGGCACGGAAGTGGAACTGAGTCGAGGCAAGCGACGATCCACATTTCAACTCCCTGAAAACTCAAAGTGTCTTCCATGGATGTCAGTCTGCTGATCGCCGACACGGATAGCCCCGCTCGCGAAATGCTGCGGCGATTCTTCCGCCACTGCGGATTCCTGGTTTTCACGGCCGACGACGCGCTTGAGTGTCTCGATACGCTCCAGGTCGTCGAGCCGGATATTCTTTTGATCGACGTGAATCTCCCCTGGGGCGGCGGCGACGGTGTTGTCACCCGCATCACCGAGGGACTCGGTCTCTCGAAACCCCCCGCCGTCCTGGTTCTTGGCGGCGCGCCGGTGGACGTCCTTGCCCGGCGTGCCGGCGTGCCGCCTTCTCGTTGCTTCTCCAAGCCCGTGCGGATGCTCAGGCTGATCGACGCCGTGTGCCTTGCGGCGGATCCGGCCGAACCGCGCGCGCCGGTTGTTTCCCCGCGGGCCGAAGACGCCATCCCGCGCGCCAAAGTTCCTCGGGAACAGGAACAACACGAACCGATGGTCGTTACCTGTTGAAAGGACCATGCCATGCCGTTGCTAGACGCCCCACGCCATAGCAGACCAAAATTCGCGAGGATCATCACGTGCTCCGACCTGATGCTCCCCGTGTTCGACCAGACCAGCCGCGCCGCGGAGGTCGACACGACCGTATTGATCACCGGCGAGTCGGGCACCGGCAAAGAGCTGATCGCCGAGGCGATTCACGCCAACAGCGCGCGGCGAAACGAACCGTTCGTGATCGTCAACATGGCCGCCGTGCCCGAGAGCCTCATTGAAAGCGAACTTTTCGGCCACTTGGCCGGGTCGTTCACGGGCTCGACGGGGCCTCGCATCGGAAGATTCGAGGCCGCCCATCGCGGAACGCTTTTCATCGACGAAATCGGCGACCTGGCCCTCGAATGCCAGGCCAAGCTCTTGCGCGTTCTCGAAGACCACCACGTCACGCCCGTCGGCGGCAATCAACAGAAGGAGGTCAACGTTCGGGTGATCGCCGCCACGAACCGCGAGCTTCCTCGCATGGTCCGCGACGGCGAATTCCGCGAGGACCTGTACTACCGCCTCTGCGTCCTGTCCATCGCGTTGCCGCCGCTGCGAGAACGGTCGGAGGACGTGGAGCCGCTGGTGCATCACTTTCTCGAGGAACTGTCGGCCGTCTACAACCGGCCGCGGCCCACGCCCGACGCAAGGCTGATGAGCTATCTTCGGGAATACGACTGGCCGGGCAATATCCGCCAGTTGCGCAACTGCGTCGAGAGCATGTTCGTGCTCACCGACTCGCCGAAGCTCACGGTGGACAATCTGCCGCAAATGGTTCGCGGCCGCGCGCGGGCCGACGCGCCGCGGATTGAAGTGCCGGACAGCTTCACGCTTGAGGACGTGACGCGGGCCGTGATCACGCAGCGGCTTGAACGCTACCGGGGCAACCGAACGCGCGCGGCACGGTCGCTGGGCCTGTCGGTCCGCACGCTCCAGCGACGACTGAAGGAATGGGGCAACGGCGAAGTGTAACAAAAGAAGATAACCCGCAACCCGGTTTCATGAATCCGTGGGAAGTCGACCCAGACACACGGCAACCCGCGGAAATCACAACAAGCAGGAGGCTTATCATGGACGTTACCTTGCTTCTAGCCGACAACGAGTCGTCCCGGCGCGACGTTTTGGAGCGGTTCTTCCGCCAATGCGGTTTCGACGTCGTGACCGCGTCCAATGCCTGGGAATGCTCGACCGGCATCGAATCGTTCGGCCCGGACTTATTGGTTCTGGGCCCCGACTTGCCGACCGACGACGCGGACGCGGTCCTGTCGCTGGCGCGCGAGAATCGCCGCTCGACCGGATTACCCGGCGTGCTGGTGATCGGAACCGACTCGCCGGACGCGCTCTCGACGCGCACCGGCGTGCCCAAGGCCTCGTGTTTTCAGGAGCCCGTGCCCACCGAGGACCTCCTGGACCACGTCGGGCTGATTGTGGCCTTGATTGATTTGAATCGAAGAAGTCAGCCGCGGCCGCGTCGTCGCGAGCTCGACGTCGTTCATTTGCGAGAGAAGGAAGCGTGCCTCGTCTAGGCGGGCTTCGACGAGTTGGGAATGCCGCCAATGCTTTGAAGGGAGACACACGATGCATCAAATGAACGCTTTGTCGGCGCGAACTCATGAACCCAGACATTTCCGGGCGATTTCTCCGCCGGGGGACACTGACAGCGCCTCCGTGGAGACGTATTTCGCGCAACCGTGCCCCACGTGTGGCCGGCGTCTGCTGGTCCTCGTGGAGCACTTGGGGCGAAAAGTCTCTTGCAGCCATTGCGGCCGAGTGCTCGTGGCCCGGGACACGTCTTCCGACGTCCACGGCGACCAAGGAGAACTCAACAACTCGCTGCTGGCTCGCGCAAATCGCTTGTTGGCCGCCTTTTCCTGATCGGACGAGGTTCATCAAGTCAAAGTATATACGGAAATGACGCCGCCCGATTCACCCATGACGAGCGGGCTATTTAAGGATAAGTGCCATGATCGAACCAACACGCCTTGTCGCGAACGGAACCCTTCCCCTCGTTGCCGTGGAGACGCGCATCGCGGAACAGGTGGCCCGTTCGCTGGGGGCAACCGGCCGCTTCGGCGCCAGGCAGCTTGACGTGTCCGCCTCACACGGCGTCGTCACGTTGCGGGGCCGGGTTTCAAGCTACTATTACAAACAGCTTGCTCAGACCGCGGCACTGGCGGTCGACGGCGTCCGGCGGCTGCGCAATGAAGTCGAAGTGTCGTGACACTTTGGAAAAATGTCTCCGCCGATGAAGTGACACCCTGGTGATTTGAAGAGACGTTCGCGCATGGTAAGCAAGTCCGCTCAGTGCCCCGCGTGTGGCAGAATCATCACGCCCGAGAATCTCCACGCCGGGCCCTCCTTCGCGTGTCCGTGGTGCGCCGCAACGATGGCGCGTTGTCGAGAGGAATGGAAACTGGACACCGCGAAGGAATCCAAGCCGAAAATTCCACCCGCGGAGGCGTGATGGAAACCAACCTCAACGCCACGACACGTTGGCGACATGCCGCGTCAGCGAGTCGCCACGAGCGGCAAAGGTAGGGTGGGGCGACGAGCGACCTGGAAAGCGGAGTGGGGTTTCAAGCATTATCGTGGACAGTCATCGCCCCACCCTACCTCCTTTGCCACAAGAATCGTTCAAGAGCACTCTTGCCGCAGGTCGTTGGCGAGCAATTCCTTCATCCGGCTCACGCTGGCCAATTCCTGTTCGCGGAATTCACGCCAGAACTGCTGGAGTTCGGGATGGCCGTCGGCGTTCGCTATGTACTGGTCGTACCGCCATAGGCCGTTGAGGCAACGTCCCAATGTCTGAATCAGGTCGTGAACGTGATCGTCGCATCCGCGACATTCGCCGAAATGTTCCATGGTTTTTTGGACGGTAGCTTGCATGTCTACTCCTCCCATTTGGTTACGAAAAATCCTATGGACATTTTTGGACTCGCTCGACCCAGGCCGCCGGACCGCGCGGGCCCATAGAATAATACGGAGCACGTTCCGTGCCGGAAACAATGACGCGGATAATTTTTGCGAGAGACGATGGAGGTGACATTATGACGGCTCAAACAAGCGAGCAACTTCGTCTGAAGCGATGCGCGGCTTGCCAAAGCGTCGGCAGCCCCCTTCCCGGCGATTTCGCAAGGCGGCAATTAGAAGCCCTGCCGGGATGGGAATTGGCCGACGATGGGCGAGCGATCCGCAAGGAGTGGCAAGTGGAGGATTTTCAGGCCGCCATCGATTTCCTCGGCCGCGTGGCGCAAATGGCGGAGTACGAAGGACACCACCCCGATTTCCACTTGACGAACTACCGCCACGTGGTTATCGTACTTTCGACCCATTCGATCGGGGGCCTGTCGGAGAACGACTTTATTCTGGCCGCCAAGATCGACTGGCTGCCCGTCCAACTCAGACAGTAAGGGCCCATCCGAAAACGGGGACTGGCTCCCGGATTGGGCGGATGAAGTATGCGATAGCCGCTCGATGTAGGGTGCCTGTCCCCGTTTTTGGATGGGCCCTTATTTACCTGAAAGCCGAGAAAGAACGCCGGAGCACCGTCTATGAAGGACGCCCTGGGGGGAAGCATCGTTGATTTCCTCGGACAATATAACGTCATCGCCCAAGCGCTTATAGCCACGTTCTTCACCTGGGGCGTCACGGCGCTCGGCGCCACGCCGGTCTTTCTGACGAGGCGACTTCATCAGAAGTTTCTGGACGGAATGCTCGGGATGGCGGCCGGCGTGATGATCGCCGCCAGCTTCTGGTCGTTGCTGGCCCCCGCGATCGAAATGGCCGGGGGGAAATGGTGGCCGGCGACTATCGGCTTCCTCGCCGGCGGACTGTTTTTGTACGCCATCGATAAGACGCTTCCCCACTTGCACCTGGGGCTCGACGTCTCCCAGGCCGAGGGCATCAAAACCGCCTGGCAGCGAAGCGTGCTCTTGGTCATGGCGATCACGCTCCACAATATCCCCGAGGGACTGGCGGTGGGCGTGGCCTTCGGCGCGGTCGCCCACGCGGCCGATCCCGCTCAGGCACGGGAACTGCTCATGGGCGGCGTCGCCCTGGCGCTGGGCATCGGGTTGCAAAACTTTCCCGAGGGGCTGGCCGTCGCCATGCCGCTGCGCCGCGAAGGCATGGGCCGTTTTCGCGCGTTTTTCTACGGCCAAGCCTCGGGCATCGTCGAACCCATGGCCGGAGTGCTCGGGGCATGGCTGGTCGTGCTGGTCGCTCCGCTTTTGCCTTACGCCCTGGCCTTCGCCGCCGGCGCGATGATTTACGTGGTGGTCGAGGAACTCATTCCCGAATCGCACCGCAACGGCCACGTGGACTTCGCCACGATCGGCGCCATGCTCGGATTCGCCGTGATGATGACGCTCGACGTGGCCTTGGGCTGAGAGGTTGTGAATTATTGTAGGGTGGGGCGACGATCGACCTCAAACCGCGCGGTCTTTTCGCAAACGCCGCCCAGGTCGATCGTCGCCCCACCATGTATCGCCTACATGCCCCATTGTTTCAGCTTCCGTTGAAGCGTCCGCACCGAAATCCCCAGCGTTTTGGCGACCTGGGCGCGGTTGCCCTCGTGGGTCGTCAAGGCCCGCGCGACCGCCGTGCGTTCCAGCTCGGCTAACGTCGCGTCGCGGGCCGTTTCTCGCCGGGGATCCGCCCAGGGTTCCACGCTTGCCTCGAACGACGGCGGAAGAAGATCCGCGCCGAGCGGACCCGCCGGCGACGCGGCAAATATCCTTTCCACGCAATCGCGCAGTTCGTCAAGGTTTCCACTCCAGGGATGTTCAACCAGTCGGTGCATCAATTCCGGCTCCACGGAGGGGACGGGCACGCGCCGGGCATCGCACAGCTCGGCAAGAAGTTGACGCACCAGCCGCGGAACGTCTTCTTTTCGTTCTCGCAACGAAGGAACGCGAATCGCCACGACCGCCAATCGGTAGTACAAGTCCTCGCGCATCGCTCCTCGTTCGACGCTGTCCAAAGGGTCGTATCGCGTGCTCACCATCCAACGGACGTCCGGCCACGTTTCGTCGTGACCGCCGCGAATCATGCCGGATTGGCCTTCGATCGCTCGGAGCAATCGCGCCTGGCCCGTCCTTGGCAATCCCCTGATTTCCTCTATCAACAGCGTCCCGCCCGGAGCGTCGTGGGCCAGGCCGCGCCTCTCGCCGTTCAACAGGCCGGCCGGCGAGCCGCGGCCAAAGATCTCTTGTTCCACGACGTCGCTGGGAATCCTCTCCGTCGAGACCACCACGAACGGACGGGCCGCTCGATGGCTTCGCCGGTGAATGGCCTCGGCCACCTGCCGCTTGCCGGCGCCGCGCTCGCCCCAGATCAGCACGGGACTTTCGACTTCCGCGGCACGCAGGATTCTCTCGAAGACCTCGCGCATCGCCGGTGATTTGCCAATGAGTGGAGACACGGTTTCGCCTACTCTCGCAAACGTCACAATTCCCTCGTTGCCGACAACGCGAGAAAGCAAATGGCGTGCCGATGGACGGCGTCGCAATCGCGGCAAGTTGGAGTTATAAGCCGGGGCAATCATCGTATCAGCTATTCCGAGCAGTGTCCCACAAAGAGAAGAGGATCCCCATTTGCGGAAAACCACGTCGGCCGTGCCGCGTGAATAGGCCCTCGTGCATTCGTCGTCAGATGCGACATATTGTCGCATGGAGCCGTCATCATGTCGCGCTCGTCGATCTCGATGGTCCAAGAATCCCGCTCGCCACGCTCTCATTGGCTAATTGCCTTTGGTACGCGAATTGCGTTTTTCTCCCTCCAAGGGCATTGCTAATGACTCCAATTCAACACTTCAAACAGGAGGTATCCTTCGATGGCCACGCGTACCGCACATGCCGTTTGGGACGGCGATTTGAAAAGAGGCCGGGGATCGATCTCGCTCGGTGAGAACGGGACGAATCTGCCCTACAATTTCGCCTCGCGTTTTCTGACCGGGCCCGGAACAAACCCCGAAGAACTTGTCGCCGGCGCCCATGCCGGCTGTTTCTCGATGGCCTTCGCGCACGAACTGGTCGAGGCGGGCTATCCACCCACTCAGGTCGCGACCACTGCTCGGGTCCATCTGGAAAAAAGTAGCGACGGCTTCGCCATCCCCAGGATCGACCTGGAAACCGAGGCGGACGTGCCCAACGTCGACGACCAGACGTTTCAGCTGGTGGCCAGGGCCGCGAAGGAGAACTGCCCGCTCTCGCGTCTGCTTGCCGCGGCCCAGATCACGCTTCACGCCCGATTGTTGAGCCACCAGCGCGCGTGAGAAATTTTAGGCGGGCGTCGTGGGCGCGAAGCCGGACAAACCGCCCACGGCCGCGTGATAGTCGCTCAGTAGGGCCCGATAGCGACGGCGCGTGCCCAAGTGAATCCAGCACAGATAGAGAAACGCCGCCGCCAGCCCGGCCGAGGTACACCAGGCGACAAACAGCGACGTATTGGTAGTCTCGCCCGTCGAACCTGTTCCGTCGCGCACGGCCGGGCCGCCAAAACCAACCTGCCGCTCGTCAAGCGACGGGGCATCGGTCGCGTCGGGTCGAAATGTCAGCGGGGACGTCGCGGATAATTCCGGAGGATGGTTGCTCGCGGAGGGCGCTGTCGTCTCGGGCGACGTGGTCTTCAAAGGCTCCCGCGGCGCCGCCTTGGTCGCCGGCACGGAGGTTTTCGGAGTGTCCACGGACGGAGGGGCTGACCATTCCCGGTCGATTTTCGGTCCAACCGAGGACGCTTGGCCCTGTTTCGCTGGTGACACCTCCTTGGGATTCGTTTGGGAAGCCGCGGGATTTTCAATGCGAGGCGGCTTGCCCTTGCCAACCCGAACGAGAACGTGCCGCGTGTTCAAATGCTCCGGTCGTAGATCAAACTCGACCGTCTTCCCCTCGAGCATCCGTTGGGCGAGTTCCGGCTCGATTTGAAGAACGTATTGAACGTTTCCCTGGGGATCGGGCTCCCAGCCAACGTCAATACCCAAGACGGCCGTCGCCACGCAGAAAGCCGCGCCAAGCATGGGCGTCTCCTAGGAAAGAGAGGATTTCAGGCAAGCAAGCCCCCAAAATCATCATAGTCGCGAGGCCGACATGCCGCAAACCCAGCCCCCCGAACGATGAGGCTACTTGGAATCGCCGCCGGTTTTGGAGGCGGTTTTCTCTTTCTTTTCGCCGCCGGTCGAGCCGCCGCTTTCGGCCTTGGCTCCCTTTCGGTACGACGCGCTGCGATAGTCCGTTTGATAGAATCCCGAGCCTTTGAAAATCACGGCCGCGCCGGGCCCAATGAGCCGGCGCAGCTTCATCTTGCCGCACTGGGGGCACTTTTTCTTTGCCGCCTCGGTGATCGATTGAAATAGCTCGAAGGCGTGCTCGCACTCGTCACATACGTAATCGTAAGTCGGCATGTTCGTCCGTTTCTTCGTTCGATTTGAAAACCACGAAAGAGCTTGTAGGGTGGGCATCGCCCACTGACATCGTATGGGTGATTCACATGGTGGGCGATGCCCACCCTACCCCGCTTCTATGAGGTTGGCTGGGTCGAGACGATCACCTTGCTCGGGCGGACCACTCGGTCGTGGAGTTGAAAACCCGGCTGAACCACCAGGATCACGGTGTTGGCCAAATGTTCCTCGCTTGGCATCTGGGAAATCGCCTGGTGGCAGTGGGGGTCGAACGGCTTGCCCAGCGCGTCGATCTCCAGACAATCATACTTCGCCAGCACGTCGCGGAGCAGCTTGGCGACCAGACCGAACCCTTCGATCAGTCCCGCGCCGTTATCGCTTTTGCCGGCGGCCTCGATCGCACGATCCATGTTGTCCAGCACGGGCAGCAAATCCTGCAAGATCGGCAGGCAGGCATATCGGCGTTCCTCCTCGACCTGGCGGGACAGCCGCTTCTTGAAATTCTCCATCTCGGCCCGGCAGCGCAGGGCGTGGTCCTTGGCCTTCTCGAGTTCTTCCTGAAGCGACGCCAACTCGTCGATTGATTTCTCCGTGTCGTCCAACGGCTCCTCGGACGGCTCGGTCTGGTGACCATTCGCGCGGTCCTTCTCCAGATCCTCCGCCGGACCGCCGCCCGGCGGCGTCGAGTGCTTTCGCTTGAAATCATCTTTGGCCACGTTCATTCCTCCGTTTTTTCCGGCTCGTCGGGTGAAACGAAGCACTCCTTGAGCTTCTCAAAAAATGTTTTTCGTTTCGGGGTGACGTGCGTATGCTCCAGTTCGGCCAGCCGCCGCAAGACCTCCTCGTGTTCGCTCGTAACTTTCGTCGGCACCTCGATCGCGATTTGAACAAGCAGATCCCCACGGCCGCGCTGTCCGTGGCGCGGCATTCCCAGCCCGGTCATCCGAAATATATCGCCCACCTGCGTGCCCGGGGGAATGGTCAACTCGCGAGGCCCGTCCAGCGTCGGCACTTCGATCACCGCGCCCAGCGCCGCCTGTGAATAGGCGATGGGCACGTGACACAAAAGGTGATTGCCGTCGCGGCGAAACAGGGGGTGCTCGACCACGGTAATGAACACGTAGCAATCACCCGGCGGCCCACCCTCGGGACTCGGTTCGCCCTGGCCCGCCAGACGGAGGCGCGTGTGTTCGTCGACACCTGCCGGAATAGCCACTTCCTGATGAACTTTTTCACGGACGTAGCCCGATCCGTGGCATCGCGGACAAGGATCCTTGACCACCGTGCCCGCTCCCTTGCACCCTGGGCAGGTTGTTTGGAGCGAGAAGAACCCGGTTGATTGCACCACGCGGCCGGTTCCGCCGCAGTAGCCGCACGTCTCGGGCCGCGTGCCGGGCCGCGCCCCCGAGCCGCCGCAATCGCCGCACGCGCGGTGACGGCGGAATTCGAGCGTTTTTTTCACGCCCCGAGCCGCTTCCTGCAAGGTTATCCGCACCTCGCAACGAATGTTGGCCCCCTGCCGCATGCGCCGCCGCCCGCCGCGATCGCCGAACAGGTCGCCAAAAATGTCGCCGAACGCCGCGAAAATGTCGCTCGGATCGTGAAACCGCCCCGCGCCGCCCTCGCCGTTCACCCCCGCGTGGCCGTAGCGATCGTATCGGGCCCGCTTCTCGGGACTGCCTAGCACGTCGAACGCCTCGGCGGCTTCCTTAAACATTTCGGCCGCCTCGCCGTTGCCGGGATTGCGGTCCGGGTGATACCTCATCGCCAGATCGCGGTACATATCCGTGATTTCATCGCGAGTCGCCGAATGCGAGACACCCAGCACCTCGTAATAGTCACGTTTGGTCGCCATGGTAATCGACGTTACGAGTAACAGCGGCGCGAGGATCCAATACCGTATAATTCTACACGACTTTTAGGTGCGAGGCCGACTTCCTAAACGCTCCGGGCCACCCCTTGGCTGGGGTGGCCCGGGGCCGTCTATCGTTCAAACTTCTACGTCTCGCGACGTACTACCGCACGCTGCCTTCGACGCGAACTCGCTTTTTGTCCTCCGCGTCGAGGTCGGTGACCAAAGTCTCCGTGGTCAACATCAACCCGGCGATGCTCGCCGCGTTGGTCAGCGCGGTGCGCACGACCTTCAACGGGTCGATGATGCCCGCCTTGAACATATCGACGTACTTGCCGGCGTTGGCGTCGTAGCCGGTGTTGGTCGGCTTCTGCCGCACCTCGTCGGCCACGACCGAACCGTCGATGCCACAGTTTTCGGCGATCTGCTTGATCGGAGCCGATAGTGCCCGAAGCACGATGTCCACGCCGACTTTCTCGTCGCCCTTTGCCGCCGAGCGGGCCTTTTCGACCGCTTCGGCGCAACGCAGCAGGGCCACGCCGCCGCCCGGCAAAATGCCTTCCTCGGCCGCCGCGCGGGTCGCATGGAGCGCGTCCTCGACCCGGGCTTTCTTCTGCTTCATCTCGGCTTCGGTCGCGGCGCCCACCGAAATGACGGCCACGCCGCCGCTGAGTTTGGCCAGCCGCTCCTGGAGTTTTTCACGATCGTAATCGCTGTCGGTCGATTCGATTTGCTCGCGAAGCTGATTGATGCGGCTCTTGATCTCAGCCGTCTTACCGGCCCCCTCGACGACCGTGGTGGTGTCCTTGTCGATTGTGATTTGCTTCGCCCGACCGAGTTGGTCGAGCGCGAGATTTTCGAGCTTGAGTCCCAGATCCTCGCTGATCACGGTTCCGCCGGTCAACACGGCGATGTCTCCGAGCATGGCCTTGCGCCGATCGCCGAACCCGGGGGCCTTCACCGCGCAGATGTTCAGCACGCCGCGGAGCTTATTGACCACCAGCGCCGTCAGCGCTTCGCCTTCGACGTCCTCGGCGATGATCAACAGCGGCTTGGCCGTCTGGGCCACCTTCTCCAACAGTGGAATCAGGTCTCGCAAATTGCCGATCTTCTTCTCATGGATCAGGATCAGCGCGTTCTCCAACTGGCAGTCCATCTCCATCGGCCGGTTGATGAAGTAAGGCGAGAGGTAGCCGCGGTCGAACTGCATGCCCTCGACGATCTCGTAGGTCGTCTCGGCCGTTTTGCCTTCCTCGACGGTGATCACGCCGTCGCGGCCGACTTTCTCCATCGCCTCGGCCAGCAGCTCGCCGATCGTCCGGTCGTTGTTCGCGCTGATCGCGCCGACGTCGGCCACTTCCTGCTTGTTGGCCAGCGACTTAGCCATGGAGCCCAGTTGGGCCACGGCCGCGTCGACCGCCTTTTCGATCCCGCGCCGCACGGCCGCCGGATTGGCGCCCGCCGCGATGTTGCGCAGGCCCTCGCGGAAGATTTCGCGGGCCAGCACCGTGGCCGTGGTCGTGCCGTCGCCGGCGACGTCCGAGGTCTTCGAGGCCACCTCGTTCACGAGCTTCGCGCCCATGTTCTCGAACCGGTCTTCCAGCTCGATTTCCTTGCTGACCGTCACGCCGTCCTTCGTGACGGTCGGACCGCCGAACGACTTGCCGAGAATGACGTTGCGACCCGTCGGGCCCATTGTCACGGCGACCACGTCGGCCAGCTTGTTCACGCCGCGGAGCATCCGCTGCCGCGCGCTGTCTTCATAGAGTAATTGTTTAGCCACGATGGCGATTCCTCAAAAGGGATTAGTGATTGGGGATTAGGGATTGGATGCAAAATAATAGCCGCCGGCGGAAGCCCGCGGAGAAATCCTCTGCTACTTGATCACCTTGGCCAGAATGTCGCTCTCACGGAGGATCTTCACCTCGTGGCCGTCTACCTCGAAATCGCTCCCGGCGTACTTGCCGTAGATCACTTCGTCGCCGACCGCGACCGACAATTCGCCGCGCTCGCCCGAGTCGAGCAGTTTGCCGGGGCCCACGGCGATCACTTTGCCGCGCTGGGGCTTTTCCTTCGCCGTGTCGGGCAACACAATGCCGCCGGCCGTCATCTGTTCGGCCTCGACCGGTTCGACCACGACGCGATCATCCAACGGACGCAACTTGATATTCTTCATGGCATGATTCCTTGTATGAGAGTGTTGATTTTAGGATTTTGGATTTTGGGATTTGGGAGACGTGAGTTTTCGCGTCGGCTTCCGGGTTAGAATCCGCCCATGCCACCCATTCCGCCCATGCCGGGCATGCCGCCGCCCATGCCGCCCATGCCGCCGTGAGCGTGCGCGCCGGCCTTTTCGTCTTCTTCTTTCGGCACGTCGGTGATCAGGCACGACGTGGTCAACAGCAGCGAGGCCACGCTGGCCCCGTTCTGAAGCGCCGTGCGAACCACTTTGGCCGGGTCGATGATGCCAGCCTCGACCAGATCGCAATAAACGTCCTTGTCGGCGTCGTAGCCGTCGGCCTTGCCCTTCATGGCCCGAACGCGATTGACCACCACGGCGCCGTCCTGGCCGGCGTTTTCGGCGATCGCACGAAGCGGGGCATCCAAAACTTTCTCGACGATCTTCGCGCCGAGCGCTTCGTCGCCGGTCAGTTCCAGTTTCTTCAGCGCCTTGGCGCTTCGCAACAGCGTCACGCCGCCGCCCGGCACGATGCCTTCTTCCAACGCGGCCTGGGTCGCGGCCCGGGCGTCTTCCAACAGAGCCTTGCGTTCCTTCATTTCCGTCTCGGTAGCCGCGCCGACGTTGATCTGCGCGACGCCGCCGGCCAGCTTGGCCAACCGTTCCTGGAGCTTCTCGCGGTCGTAGTCGCTGTCGGTCGTCTCGATTTCCTGGCGAATCTGCGCGACTCGCCCCTCGATCGCCTCTTTCGAGCCGGCGCCCTTGACGACCGTCGTCTCGTCCGCCGTGACGATGATCTTCTTCGCCTTGCCCAGATCGGAAACCTTCACCGAATCGAGCGAAACGCCCAAGTCCTTGAAGATGGCCTGGCCGCCGGTCACCGCGGCGATGTCGCCCAACATGGCCTTGCGGCGGTCGCCGTAGCCGGGAGCTTTCACCGCGCAGACGTTGAGGATGCCTCGCATCTTATTGACCACCAACGTGGCCAGCGCCTCGCCCTCGATGTCCTCGGCAATAATCAACAGCGGCTTGCCGCCCTTGCTCACCTTTTCCAACAGCGGAATCAGCGATTTGACGTTTGTAATCTTCTCTTCGTGGATCAGCACCAGACAGTCTTCCAACTGGCAGACCTGGTGTTCCTGGTCGGTGACAAAGTGAGGCGAAAGATACCCGCGGTCGAACTGCATGCCCTCGACCACCTCGACGTACGTCTCGCTCTGGCGGCCTTCCTCGACCGTGATCACCCCGTCCTTGCCCACCTTCACGAAAGCGTCGGCCAGCACGTTGCCGATCGTCGGGTCGTTATTGCCCGCGATCGTGGCGATCTGCTGGATTTCCTTCTTGCTCTTTGCGTCAACCGGCGTGGCCGATTTCAGAATGGCCTCGATCAACACGGCGGCCGCCTTGTTGATCCCGCGAGCCAACGACATTGGATCGGCTCCCGCGGCGACCATCCGTAGGCCTTCCGTATAAATCGCTTCGGCCAGCACGGTGGCGGTCGTGGTGCCGTCGCCGGCCACTTCGTTCGTTTTGCTGGCGGCTTCTTTGACCAATTGGGCGCCGAGGTTTTCGTAGGGGTCGTCCAGATCGATGTCCTCGGCCACCGTCACGCCGTCTTTGGTCACCTTCGGCGCGCCCCAGCCCTTGTCCAACACAGCGTTGCGCCCGCGGGGGCCCAGCGTGCTCGCCACGGCCCGGGCCAGCTTGGCCACACCCTGGGCTAGCGGCTGCCGCGCTTCGTCTTCAAAGACCATCTGTTTTGCCACAGCGGATTTCCTCCTGTTGCTGGCGAGAATACAGTTATACCACCAACGACTTGTTCGTTATAACGCTCTGGTGGTAGGATTCGGCGAGTGTCAACGGCATCCCAATTTGGCAGCCGCACTTCTGTCGAGTGCCCTTGTGACGCAACCGGCGTGCCAACTTTTGCTGCCGATCCGCAAGTCCCTGTAAAATAGACACTTGCGCCCATCGAGGGACGGCTATGACAGACCGGGTCGCATCGCACCCGAGCGGAAGATGCCATTTTGACAGGCATTCGGAGAGTTGCAAGGGCCCACGCGACGCTTGCTCAGGTTCCCGCCGAGCGGCGCCGTCCGACTCCAAAGACGTCGGCGATCATCGCGCGGACCATGAACGCCGCGTCGGCCGCATAGCGGGGGATCATTCGTCGCGGTTCCCGAGTGATACGGTAGAACCACTCACCGCCGATCCGCTGCATCCAACGCGGAGCCCGACGGACCCGGCCCGCCACGAAATCCAGCGACGCCCCGATCTGCACGCAGACCGGTACGCCGAGCGTTTCGAGATTCTCGGCCAGCCACAATTCGCCCTTGGGTTGGCCCAGGGCCGCCAGGAGCAAGTCGGGCCGTGTACGTCGAATTCGTTCGACCAGGGCCGCCTGGTCTTCCGACGACATGCTGTCGAGCATCGGGCTCTCGACGCCGGCCAACGTCAAGCCGGGATAGAGTTCTGACAGCCGGTTGGCCGCCGCCCGAGCCACTTCCGGCCGCGCGCCCAGCAAAAACACGCGATGCCCGCGTGCCGCTGCACGCTCGGCCAGGCGATAGACGCTGTCCGCTCCCGTCACGCGTTCCGGCAACGGGCGGCCCAACAGCCGCGAATACCAAACCAACGGCATTCCGTCGGCTACTAGAAACGCCGCACGCTGGTTGACCTTCGCCAGCCGCGAATCCCGGGCCGAGAGCATCGCATAGTGCAGATTAGCCGTAATGAAGTAGCTCGGCATGCGTCGTTCGATCAGCCGATCGACCAGATCGACCAATTCGTCCGTCGTCACCTGGGCCAGCGAAAGCCCCCACACGCGAACCATCGGCGGCGATGTCCACTCGCCGTGGGCGGGCACGGAAACCGGATTGATTTCTTCAGGCAAAACAAGTGTTTCACGCACAGCCGGATACTCCAGAATGAACTCACGGGACGGAAGGTCACGGACGGCAAACGCCGGCCGGTACCTCACGTAGGGTGCGTCGAGACGCACCGTGGATCAACGGATCGTCACCGCATTCACCACGTCATGGTGCGTCCAGACGCACCCTACACCTGAAGTATGGCTTTTTCGGCGGTTGGAGCGTTACAAGAAAGACGTCACCCGCGGGACCGGTCGTGCCGAAAGAAACGGTTGGACGGGAAAGAAACGACACGAGGCCGTGTTCTCAAGTTGCATAGAGAGTTTGGTAATTGCAGCGACCTTCTACCTCGCGGGTTCAGGAGTCACCAAAGGGGACTGGCTCCGTCGCCTTAATAAGCGTAGCGCTGGCAGTAACGTCGCGGCCACGGTGCCTGTCCCCCTTTTTCCATGCGGCGCGTTGACGGTCCGTCACCAAAGGGGACAGGCACCGTCGCCACGGACCGTATTGGCGGGAATAC
>DATECS010000084.1:0-6323 GCA_035286785.1 Thermoguttaceae bacterium | reverse complement strand
TAAGGGAGCGGTTGTAGCTCGAAAGGTGTTCAACCGCTCCCTTACGGTCGCGGCTCTGTTTTCTTGTGTAGCCCGAATTCTCGGACACCCTCGCGCTCGTCGTGGGCATGGCGCCCAAGCTCGTGTTCATTATATCGCATTCTGCCATCATGGCACGATCCGGGAATCAGCCCAGGGCGTTTCTCGGGGGGCCTTCGTTTGGTATGATGACAAATTGAACAATAAACAGCCCCTTTCGTGGGGGATCGCGAGTAGCACAACCTCTTTCGGGGATTCGTCATGGCCGATTTTCGCATCGAGCACGACTCGTTGGGCGACGTCCGAGTGCCGGCGGACGCCTATTACGGCCCGCAAACGCAACGCGCGGTCGAGAATTTTCCGATTTCCGGCCGGCGGCTCCCGGGAGCGCTGATTCATGCGTTGGGCCTGGTGAAATGGACGGCCGCCGCCGCCAACCGCGACCTGGGCGCGCTCACGACCACGGCCAAGCCGCCCCTTTCGCCCGATCAGGTGGCCGCCGTGCTGGCCGCCGCCCGCGAAGTGTACGAAGGACGCTGGGACGACCAGTTCCCGGTGGACGTTTATCAGACGGGCTCGGGCACCTCGACCAACATGAACGCCAATGAGGTGATCGCCAATCGGGCCGTTGAACTAACCGGCGGCGACCGACGGGCGGCCGACAAGCCGATCCATCCGAACGACCACGTCAACCTGGGCCAGAGCACGAACGATGTTTTTCCGACGGCCATTCACGTGGCGGCGGGCCTGGCGATCGAAAACGAACTGGTGCCCGCGCTGGCCACGGCCCATCATGCGCTGGCGGCCAAGGCCGATCAGTGGCAAACCGTTCTGAAGATCGGCCGCACGCATCTGGCCGACGCCACGCCCTTGACGCTCGGCCAGGAAATCGGCGGCATGGCTCGCCAACTGGAGCTGTCGATCGACCGGGCACGACGGGCGCGCGACTCCTTGCTCGAATTGCCCCTGGGCGGCACGGCCGTCGGGACGGGCCTGAACGCCCCTCCGTTGTTCAGCCTTCACGTTTGTATGCGATTGGCCGAGGAGACGCGCATTCCGTTCGTCGAGGCGGCCGACCATTTCGAAGCCAACGCCCAGCGCGACGCGCTGGTCGAGTGTCACGGCAACCTCCGCGCGATTGCCGCCACGCTGTTCAACGTGGCCAACAACGTCCGCTGGCTCGCCTCGGGCCCCCGTTGCGGATTTTATGAAGTTCGCCTGCCCGAGTTGCAGCCGGGCAGCTCGATCATGCCGGGCAAAGTCAACCCGGTGATGTGCGAAAGCCTGATGCAAGCGGCGGCCCGGGTGATGGGCAACGACCAGACGATGGCCGTGTGCGGCGCGGCCGGGGGCCAGTTTCAGTTGAACACGATGATGCCGGTGATGGCCGACGTGCTGCTGGAGAGCATCGGTCTGATGGCCGGCGCGGCGTCAGCGTTCGCCCAGCGGTGCCTCGAAGGCATGGAGGCCAACGAAGACGTCTGCCGCGACGGAGTCGAAAAAAGCCTGGCGATGGTCACGGCGCTTGCGCCGCTGGTGGGCTACGAACAGGCCGCCGCGCTGGCGAAGGAGGCCTTCGCCTCGGGCAAAACGATCCGTCAGGTGTGCCGCGAGAAAAAAGTCCTACCCGAGGAGCAGCTTGACAAGGCCCTCGACCCCTGGCAGATGATCCGCCCGGCGGAATAGCTATTCGTATTCATCACGCTCCGCGTGATGTCTCTTCTGAAATTCAAGTCCGTCATGACCTCACGCGGAGCGTGAGGAGTACGGTTCTTTTTACAAATAGCCCGCGCTCGACGCGAAATATTTCCGCCGCCGCGTCTGGACAATCTCGGGCGACTCGGCCTCCTTCCGGCGAAGATCATCGAGGCTTGCCTGGCACCAGCGGCAACCCATCACCTCGACGTGAAACGCGACGTGGTCGGCCGGCTCATCGGGCAACGCGCCGAGCAGATAACTCCCCAACTGGTCGCGCGAGGGGCAGCTCAGCCGGTGACGTCGCCAGATCTCGCCGAGCGTGTGGACGCCCGCGTCGCGCCGCGCGTTGATCGCGGCGAGCTGCTCGACGCACTCGGGATGACGCCGTAGCGCGTGCTCGATCCGGGCCATCTCGTCCGGCGGCAGGGCCTCGTCGAGATACGCTTCCAGTTCCGTCTGACGTGGCTTGGTCATGGTCGGTCACTCGGCACTTCGGGAATGGGAACCACAGATGGACACAGATTAACACCGATAGGTAGGTCAGGCTGTGCCTGACACGAACAGTATTTTTTCGTCAGGCACAGCCTGACCTACTTGTTTGATTGGTGCGTCCAGACGCACCCTACTTATCTACTTATCTACTTATCTGTGTTCATCTGTGTCCATCTGTGGTTCCAAAATTGTTCAACTCTCCGTTTGATATAACTCGGGAAAGACTTCCTCGGGCAGATCCTGGCGGCGGACGGCGCTGCGGAGGCTGGCGAGGAATTGGAATTTATGGTTGGCCACGGTTTGCTCCGAGACGTCCAGTTCCTCGGCGGCGTCCTTGTTGGCCCAGCCGCGGACGATGACCAGTTCGATGCATTTGAGTTTGAGCCAATCGCCGCGACGTCGCCAGCGGTCGATTTGCTGACGGATGCCCTCGACCAGGGCCGCTTCCTCAATGTGGCGGCGCTCGTCGCTCCGCAGGATGCTGCTGGCCGGCCGGTCGCTGCCGGGCTGTTCCCAGCTCGTGCCGCTGCCGTCCGAGCTACCCGTCAAGGGGATCGTCGGCCGGCGTCCCTCGCGGCGCAGATGGTCGGTCAGCTTGTGCGCGGCGATCGAAAACAGGTAGCCCTCCAACGACCGCCGCTTGTCGTAGTTCGGCAGACTCGTCAAAAACCCGATGAACGTTTCTTGGACAATGTCCTCGGCCGCCTGACGGCTGTTGGCCCGGCTGCGAACGAACGCGAGCAGACGTCCCTCGAACCGCGCGATCAATTCGGTCCAGGCATCGGCGTCCTTCGCCCGAATGCGGTCGATCAGGAGTTCGTCGGTTTGGCTGGGAGAGGGCATGGGGAGCAAGGGATCTGAGATTTGAGATCTGAGATTTGAGATTGCCGAGGCGTACGGCTGACGCTTGCGTCACTGTTCGTCGGGATGCGGCCAGAGATCTGGGTTGGATTCGTGGAGCGATTGCTTAATTTGTCGTCGAAACGCGGCCGCCCTCTTCTGTTGCTGATAATGATTGTGTGCCTGCGTGGTCAGGTGGCGTTGCCCTTTAATATCCGAATTTTGCAGGCTATCGGCCCAGGCACGAATCTGCCGCGAGCAGCCTTCGGCAAGGGATTTCAAATTTGAGATTTGAGATTTCAGATGAACGGCTTCTTGAATTCCGCCGACGAAATGGAGCATCGAACGGACTTCACCGGCCGATCCGCGAGCAATGTAAAGAAACGCCAATAACTCCGCCGTCGAGCCGCGTTCGAAACCCTCGGCGATGTTGTTCGACACGCTCAAGGCGGCGCGGCGGAGCTGATCCCGCAAGTCGCCCGGTTGAGCGAAGAAACGATCGCGAGTCAGACTATAGACTCCTCGGGCCAAATCAATGGCTGCTTTCCAGACCGGCAGATCCTCGAATCGCTCGTATTTCATCTCGTGAAAATCCGCTTCTCGATGTTGGGGGATAAATTTGAGATTTGAGATTTGAGATCTCAGATTTGAAATTCGCCGGTCGGGATTTCGACCTTGCCCATGATGTTACCACGCTTTTTCACCTATTGCCAGCAGCGTCAAACTCCCGAGAAACAATGCCGCCAGCAGCGCCAGACCGAATCGACGAGTCTTCTTCATAATCGTCAAGGCGATGCCGGGACCGCCCAGGGTGACTCCTCCTGTCAGGAAGACACTCATTTTTTCATAACCGGGAGCGGCAAGTACTATCGACCCGAAACACATGGTCAACACCGCCGCGCCGACGGCCAACCACATGTATTGGCGATAGGCCCCCTTGGTCACGACGTCCGTCTTCACCACGGCGAAAGCGATCAGCAGCACGGCCAGCACGCCGCCCAAGGCCAGGGCGGCTTGGAGCATTCGCTCTTCGGCCCGGATTCGATCATGTTCGTTTTTGATCAGGGCGAACGTCTTCTGGTCGAAGGCCAGCAGGACGTGGAGCAGCTTCATCGGGCCGACCGTGGTTTGCCTGGTTTCCTCCCAGGTCGCCTTGACGACATTTTGCGTCACATAGTCGTCGGGCAATTGCACCTGACGGCGATATTTGGCCTCGGGCCCGAGGTAGAGATCGACGTACTCGGCCACCGCGCGGCGGAGTTCGTTGGGCAACGCCCGATCGCATTCGATGCGCGTCGTATACGGTCCGACGGTGGCCGTGCAATGATACGCGCCACCGACCATGCCGGGCTCGGCGTCGATCCAGGCGGGGCGATTGTCGGTGGGGGCGATCTTCTTGGTCGTGGATGTCTTGGGAGCCGTCTCGACGGATGTCGCAACGGGTTCGGGAGGTTTTGGGGAGTCTTTGGCCGTCTCTTTCGCCGGGTCACGACCCGGCCTACGTGGTTCCATGCCAACCGCCGGTTGATGATCGGAGACAAACACCTCGCCCATTTCTCGCAGTTGAGTCGTGGCCTCGTCCCGACGCATCCGTTCCTGGTTTTGTTGCCAACTGAAATCGTGGGACGCATGTCTGTAAGATAATACGCCAACAAGTGGCAGAACTACGATCAACACCACCGGCACGACCAGCAGCCCAATGCCCCAGGGCCGTGTTTTTGGGTTGGCGATCAGCGCGGCGACCGAGCCGATGGCCAGGGCAATGATCGCCAGGAAACCTATCGCGAACCAGCTACTCGGCCGCTCCACGAAGGCCAGCAGGCCCGATCGAGCCAATACCACGGCGCCGGCCGCGCCCGCCAGGATGCCCAACGCTAAAAGCGTGGGTTTTCGGGACTTCGGTCCCATCGCCAGAATCGTGAAGGCTGTGACCATGCCGATGATGAAGATCAGTTCAAAAATCGTCATGACATGTGCCTCCTATGCTTCCACGTCCGGCTGTCGCACACGCGGATTGACCCAGGGACTTGCCAACTGGACGGCCAGCGACGTGATGCCCGCGATGGTCACCAGCGACCAGCCGTGGGCCTGCCACACCAGGGCGACCAGCAGCGCGGCGAACATGCTCGTGGCCATGAGCCAGAGGCTCATTCGCGAGCCGCGCAACGGGTCGGCCTGACGCCACCAACGCACCAACAGCATCAGCGTACCGAACACGACCACGCACGTTGAAAGCGAAAACGGATCGCGGCCGCCGAGATACGAGTGAAGCGGAAGGGCGTAGTGCGGCTCGGGAAACTGCTGAATCTGGCCGGGCGCCACGGTCAGCCACCGCATGACGCCCCAGGCGAACGCGCCGAGCCCGACGCCCAAGGTCATCATCACCAGCCGGCGGACCGTCACGTCGCCGTTCGTGCCTTCCCAGAACTTCGCCGGCACGAGAATGGCCCAAGTGCCCGCGATGCTCACCAACAGAATATACGCGAACACTTCGGTCGGCACGCTCCAGGAGAGCGCGGCGGTGACGGCGGCGCTCACCAACGTCATGATTCCCACTATCAGCGCGGCAAGCAGCATCGAGCCCAACAGATCGGCCGTTCGCGCGACGGGCGGTTTGACGATCAAAGCCCGGACGGGTACTTCATGAGGTCGCGGGCGGCGGTATTGTTTTCGCGCGGAGCCTGTCGGAGAACCATTGGCCGCTTGAGCACTGGCGGAGCCAGTGGCACACGGAGCAGAAATGGTGGCGTTACGCACGCGGCTCGACGATGAACTGCCGGCCAGCACAATCGCCCGGATGACCCGATAGACGCCGTAGACAATGATTGCCAGGACGGCGAGCGGAATTATCATCTCGCCGGCGAAGACAAAACAGAGCGCGCCGACGACGATCATCGCCGTCTGCATACCGCCGTTGAGCCCTCGCCACCAGTGACGCAGATCGTTGAGCAGCCGGCGGAGTTCGCGCAGGATGGGCTCTTCGTCGACCCGGGTGGCGACGATCGGCGGCTCGATGGCGTTTTGCCCGTTGGAACCCTTTGCCGCTTGCGCACTGGCGGAGCCAGTGGCACCCGGGATTCGGGCGTTCGGGATGCGATGCGGGGAACGGTCCACGGGCAACTGGGCCACCATTTCCTCGACCGACGCGAAGCGTTTTTCGGGGTCTTTCTCCAACGCCCGGGCGATCACGCTCCGATAGGGTTCGGCGAGCATTGACACGTCGGGCTTCGCGGTGAGGTGTTTCATCAAGACCTCTCCGACGCTTTCGCCCTCGA
>DATECS010000083.1:0-26684 GCA_035286785.1 Thermoguttaceae bacterium | reverse complement strand
TGGCATCCGGTCGTAGGACAACAGACGAAGCACCCGGGGAACCTGGATCTCGAAATTGACCGCCTTGATCCAATCATCGAGGGGGCGTTTCTCCAAAGCCCGCATTTCGCTTATTTCGCGCCAAGTCTCGAAAATATAATTGGCGAACGTGCCGTCCTCGTCATGGATCACTTCAGCCAGATCGCAGGTCAGCAGACCGAAAGCACGGCGAACGCCTACCACGTGGATAGCCACATAGTGGCGATTGAGCACCAAAACGCTGGCGCTCAGGGCGTCGGATTTCCCGGCCGTGGCCATGAAATGGAACTCCTTGACGCAATTTACGCACCGTTGGGCTACAAAATACAGCCCAAGTGGTCGCATCGCTACCCCCCAACGAGAATGCCCATCTGGCGGATCTCGCCATCGAAACACCCCGCTCAAAACGTGCCCGGCGCGTCCGACTTGATCCTTCTCAGCCATTCATTGTACACCATCCCGCAGTGCGTTGCCAGCGTCTTCCCGAAGCGGGTTTTCAAAGGAGGTTTTTTAATCGCCAGTGCGTCCGGCCACCCGAATCAATGGGGCCAAATTGTCGCTGGTGAATTGTCGGCATTCGCGGAAATTCGAGCAAGAATAATCCGGGGACGCCTTGCCTCGTTCCGTGCGTTTTCATTAGGATGAGGTTGTCGCTACCGCCCGGGCCGCGGCGAGACCGGTTCATGAATCGATTTATTGGAGCGTCGGATTGCTCCGGAATCGGAACGACCCGCTTGGCCCGACGGCACGCTCGACTTGACCCTTGCCTAGAACGGCCCGGAAGCCTGACCGGCGAGAATACACTGACTTCTTCAAGGGGAGTGGGTCCATGATTCGATACTGTTGCGACCTGTGTCATCGAGAACTCGATCCGGAAGAAGACCTTCGCTACGTCGTCAAAATGGAAGTCTACGCGGCATTCGACCCGGTGGTCGCCGACGAAGAGAGCGACGAGCGAAACCACCTGCAGGAGATCCAGGACATTCTTGAACAACTGGAGGAAGCGGACAGCGATCAGCTTGGGGCGGACGTCTACCGCCAGTTGCGCTTCGACCTGTGTCCCGAGTGCCACAAAAAGTTCGTCAAGAACCCGCTGGGACGCGACACGGCCAAGTTGTTCAACTTCAGCAAGAACTGATGGCCCGACGCTATCGCCGACCGTTTCGCCCGAACTCGCCGCTGGGCGTCGTCGTTCTGTTGATTCTCGTCGCGGTCGGGGCATGGCGAGTCTGGCAGGACCGGAACGAGCCCCAATCGCCGCCCGCCTTGGTCGAGGGGCCCTATGAGATCCAGCGGGTCGTCGACGGCGATACGCTGGTGCTCTCGAACCGGGCGAAAATCCGCCTGATCGGCGCCGACACGCCCGAGACCGTCAAGCCTAATCATCCCGTCGAACCCTGGGGACCGGAGGCGTCGGCGTTCACCAAGCGGTTTGTCGCCGGCAAGCAGGTGCGGCTTCAGATGGACCGCGAGCAGAAGGACCAATATGGGCGGTTTCTCGCCTACGTCTGGGTCGACGGCCGCATGCTCAACGAGGAATTGATTCGCGAAGGTTACGCAAGGGCGATCACCCGTTATCCCTATTCCTCGTCGATGAAAACCCGCTTCCGCCGCGCGGAAACCGAGGCCCGGGCCGCCCGTCGAGGGATCTGGTCCGCGGATTAGCGGGTGATGGATGCTTCGCTGGTCGTGAATAGTATGACAGACCCCTCCTTGAGTGGTAATGTCCTATTTATTACATGTATTAAATGGCAAATGCTTGACGGTGTCCCCTGCATTGGCTACATTGACCACTATGTCCCCGTCCGTTGGCGGTCTGCTACCCGGCGATGGAGTGAGATGCGAGCTGTTGAACACATCTTTTCGAATCTTCGCCGCGCAGTCTCGGACGTCTTTTGAGTCATCTTCGTTCGTTGCGCATATTTGCCAAAAAAGCGACTTTGTACGTTCATGTAGAGATTTTTTTGAACGAGTTCAAGCGAGGAGACAGTATCTGGAGCAATTGTTGACTTTGATTTGCTCCGTGCATCCGATTTATAAAGGGAAGTTCTCATGAAACCTTTCGCTCTGTTTGTCAGTATTGTCTTTGCGGCTGTCTTCTACGGCACGTCGTTGATCGCTCAGGGCGAAACGGTTACGCATACCTTTTCCCTACCGCTTACGACGACCAACTGGAGCGATTCGGTGTCCGTGCCGAAGTTCGATGCCTCATTAGGGACACTGGACAGCGTCTATTTTGAGTTGGGCGGCGGAGTACAGGGAACGGGCGAGTTTGAAAGCCTCGACGCCGCTCCCGCGACGGTGTTAATGAACCTTCAGGCGTTGCTCACACTGAACCGCCCCGACAACACGATCATTGTACAAACGCTTCCTGTTTTTTCGACGTCCGACGACGTTGCCGCCTATGACGGGACGACTGACTTCGGCGGAACCTCCGGCAAGACCTATGCCGACGTCACGTCAACCGACTTAGACTCGTTTATTTCGTCCGCGACGAGCGACAAATCGCTGTTCACCGGCACAGGCAATATCACACTGCCCGTGACGTCCGCCGGTACCTCTTACGGATCAGGAGCCGGTAATCTCATCGTGCAGTTCAGCACATCCGCATCGGCGAGCGTTTTGGTGAAATATAATTACACGCCGGTGCCCGAGCCTTCGACGCTTGCGTTGTTGTCAGCGGCCGGAATGGTCGTCTTTGCCGCGTTCCGCCGACGCTGATCTTAGAACTCACAACATTAGAACTCACAACATTGGAAAGGTAGATCGCAGGGCTGCGCAAGAGACGACCCTGTTTTTTGCGTACATGTCCACGCAAGCGAATGGCGGCGCGACATGGTGGGGCAATCGCGGCGTGGCGTTTGAGTTGAAGGACGAACGTTGTTGGGCCGCGATTGCCCCACCCTACCTTGCTTGGTGCGTCCAGACGCACCCTACTTTTTGAGGCAGCGGTCGATTGCGGCGGCGGCTTGGCGGGCGGAGTGGATGGCGTGGACCACCAACGACGCGCCGCGCACGGCGTCGCCGGCCGCGAAGACGCCGGGCACGCTCGTCATGTAGTCATGCACGGTGATATTGCCGCGGCCGTCCAGTGCAAGTCCCATCGGGTTGACCAGGCCCGCGTGCTCGACGTGCAAGAAGCCCATCGCCAGTAGAATCATGTCGGCGGGCAAGGTGAAATCCGTGCCGGGCTGCTCCCGCATTTGCCAGCCTTTTTCGCCGTGGCTCCATTCGACTTCGCACCCGTGCAGTTCGGTCAGGTGGCCGCTGCTGCCCGAGAGGGCTTTGGTCATCACGGACCAGCGGCGTCGGCAGCCTTCGGCCTGGGAGCTTGAGGCGCGCATGATTTGCGGCCACTCGGGCCAGGGCGTCTTGGGATTGACGTCGTAGGGCGGTTGCGGAAGGATCTCGATCTGGGTGACGGACAGGGCGCCCTGGCGGATCGACGTGCCGACGCAGTCGCTGCCCGTGTCGCCGCCGCCGATCACGATGACGTTTTTTCCGCCGGCGGTGATGGGGGCTTGGCCGTGGGTTGGGTCGGCGTCGCCGGCGACGCGGCGGTTCTGTTGCGCGAGGAAGTCCATCGCCAGGTGGACGCCGTCCAGATCGGCGCCGGGCGTCTCGAGCCGCCGGGGGCGTCCCGCCCCCATGCACAGGCAGATGGCGTCGAACGACTTGCGGAGGTATCGCGTCGAAAGATCGACGCCGACGTTGATGTCGGCCTCGAAGCTGACGCCCTCGGCCCGAAGCTGGTCGAGCCGCCGGTCGAGAACCCGTTTCTCCATTTTGAAATCGGGAATGCCGTAGCGCAGCAGGCCGCCAATCCGATCGCTTTTTTCGAACACGACCACTTCATGTCCGGACCGGGCGAGTTGCTGGGCGGCGGCAAGCCCCGCCGGGCCCGAGCCAATGATCGCCACGCGGCGGCCGGAGCGCGCGGCCACGCGGGCCGGGGCGATCCAGCCTTCGCGGAACGCGCGTTCGACGATCCGGCATTCGATTTGACGGATCGTCACCGGCTTGGCGTTGATGCTCAGCGTGCAGGACGCTTCGCACGGCGCCGGGCAGACGCGGCCGGTGATCTCCGGAAAGTTGTTTGTCGAATGGAGATTTTCGGCCGCCTCGCGCCAGCGTCCACGATAGACCAGGTCGTTGAACTCGGGGATGCGATTGCCCAGGGGACATCCGACCGCGTGGCAGAACGGCACGCCGCAATCCATGCAGCGAGCGGCCTGCTGGTGGAGGACTTCCTCGGCCAGCGACCGATCGACTTCGTACCAGTCCTTGATCCGTTCGTCAACGGGCCGGTGTTCGGCTTCGACGCGAGGATACTTCAGGAATCCGCGAGGATCAGCCATGGAACACCTCCTCCGTGGCGGGCGTCTGGTCGGCGCCGACCTGTTCGGCCTGCCGCAGGCGTTCGAGAGCCCGGCGGTAGTCGATCGGCATCACCTTGACGAACTGTCCGGCCATGACGTGCCAGCCGTCGAGGATGCGCCGGGCCTGCCGGCTTCCGGTGTAGTCCCAGTGGCGTTCGATCAACTGGCGCAGCAGCATCTGGTCCTCGTCTTGCCAGATGGATTCGAGATCGACCATGTCGAGATTGCACAGGGTATCGAACAATTGATGCTCGTCGAGCACGTAGGCCACGCCGCCGCTCATGCCCGAGGCGAAATTGCGGCCCGTGCGGCCCAGGACAACGACCACCCCTCCGGTCATGTACTCGCAGCCGTGGTCGCCGACGCCCTCGACCACAGCCGTCGCGCCGCTGTTGCGCACGGCGAACCGCTCGCCGGCCAGGCCGTTGACGAACACCTCGCCGCTGGTCGCGCCGTAAAGCAGCGTGTTGCCGGCGATGACGTTGTTGACCGCCTCGAACGTCGAACCGTCGGGCACGCGGACAATGATCCGCCCGCCGGACAGGCCCTTGCCGAGGTAGTCGTTCGCCTCGCCCACCAGACGCAACGTCACGCCCGGCGCGAGGAACGCCCCGAAGCTCTGGCCGGCCGTTCCGCGGCAGGTGATCGTGATCGTGTCGTCGGGCAGCCCGCGCGAGCCGCGCTGCGTGACGATGCGGTTGCTGAGGATGGCGCCGACGGCGCGGTGGGTGTTGCGGATCGGGATTTCCATTTCGACGCGCTCACCCGATTCGATCGCCGGGCCCACGCGTTCGAGGATTTGCCGGTCGAGATGGTCGTCCAGGGAAACGCTCGGCGGGCGAGTGCAGCGGACCGCGCCGCCCGTTGGAACGTCGGGCGGCGTCAACAGACCGGAGAAATCGAGTCCCTTGGCTTTCCAGTGGTCGACGGCCTCTCGCGGGCCGAGGCGATTCACCGCGCCGACCATGTCGTCGAACCGGCGGAAACCGAGCCCCGCCATGATCCGGCGGACGTCCTCGGCCACGAAGGTCAGGTAGCGGACGATATATTCGGGTTTGCCGGTGAAATGGGCGCGGAGTTCGCCTTCCTGCGTGGCGATTCCGACGGGACACGTGCCGAGGTGGCACTTGCGCATCAGCACGCAACCCAACGCCACGAGCGCGGCGGTACCGAAGCCGAATCGCTCGGCGCCCAGCAGAGCGCCGATCACGACGTCGCGTCCGGTGCGCATCTGGCCGTCGACCTGCACCAGGATGCGGTCGCGCAGGCCGTTGCGGACGAGCGTTTGCTGCGTCTCGGCCAGGCCGAGTTCCCAGGGCACGCCGGCGCAGGCGATCGACGACAGCGGACTGGCGCCCGTGCCGCCGTCGTGGCCGCTGACGAGCACCTCGTCGGCCCCGGCCTTGGCCACGCCCGCCGCGATCGTGCCGACGCCGACCTCGCAGACCAGCTTGACCGAGATTTTCGCGCCAGGGCTGGCGCAACGCAAGTCATAGATCAATTGGGCCAGGTCCTCGATCGAATAGATGTCGTGGTGCGGAGGCGGCGAGATCAACGACACGCCGGGCGTAGCGTGGCGCAGGCGAGCAATTTCGTCGGTCACCTTGTACGCCGGGAGTTGGCCGCCCTCGCCGGGTTTGGCGCCCTGGGCCATTTTGATTTGCAACATCTTGGCGGCGGCCAGGTACTCGATCGTCACGCCGAAACGGCCGCTGGCCACCTGCTTGATGCCGCAGGCGGCCGAGTCGCCGTCGGCCCGCGGCTGATACCGTGCCGGATCCTCGCCGCCTTCGCCCGTGTTGGCCAACGCGCCAAGCCGGTTCATCCCAATAGCGATCGTCTCGTGGGCCTCGCGGCTGATCGAGCCGAGCGACATCGCGCCCGTGTAGAATCGCTTACAGATTTCGGAGGCCGGCTCGACCTCGTCCAACGGGACCGGTTCGCCCGGGACCAGCTCGAACAGGCCGCGGAGCGTGCATAGGTCGCGCTCGTTGCGGTTCACCGCGTCGGCGAACCGGGCGTATTCCTCGGCGTCGTCGCGGCGGACCGCCTGTTGCAGTCGCGTGATGGTCTCCGGGTTCCACAGATGCTTTTCGCCGTCGACGCGGAACTGATAGTCGCCGCCGTAGCCCAATTCGAGCGTGCCGGGGGCCCTTCGCGACATGGCGGCCGTGTGCCGGGCCAATGCCTCGCGAGCCAAGACGTCCAGGCCGATGCCGCCGATCCGGGAAGCCGTGCCGGTGAAATAAGCGTCGATCACCTCGCGGTTGAGCCCGACGGCCTCGAACTGCTGGGCCGAGTGGTAGCTCCGCAGTGTCGAGATGCCCATTTTGGACATGACTTTCAAGATTCCCTTCTTGATCGCCGTGATGTACTGGTCGGTCAGCAGGTCGAGCTCGACGTCGTGCGGGAGGATGCCGTCGACGTGCAACCGCTGGATGGCCTCGAACGCGAGATAGGGATTGATTGCCTTGGCTCCGTAGCCGCACAGCAGGCAGAAGTGCATCACCTGGCGAGGTTCGCCGCTTTCGACGACGAAGCCCACCTCGTTCCGCAGCCGCAGGCGCAACAGGCCGTGGTGCAACGCGCCGATGGCCAGCAGGCAAGGGATCGGGGCTTTTTGCGGGTTCGCGTCGCGGTCGCTGATAATGAGCATGTTGGCCCCTTCGCGGACGGCCCGCGCGGCGGTTTCAACGAGTCCGTCGAGCGCGGCGCGGAGCGACTCGGCCGGCGACGGGCCATCGACGTCGAAGAGGCTCGCCAGCGTCGCCACGCGGAAGTCGGGCCGGTCGACGCTTCGCAGGCGGTCGACGTCTTCGTTCGACAGGATGGGGTGCGACAGCTTCAACTGGCGGCAATGCTCGGGCGTTTCCTCGAGCAAGTTGCGCTGCTTGCCGGTGAAATTCATCAGTGACATCACCAGGCCCTCGCGCAACGGATCAATCGGCGGATTGGTCACCTGGGCGAAAAGCTGCTTGAAATAGTCGAACAGCAGCTTCGGGCGATCGGACAACACGGCCAGCGGCGTGTCGGTGCCCATCGAGCCGACCGGTTCCTGGCCGTTGGCCGCCATCGGGGCGAGAATCGTCTGAAGTTCGTCCCGCGTGTAGCCGAACAGTCGAAGCCTTGCGTTGAGCGTCTTGGGATCGTAATGGACCGACGAGGACGGCTGGAAGAGACCCCGCAGTTCGATGCGGTTTTCCTCGAGCCAGCGGCGATAGGGTTTTTGGCGGGCGATTTTCGCCTTGATTTCGTTGTCGACGATAATGCGGCCCTCGGTCGTGTCGACCAGGAACATGCGGCCCGGCTGCAATCGGCCCTTGCGCCGGATTCGCTCGGGCGGCAGATCGACCACGCCCGCCTCGCTTGCCATGATTACCTGATCGTCGGTCGTGATGACGTAGCGGCAGGGACGCAGACCGTTGCGGTCCAGGGTGCCGCCCACCAGCCGGCCGTCGCTGAAGAGCATGGCCGCCGGGCCGTCCCACGGCTCCATGATCGCGGAGTGATATTCATAGAAGGCCCGTTTGTCGGTGCTGATGTGATACAGAGGGCCGAACGCCTCGGGAATCATCATCATCAGGGCGTGGGGGGCGCTGCGTCCCGCGCGGACCAGCAGTTCCATCGCGTTGTCGAAACAGGCCGAGTCGCTTGCGCCCGGTTCCAGAATCGGGAACAGGTCGTTCAGGTCGTCGGCCAGCGCCGGGCATCGCATCGTTTTTTCGTAGCCCTGCAACCGGTGGGCGTTGCCGCGCAGCGTGTTGATCTCGCCGTTATGGGCGATCATCCGAAACGGCTGGGCCAGCCGCCAACTGGGCAGTGTGTTCGTGCTGTAGCGCTGGTGGACAATCGCCAGGGCCGTCGTCAGCCGTTCGTCCGACAAATCGGGATAATAGGCGGCCAACTGGGGAGCAAGGAACATGCCCTTGTAGACCATCGTGCGGCACGACATCGAGCAGACGTAGAAGTCGTCGGCCGCTCGGCCCAATTCGGCCCGCACGCGATGCTCGGCCCGTTTGCGGACGACGAACAGGCGGCGTTCGAGCATCTCGTCGGCCAGCCCGCCGCCGTCGAGGAAGAGTTGTTCGACACCCGGCTCGGCGGCCCGGGCAATGTCGCCCAGGCAGCGGTTGTCGGTGGGCACGTCGCGCCGGCCCAACGCGCTCAGCCCGCCGCCGCGAATCGTCTCCTGGAGAATCTCATCACATCGGCTCCGAACGGCCGGGTCGCGCGGCCAGAAGACCATCGCCACGCCAAACCGAAGTGGCTCGGGAAGAGTAAAACCGCGTGCGTTAGCCTCGGCGTGGAAGAACTCGTGAGGGATTTGCAGGAGGATGCCGGCTCCGTCGCCGGTCGATTCGTCGGCCCCGGCCGCCCCGCGGTGCTCGAGGTTGAGCAAAATATTGAGCCCCTGGCGAACGATCGCGTGATCGCGACGGCCCGACATGTTGACGACCGCGCCAATTCCGCAGCCGTCATGCTCATAAGTGGGATCGTAAATGCCCACAGGAGGGGGGGCTCGGTGGATCATGGAGAGTGTATGCAATTAGGGTCGGATTTCTCGAATATTTGCAAGTTGTTGCACAAAAAAGACTTATGACGACGACTGGTTGCCATCACGGATGGTGCTGGCCTACGATGTCATCGAGGCCCTCTCCGTGTCGTAACCTATTCCCATTCAATACTATAGGTTTCTCCCGGCCGTTGACTACCCCCGTTTCGTCCAGACACGATCCGCCCGGGAAGGCTCACGAGTCCCAACGTAGTAGGTCAGCGGATCCGGAACGCGGCCGGGCCGGCGGTGGTGGAGAAGAAGCGAGCCGCGGCGGCATGTTGGGGGAATTGGCGGTGATAGGCGACTTGCCAGTCGGCCAGGAAGGCGTCCATTCGCGATGCTTCGACCAGGGCCCAGACGCTGCCGCCGAAACCGGCGCCGAACGCGCTGGCCGCCGCCGCGCCAAGTCGCCGGGCACAGGCGGCCAAGTGGATCGTCTCGGGCACTTGGTTTCCGAGCAATCGCTCGGCGGCTTGCTGAGAACGATCGACCTCCGTGCCGAATGCTTCCAGATCGCCGCCGGCCAGGGCGTCGCCGGCGCGGGGAATGATTTGCTCGCTCTCGGTGATGAATTGGTCGAACCGGGTTAGCAGCGATTCGGCGTTGAATTGCTCGTGCGAAGATATCAAAACAATCTTGCGCAATTGCTCGACTGCTTCCGGAGAACTGTTCGCGATCGCGGCCAGATGCGGATCGTCGCGGCCGGTCGCGCCGCGCCACAACTCGGCCGCCACGGCGGCGCGGCGCGACGCTGCGTTGTACCGGGCCAGCGCATTACCTGTCTTTTCAGCCACGACGCCCGAGGCGGCAATGGCGAGCCGATGCGTCGATGGAAGTGGCACGGCCCGCTCGAATCGCACGGGACAATACGAGTACTGGTTCACGCAACCGGCGGTTCCACAAAGGATGGCCGTGTGGTCCTCGCTTCCGCCGAAGGTGCCGACTCCCCGGTCGCCGACCAACGAGCCGAACGTCCGGCCGTTTTCGACCGTGCCGAGATAGCCGGCCAAATCGACCGTCGTGGAAATGTTTGCGCGATACTCGGGCCGCGCGGCCAGATGATTGACGGCATCCAAGGCCAGAAACATGGCGACGACCATAGCGCTGGAACTGCTCATGCCGGCGGCCGGGGGAAGGTCGGCGGCCAGGGCGATTTTGGCCCCGCGTAGTCCGCCCGGGAAATTCCGGGCCAGACGCCGGGCGACGGTCATCGGATAGTTCGACCAATGGCCGGCGCGCGGAATCAAATCCCCGTCGAACACGAAATCGGCCGATTCCCCAAGGTCGACGGCGCGAACGATTATTTGCCGGTCGTCGCGCGGCCGGACCACGACGGCGAAACCTTGCTCCGCGGCGATGACCATCGAGCGCCCCCCGGCGTAGTCGGTGTGCTTGCCGAGCACTTCGACGCGGCCAGGGACGAAAAAAGCGGCCAGATTGCGTTCCGTGCCCGCTGCTTCTAATGCTTCCGCGGCCCGGCGAACGAGCAGGGCCTTGTCTCGCGAGGCCCGAGGGTCGAGCCCAGCCGCCTGAATCGCGAGGGCGACCGCGTCCACGTCGCCCAGCGCCGCGTCATGGCCCAGCGGCTTCAAAGGCGGACCTCCGTGCCGGAGAGTTTTTCGGCCACGCCCGCGACGTCGCGCCGGCTCGTGATGTCCAACACCGGTTCGGAGACGGTCACGGCGCGGAAACGTTCGCCCAGGACGTCGATCGAATGTTGCACGGCGTCGGGCAATTCGAGCTCCCCGCGCGGCGAAGGCTTGATCGCGCGGCATGAATCAAAGATCGTCGGGCGGAATTGCCAGCAGTTCATGCTGAGCCAGATCGGCCGGGGCAGGGCCTGCCACGTCGCCTCGTCGGGCTTTTCGAGAATACCCACCAGACAACCGTCCTCTATCCGCGCGACGGCGAAGCTCCGCAAGCGTTCCTCGGGCAGATTGCTCCCGGCCGTCATGCTCCGCCAGTCGAACAGGGCCGCGCCCGAGCCGCCTTGCTCGCGCAAGGGACGCAACGCGGCCACCGGATAGTAATTGTCCGAGTTTATCACGGCCACGGGCTCGCCGTCGGCAAACTTCTCGGCCGAGGCCACCGCGTCGGCCGTGCCGCGCGGTTCGCGCTGAACGGCGAAATCGATGCTCAACCGATCGAGCTTGACCTGTTCGCCGTAGTAGTGACGGATCGCGTCGTGGTCGGGCCCGATCACCAGACAAATCCGCCGATAGCCCGCGTCCGCCAGGGCCGAAAGGACGTAATCGAGAAACGGGCGGCCGATGGGAATCAAGGCCTTGATGCCCGCGTCGGCCGCGGCCGTTTGACTCGCGTCCAGTCCGGCCGCTTCGTCCTGTTTTCTCATTCGGGTGCCCAGCCCTCGGGCAAGAATCACCGCTTTGTCGGTTGTTTCGCCAGTCATTACACCGCTCCCGTGCCGAGTCGTGCCAGTTGATCCTGAAGAGAAGAGGGCCGCTTGGAACCGGCGATTATAGCATAGCGTCGGGCACCATCAAGCGTTTCATCCGCTCGGAGGCGAACATCTGGTGGCGTCCGTCGGAGGTTCGGACGATCAAGACCGCCGTCTCGGGCAGACGTTCGGCCAGTTTGAGCCCTTCGGTCGGGCCGAGCACGCTCACGGTCGTGGAAAGGGCGTCGGCAAGGATCGAACGGGGGGCGATCACCGTGACGGCGTCGCGGTCGGTCAGGCCGAGGCCCGATTGAGGATGGATGATGTGCGAATAGCGGCGGCCGTTGATTTCGACGAATTGCGAAGCGTCGCCGGAAGTGGCCACCGCCACGTTGCGAAGCGTGACGAAATAAAGCGGTGCGGAGCGATCCTCCGAGGCGCCGATACCGATTCGCCAGCCCGACTTGCCCGGCGGCGGGTCGCCCAGCCGGATATCGCCGCCGAATTGGATCAGCGTCCGGGTAATGCCTTCCCGGCGCAGGATGTCCATTGCCCGATCGAGGGCATAGCCCTTGGCGATCCCCCCGAAGTCGAGTCGCATGCCCGGTTTGAGCAGGGCGACCGTTTTGCCCTCTGGATCGAGTTTCACGAGTTTATATCCGACTTGGCTGCGTGCCTCGTCGAGCCGCTTGGAGGAAGGCAACACACCCCGGCGAATGGTCCTGCGCCATAGATGCGTCAACGGGCCGACCGTCACGTCGAAAGCCCCCGCGGATTGTTCCGAAAGACCTTGGGCGGCAAGAAGAACCTGAAAAAGGTCGCCACTCACCTTAAGGGGGGTGCTGTAGTCTGCCCGATCGCACAGCCGCCGGGCCTCGCTCGCCGGGTTGTAGTCGCTAAAAATGCCATTCTGGCGGCGGACTTCGGTCAATAGGGCCTCGGTGGCCCGGTTTGCGGTTTGGGCGTCGGGCGAGTATAATACGACCCGGATGGGGACCGCCATTTCCACGCCGTGCGCCTCGAACCGCGCCAAGGTTGACGCGTCGGAGGCCACCGCGGCGCCCGCCAAAACACCCCAAATTAGTGCCAGCCGAATCATCGTGGGCTGGTCCCTCCCTTTATAACTCTTTCGAGGTACAATCCATGTCCATGTGTGCTCTTATGGATATTCATACGTTACCGAGACGGTGCCGGCTTGAGCAAGGGTGGTGGTCGGCCGCGGTTGTTTTTGGCGTTCTTCTCTTGGCCAGTTGCCAGGGTCGCGCGGCCGAGGATGCCAAAAAACCGGCGACGAACCAGAAAAACGATCCTTCGGAGGCACCGGCCGTCACCTGGATGCTTCAACATCGGCCGGTGAAGAACGCACATGCCCGAACCCAAGCTCAGATGAAGCCTTACACGGAAGAGATTCCCGGGGGGGGCGTGAAATTCAACATGGTTCCCATCCGCGGCGGCACCTTTCTGATGGGCAGCCCCGCGGACGAAGAAGACCGCTCAGACGAGGAAGGTCCCCGGCGCAAAGTGGTCATCGACCCGTTCTGGATGGGCAAATGCGAGGTAACGTGGGAAGAATACGAACAATGGGGAATGGAGCTGGACCTGACTCAACGGGACAAAGCCAAGTACCGGTCCAATCCCTACGACAAACTGGCCGACGCCGTTGCCCGGCCGAGCAAACCGTATAGCGACATGACTTTCGGGATGGGCCGCAAGGATTGCCCGGCGATCTGCATGACGCAACTGGCCGCGAAGATGTACTGCAAGTGGCTCACGGCGAAGACGGGCCGCTACTATCGACTGCCGACCGAGGCCGAGTGGGAGTACGCATGCCGGGCCGGCACGAAGACGGCCTATTCGTTTGGCGACGATCCCGACAAGTTGGACGACTACGGCTGGTATTACGACAACGCCGATGAGAAATATCAAAAGGTGGGCCGCAAGAAGCCGAATCCCTGGGGCTTGCATGACATGCACGGCAACGTGGCCGAATGGGTGCTCGATCAGTTCATGCCCTACAAGAAGGCGGCGGGCATGGTTGTCAATCCGTTGGTCAAACCCAAGTCGCTCTATCCCCGTTGCGTGCGGGGCGGCTCGTGGGACGACGATCCCGAGGACCTGCGAAGCGCCGCCCGGCGCGGCTCGGAACAAGAGTGGAGCATGCAGGACCCGCAGATTCCACAGAGCATCTGGTATCATACGGACGCAACGTTCGTCGGCTTCCGGGTCGTTCGCCCGTTGAAACGCCCCACCGCCGAGCAAGCGAAACTCTACGAACCGGAAGTCGAGATGCTCCGAGAGTACCAGGAGGCACAAGCGGGTAGGAAGTAGTTGGTAGTCGGTAGGCAGAGAACGGAACGTTACGAAACATCACGTTAATAGCCCCAGGGCGGAAGCCGGGGAAACCATCTCCATTTCCCAAATCACGCGCCGGAGATTCTCCTTCCATGACCGAACCTAACCACACGTCCCGGCGCAGTTTTCTGAAGCGATCCGGCGGCATCGTGGCGGCGACCACCCTGGGGGCCCATCTGGGCGTCGCCCGGTCGGCCCATGCCTCGGGCAGCGACATGATCAAGCTTGGTCTGATCGGCTGCGGCAAGCGGGGCCGCGGGGCAGTGGCCGACTGTCTGGCCGCCGACAAAAATATCAAACTTGTCGCCGTGGCCGACGCCTTCGAGGACATGATCACCCCGGGAATCCGTATTTTGTCCCAGGCCCGACCAGGCCAGGTCGATGTTAAGCCGGACCGGATTTTCGTGGGGCTCGACGCTTATCGCAAGGTTCTCGCCAGTGACGTGGATCTCGTGTTGCTCGCCTCGCCGCCCGGTTTTCGACCCTATCACTATCGGGCAGCGGTCGAGGCGGGCAAGCACATCTTCATGGAAAAACCGTGTTGCGTCGACGCGCCCGGGTATCGCTCGCTGCTTGAGTCCAACAAACTGGCCGAAGAGAAGAATCTCAAGGTGGGCGTTGGTTTCCAGCGGCGTCACCAGCAGCATTATCGTGAAATCGTCGAACGAATCCGCAACGGCCAATTTGGCGACATTCAGTTTTTCCGGGCCTACTTCAACACCGCCGGCGTGTGGAGCCGCCCACGCACGCCGGACCAGACCGAAATGGAATACCAGATCCGCAACTGGTACTATTTCGTTTGGCTCTCGGGCGACCACATCGTCGAGCAGCACGTCCACAACCTCGACGTGGCCAACTGGATCCGCGGCGCCCATCCGGTCGAGGCCCAGGGCATGGGCGGGCGCGAGGTCCGCAAGTTTGGCCCTCGCGGCGACTTCGGCCACATCTACGACCATCACAGCGTGGAATTCACCTACGCCGACGGGACGAAGCTGTTCAGCCAGTGCCGCCACATTCCCGGCTGCTGGCAAACCGCCTCGGAACACACCCACACCGCCCAGGGCTACGTCAGCACCGACGAGCGTGGCTACATGATTTACGGTCCCGACGGCAAGCGAATCAGCCGGTCGCGTGCCAAGGGTCGCCGATCCTACGACCAGGAACACGTCGATCTGATCGACGCGATTCGCAACGACAAGAAGTACCTCGAAGGGCCCATCGGCGCGGAGGCCAGCCTTTCGGCGATCCTTGGTCGCATGGCGACCTACTCGGGCAACGTGGTCCGCTGGGACGAGGCGGCCGCCGACGGGCCCAGCGAAATGCCCAAGGAGTTCGCCTGGAACGCCGCCCCGCCTGTGCTGCCTGATAAAGAGGGCAGTTACGAACACGCGGTCGCCATGCCGGGACGATACAAGGCGTATTAGGCGGAAAAAGGGGGACTGGCTCCGGGGCGAGAATTGACGCAGTATTGCCAATAACGTAACTGCCCCGGTGCTTGTCCCCCTTTTTTCGCCGGCGTGGTGTCGGAAAAGGGGACAGGCACCGTCGCCTTGAAGTCTATCGGTAGTGAGGAATTGTTTGGGGCGACGGAGCCAGTCTCCTTTTCCGCACGGACGTTTCACTCGGTTGGAACCATGATTCTTCTCTGTGTCAACCAGATCCGAAAGCATTTCGGGCCCGAGCCGGTCCTGGACGGCGTGACGTTCGACGTGCGGCCGGAGGAACGCATTGGGCTGGTCGGACCCAACGGCTGTGGAAAAACAACGCTCCTCCAGATCATTGCGGGCCGCGAGGACTCCGAAGGCGGCCAAATCGCGCTCCATCCCTCGGCGCGGATGGGCTATCTCGAACAGCAGCCCGTCTTTGAGCCGGGACGCACTGTCTGGGATGAGGCCCGCGACGCGCTGGACGAGCTCGTCGCGCTCGAACGCGAGTCGGTCGACGTGGCCCGGGCAATGTCCGAGACCGCCGCCTCCGAGCAGCACGACCGCCTGGCCTCGCGTTACGATCGTTTGCAACAGGAACTGCACCACCGCGACGGCTACAATCTCGATTACAAAATCAAGCGGGTGCTCCATGGTCTAGGGTTTGCCCAGGCGGCTCTGGAACAGCCGGTCGCCAGTCTCAGCGGCGGCGAGCAGAATCGGCTTATGTTGGCCAAGCTGCTGTTGGCCGGGCCCGACGTGATGCTGCTGGACGAGCCCTCGAATCATCTGGACCTTGAGGCGACTGCCTGGCTCGAGGAGTATCTGGTCAATTGCGGCGCGGCCGTGTTGATGGTCAGTCACGACCGCTACTCGCTCGACAGAATCACCAATCGAACGCTCGAATTGTTCCGCGGCACGGTCGAGTCGTATCGCGGAAACTTCTCGGCCTACAAACGTCAGAAGGCCGACCGCCTGCTGGTCGAGCGGCGTACTTACGAAAAACAGCAAGAGGAAATCGCCAAGGCCAAGGAGTTCATCCGCCGCAATACCTACGGCCAGAAACACGCCCAGGCCGAGGACCGCCGCAAGAAGCTCGAACGGATCGTGCCCGTCCCGCCGCCGCGCGAAATCACCTCGCCGCCGATGGCGTTTGCCGAGGCGTCGCGAAGCGGCGACATCGTCCTTCGGGCCGAGCGAATCGGCAAGCGTTTCGATCGGACGTTGTTTGAGAACGTCAATATCGATGTGACGCGGGGTGAACGCTGGGCCCTGGTCGGGCCTAACGGCTGCGGCAAAACGACCATGTTGCGGTGCCTCCTGGGCGAGTTGCAACCCGACGCCGGACAGGTCAGCCTGGGCCAGGGGGTTCAGCCGGGTTACTTCGACCAGCAGCTCTTGTCGGTTGACGAGAATCAAAGCGTGGTGGACGCCATTCGGCCCGAGGGTCGCCTGATGGAAGAGCCGAAACGTCGCGACCTGTTGGCCCGATTCGGCATTTGCGGCGACACGGCGTTGCAACCCGTCGCTCGGCTCAGCGGCGGCGAACGGTGTCGCGCGGCGTTGGCCCGGCTCGCGGCGGTTGAGGCCAACCTGTTGGTGCTCGACGAGCCGACCAACCACTTGGACCTCTGGGCTCGCGAGGCGTTGGAAGCGGCGATACAACGTTTCGAGGGCACGGTTTTGTTGGTCAGCCATGATCGCTATCTGGTCAATCAGGTGGCCGATCACCTGTTGGTGGCCGAGCCCGGCCGGTTCCGCGCCATCGAGGGCAACTACGACACGTATCAACTGCTCGTGGCGGCCCGCGCGGCGGAAGACGCCGAATCGCCGACAAAAACACCCTCGTCCGCCAAACCGGCCGCCGAGTCTCGCGTCAAATCGCCCGAGCTGACGGCGAAGACGCGCAAGCGGCAATTTCCCTATCGCAAGACCGAGGAGATCGAGCAGGAAATTCTTCAACGAGAAACCGAGATCGAAGAATATCACCGGCTATTAACCCTGCCCGAGACGCACCGCGACGGGGCTCGCGTGCGAGACATCATGGCGGACATCGAGCAGCGGAAAGAGGCCCTGGCCAATCTCTACGCCCATTGGGAAGAGGCGACGGAGTTGAATTGGTAGATGACGGCGGCGTGGACGGCATTCGGAATAGCGAAGCTCGAAAATCCGTTGGCTCCACTACGAAGAGATGGTTCGCCCGCCGTCAACAGGAAGGCACACCCCGGTCACAAAATCGTTCTCGACGAGGAACTCGACCGCGTGGGCCACGTGCTCGGGCGTGCCCATGCGGCGGACGAGCGTGCCGGCGATCGCCTCGCGTCCCTCGGCGCCAGGGAGATCGGCCGGCAGCATCACGGGGCCGGGCAGGATGCAATTGACTCGCACATTGGGATTCCGCCGCGCCAGTTCGACGGCCAGCGATCGGGTCATCGTCGGAATGGCCCCCTTCGACGGGAAATAGGCCGCGTAATCGACGTACGGCCGCTGGACGGCCCAATCGCCGATGGTGACGATCGACCCGCCCTCCGCCTGACCGACCATCGCGAGCCCTACTTTCTGGCAGCAAAGAAACGTGCCCAGCGTGTTGATCTCGAAATGTCGCCGCACGTCGTCGGCCGTCACGTCTTCGAGCCGCTTCCGCTCCCACACCGCCGCGGCGGTCACCAGCACGTCGATCCGGCCGAACTTTCCGAGCACGTCGTCCACCAACCGCTGGACTTGCCCCTCCAGGGCTAGATCGGCCTGATAGGCGACGGCTCTCGTGCCGAGCGCGGCCAGTTCCTTGACGGTCTCCCGGGCGTCCACCTCTGAACAGTTGTAGTGAACCGCAACGGAATATCCCCGCTGGGCCAACCGCCGAGCAATGCAATTGCCGACTCGCCGCTTGCCGGCCCCGGTGATCAGGGCGACTTTATTGATAGGCATATTCATCTTTTTGTCTTCTACCTGGGTAGGCTAGGACGCGAGTTACGGACGGACTCGTCATACATGGAGAGTGTAATACGCCATTCGGTTACAGATCGACGTTTATGACGGCCTCATGGGCTCTCTGTCGGCGATATAGGACTTCCACATCTTGAGATAGTCTGCCACGGTTGGATCATTAGACTGTTTGGCAATCGTGTCGCCAATCTGACAGAACGATGTTTCGATGGATCGAAGTTCGCTAACGCTTGGATTGGAAAATTGCAGTGTTGCGTGACAGGTGGATGAATCGACGTGCAACTCATAACCAATGCCATCCAGCCAGGCGCTCTTGTCTGCCGCGAACAATGTGAGAGATGAAAATGCGTCAGGCAATGGGTCGAATTCGATATTGGTTATAGTGACTTGACCAAGTGAGACGATTGCAATTCCTGCGCGAAAGAAAGCTGGAAACTTATGGCCGTGGAACTCCGTCTCACTTGTGCGCGCAACCGCGATAACTGCATGGTCATGGAAGGACGGCAAAATGTAAGCGTGCCATGCGTGCGTAAGATGGATCTCCCCACTTCGCCAACCGCGAGCATCACGCAGAGTCTGTGGACCTGTCCGAAAGTCCACTAGGCCCATGCTGGAAGCAAGTAAAGCGACGGTGTCTTTCATAAGAATACTTGGCCTAATGGAACACCGCGACCACGAAATGTTGGTGTTCGGATTCAAATCCTGGCCCGACACGCTAGTCTCCCGCGTAACTGGAAGGAAGCAAGATGACGAGCAACGCCATAAGAAAGAGTCTACTACCAGGGGAACTTTATGCAAGAGTACCCCCGCGTGCTGCCGCGCGGAACGTGTCCAGAAGACCTTTGCAGAATGCTGTCGTTGGGATACTATGTGTAGGGTAACGCTGTGTTTTGGTCTGGCCTGGGCATGCCGAATGGAATATGCAAGGGGAATATCGCCATGCCCGAACCCAAACTCCCCCCCAACCGCCGTCCGAGCCAGACCAAAATCGTGGCCACCATCGGCCCGGCTTGCGAGAAGATCGAGCAACTCGTCGAGCTGATCCACGTCGGGGTCGACGTTTTCCGCGTCAACACGGTCCACGGCAGCCGCGAGGAGCACCAGCGACGGGTTGACGACGTTCGCCGGGCCGGCCGCGAGGCGGGGCAGCCGGTTGCCATTCTCGTCGATCTGGCCGGGCCCAAAATCCGGCTCGGCGAACTGCCCGGCGGGACGCTCCAGTGCGTGTCGGGCCAATTCGTGCGTTTCATCCGCGGCGAACAGACGACCAAGCCGGGTGACCTTGTGACAACCTACGGGCCGTTGGTCGACGAGCTGGCCGTCGGCGATCGTGTGCTCTTGGCCGACGGGCTGGTCGCGCTCGTGGTCGAGCGGGTCGAACCGGACGCCGTCACCTGCCACGTGATCCAGTCGGGCCAGGTTCGCAGCCGCCAAGGCGTCAACCTACCCGGCGTCAAGCTCAGCGTCCCGACCCTCGGCCTGCATGACCGTGACAACGCTGTTTGGGCCGCCCGGGCGGGCGTCGATTTCCTCGGGCTGAGCTTCGTCCGCTCGGCCGCCGACGTCCGCCAGTTGCAATCGCTCATCGCCGACCAGAAATCCACGGCCCAGGTCGTCGCCAAAATCGAAAAGCCCGAGGCCGTCGAACAAATCGAAGAAATCGTCCAGGCGGCCGACGCGGTAATGGTCGCTCGCGGCGACTTGGGCGTCGAAATCGACATTGCCGAGGTGCCCGTCGTGCAGAAACGAATCATCGGCGTGGCCCATCGGCTGCACAAGCCCGTGATCATCGCCACGCAAATGCTCGAAAGCATGCACCATTCGCGCATCCCGACCCGCGCCGAGGCGACCGACGTGGCCAACGCGATCCTCGACGGGGCCGACGCCTGCATGCTCTCGGGCGAGACGGCGGTGGGCGAGTACCCGCGCGAGGCGGTCGAAATGATGCATCGCATCGCCCTGTCGACCGAGCCGCTGGTCCGCGAGCGTGCCGCGTCGCGGGTCAACGGACTCGATCCGACGGACGAAGACCCAATCACCGAAGCGACCGCGATGGCCGCCGGCCGGCTGGCCGAGGCGATCGACGCGCGAATGGTTCTGGTAGCCACCGCCTCCGGACGCACGGCCCTGCGGCTGTCGAAGGACCGGCTCTTCGTGCCCACGGTGGGCGTGAGCGATTCGGACGCGGCCCTGCGGCGGATGTGTCTCTATTGGGGCGTCATCCCGTTGGCCGGCGTCCCGACGGGCAGCCCGAGCGAAATGATGGAGCACGTCGTGGCCAAGGCCCGCGAGGCAGGCTACCTCGCCCCCGGCGACCGCGTCGTGCTCCTGGCCGGCACCGGCCTAAAAGCCGCCGAGCACAACATGATCGTTATTCACGAATTAGAATCGTAGGGTGCGTCTGGACGCACCGACCCATGTACTCCTCACGCTCCGAGGCTGTAAGTTTTTGATTCAACACAGTCGGAACCACAAAATGTAGGGTGGGCACCGCCCACCAAAACACAGCATCTTGTGGTGGGCGGTGCCCACCCTACAAAAATTCATAGCCTACCCGCGTGAGGTCATCATTGATGTGAATATAGGATTGTCGGCAGCATCACGCGAATCGTGAAGAGTACATGCCCGCGGTGCGTCCAGACGCACCCTACCAGGCTCTCGACCCGAGTTCTATTGCCGGGTCTCGACCCGGCCTACGGCGTCGGGGTGCAGCAGCCACGCGAGATCTTCAACCAGCAAAACAAATCGCGGGCCCGGCACCTTTGTGTAATCCTCGGTAAGAATGTAGACGCGGCCGTTTTTCACGGCGTCAATTTGGTGGAGTTCTCGCCAGCTTTCACAGTACGCCTCAACGTCGTCGGTTGGAAGATGGTCGGTCGAAACCAGATCGACGATCACCTCCGGGTTGGCCTTGAGAATGGCTTCGCGCGAGACCACGGGAAACGCCTCGACTGCGTCTTCGAACACGTTCTTACCCCCGGCCCAATGCAGGATCGGGTTAAAATACCGGCTGCTCCCCGCCACGTAGACGTCCTCGATCCGCGTCCCGCCCGCGCTGTGATCGACGACCAACAGCACGCGAGGCCGCGCGAGGTCCGATGTCCGCGCGGTCACTCGCCGCAGCCGTTGGCGAAGGTTGTCCAACAATGCATCCGCGTCGCGCCGGACGCCGCATGCCCGGCCGATCGCCGTGATCGAGTCGAACACCCCGTCGGGCCCACGGTGGTCGAGCACCAAGGTGGCCACGCCGAGTTTGTCGAACCCCTCGGTCGTGCCCGCTTCGGGACTAGGCAGGATGACCAAGTCGGGCTGCAGCGACAAGATGGCTTCCATATTGGGATCGAACAGGCCGCCGATGCATGGGCGGGTTTTCGCCTCGGGCGGATAGGTGCAGTAGCGCGACACGCCCACCACGCGATCGCCTAGCCCCAGTTGAAAGAGGATCTCCGTCACGCTGGGCGCCATCGCAATGATCCGCCGGCAGTCGGTCGGCACGGCCGGCCGCGAGTCGCTTGAAACCCGCGATGATCGCAACCACGCGCCTCCGACAAATACTCCGGCGAGAATCACCCCCAACAGCACCGCACTGACCGGCAACCTGGCGCCGCCGTGGGCGTCGGGCTGGCGCAAATCATGATGGGAGCGGTCGTCCCCTACGGTCATGGTGCTTCACCATCCAAACAAATGATAAACGACGACTTTAACGCCGATAAAGATCAGCACGAGTCCGCCGGCAATCTCCGACCAGTGACTCCACCGCGTTCCCAGCCGAGCGCCAAACGTAATGCCCAACGCACTAAACACGGTGGCCACCACGCCGATCACCACGGCCGGCAGCCAAACCGACACCTGCTGCATCAGGGCTATGCTCGCGCCCACGGCCAGAGCGTCGATGCTCGTCGCGATCGACAGCGTCACGAGCATCCACCCCCGTGTTGGGTCGTCGCGGCCGTTCAGGTCGGGCGATTCCCGCGACTCCCAGAGCATCTTGCCGCCGATCGTGGCCAACAGGGCGAAGGCGAGCCAGTGGTCGTAGTCGGCCAGCGCGTGGGCCACCTGCCGGCCTGCCGCCCAGCCGAGTACGGGCATCATGAACTGAAACAGCCCGAAGTGGAACGCGATGCGGAACGCGTGGCGAGGCGTGACCTTGGCCACGGTCATTCCGGCCACGATCGACACGGCCAGGGCGTCCATGGCCAGCCCAATGGCAATTCCCAGTAGATTAAGCCAACCCAAGGCGAGTTTCCGTGATGTTCAGGAACGTGTACGCGGGCAATATCCCGCGTTTTCACCGTGTCATCGACCAAAATGGCCGATGACAAATGGTCCGTTCATTGTATACTTCTAGCAGTGAAGTGTAGTCGGGTGGGACGGTTGCCGTCAATGGCGGGCCCTGTCCGCCGCGTGAAGAGGACGCGGCAAAACTTGCTTGCACGGGATGCAACGCGTCCGAGCCGTTCAATATTCCGTCTTCAGGCGGAATATAGGCAATTGCGTGATTTGGCAACCGCCTGAAGGCGGGACCACGAACGCCGGGAAATCATGGGAGCCAAAAGCATGGACAACGTCCACGATTCTCTTCAAAATTCGCTATCGCTTTCGGGCATTGAGCAACCGGCCCAGGACGTTGCCTTTCTCATGCGGCTCTTTCAGACGGCCGAGCGGATCAACGCCTCGGACATCCATCTGATGCTCGGCGAGACGCCTTACTTCCGCGTGCCCGACGGAATTGCCTCGCGCAAGGGCGAGGGGCTCAAGGACAATCACGTCGAGATGATCATGAATCCCACGCTGACCGACGCGCTTCGGGAAGCGTACATGAAGCGGGGTTACGTCGACTACGCCTACGAGACGAGCGTGCCGATCACCGAAAAGGAAAGCCGCCGGGTCCGCTACCGCATCCAGTTGTACAAATCGCGTGGCGCCATGGCCGCGGCGATCCGGCGCATCAAGCTGCAAATCGCCACGTTCGAGGAACTCCATCTACCGCCGGTTTACGAAGCGGCTATTCGCCGGCGGCCCAAGGGAATCATCATCATCGGCGGCGAGACGGGCAGCGGCAAATCAACCACGCTGGCCGCCATGATCGACTACATCAACCAGCGCGAGATGAAACACATCGTCACGATCGAGGATCCGATCGAGTACATCATCCCCAGCCACCAGAGCCGCATCAATCAGCGCGAAATGGGCCAGGATTTTCCGACCTATTCCGAGGCGCTTCGGGCCGTCGTGCGCCAGGATCCCGACGTGATTCTCATCGGCGAAATGCGCGACGCCGACACCGTTCGCACGGCGATCACGGCGGCCGAGACGGGCCATCTGGTGCTCACCACGCTTCACACGGCCGAGGCGTCGCAGACGTTCTATCGCATCCTCAATTTCTTCGGGGAAGCGGAAAAGGAAGCCGTTCGGATGAACCTGAGCACGACGTTGATCGCCATCATGAACCAGATGCTCTTGCCCTCGATCCAGCACAACGTTGCTCGCGTTCCCGCCACCGAAGTGCTCATCAACACGCCCGCCGTGAGGATGTACATCGAACGCGGCGAGGAAAGCCGCATTCCCGACATCATCGAAAGCGGCGAGGACGGCATGCGCAGTTTCAATTATTCGCTGCTCGAACTGCACAAGGAAGAATACATCGACCGCGCGACGGCCCTTCGCGCGTCGTTGCACCCCGACAAGCTGCGAACCCTGTTGGCGTTCGAAGGCGAAATCAAGCCGTCGGATTGAGCGGCGGCTCGCTCGGTGGATTTATGTAGGGTGGGCACCGCCCACCAAAAGATGTTGCGATTTGGTGGGCGGTGCCCACCCTACCTATGGCAAATTCACCTGTAGCGTATGGAAAAATTCACAACCTCTCGGTCAATCGTCAACGCCGCAAGTCCGAGGCGATCAGCGATTGCGTGAATCGAGCGCTGCTGACCCGCATGTCTTCGCGCGCCTTGCGTTCCGCGCCGTCGGCGTCCTGGTCGCGGATCAACCGGAGCAGTTCGCGATGGTCCTTCAGAACGCTTTCCATGTGCTTGGTGGCTTCCTTGCGCTTCGGTGTGGGCCGACCGACATTGGAAGGATAGAGATAAAAAAGATAATGACACTCGGTCAGTAGCAATTTGAGCAGTCGGGCGATCCGGTCGTTATGGCTTGCCTCGGCCAAGGCCACGTGGAAGGCGTGGTCGAGATCCGCCCATCGGCTGGAGCCGTAATCGCCGACTTCGGCCTCGGTCTGATTGCAGATCATTTCCATGCGGGTCAGGTCGGCGTCGTTGGCCGCGCGTGCCGCGGCCCGGGCGGCGCCTCCCTCCAGGATCTCGCGTAACTCGTAAAGTTGCCGGGTCTCTTCGGCCGTGTATCGGCGCAATCGCACGCCTTGCCCGGTGGGTCCGCCGACCAAAAGCCCTTGTCCGGCGAGTTTGCCGAGCGTCTCGCGGATGGGAATCCGGCTGACGCCTAGTTGATCGGCCAAGGTTTTTTCGACCACTTTGCTGCCCGGCGAAATCTCTCCGGAGAAGAAGATATGTCGAACGACGCGGTCGTAGATTGAATCGGCATCCGATTCTTTGGACATAGCCGAGGTTCCCGTTGTTAGAAGAATCCCCACCATTGGATAAATGTCGGCGTTTCACATCATAACATAGATTGCGCAGCTTCGCCTATCCGGCAGAGTTTTGGGAATACCCCGCTATTGACCTAAAAGCCATGTGTCCAAAACCCTCCCGCGGTTGACAACTTGGGTCTCCTCCTCCATACTTCCTTAATTCAGCCACGGGAACCGCCCACGTCCGTGGGATTGGCGGTCCTTGCCGGCTGGGACAGACGCACCCCTAGCTCAATTGGATAGAGCATCGGTCTACGGAACCGAAGGTTACTGGTTCGAGTCCAGTGGGGTGTACTTGAACGCTTGTACACTGTTGCAACCCCTGGCAAACCCTTGGTTTTCCAGGGGTTTTCTGTTTGGGCTGCCAAGGCTCGCCAGCGGTTTCGTGCGTCAACTGCGCCGGATTTTGCACCACTTTTTTTGACGCCTTTTGGAAGTCCGCGTCGGTCACTTGAATGTAGTGCCGGCTTGCTATCGAGACCGTGTTGCCGATCCACTTGCAAACGGTCGTAATGGGGTATTCCCGGGCCAGGTCGCTCTCACAGCTTGCCCGCAGGGCGTGGAACAGCCGGGGCCACGGGTCCAAGCCGGCTGCGTCAACGATTTTGGAGAAGCTCGTCCGCAGATTGCAGTTTACCCACCCGCGTGGGCCGTGTGCGGCCGGCAGATAGAGGTTTTCGGGGATAACGTGGGTCTGTCCTTCGGCCGCCATGTCCCACGCCTCGTTGAGGTATGGTCTCAGCCGGGCGAACATGGGGACGATCCGGTGCCCTTGGCCGTGTCCCTCCGTCTTGGGTGAGCGTACCACCATCGCGCCGCGTTCCCAATCCAGGTCGGCCAGGCGCAGACTCAGCACCTCCGACGGACACCGCAGGCCGCCATATCGGGCAAGGGCGATGATCGTTCGCCAAACCCAGTTTGGGGCCGCGTCGATCAGCTTTTGGGTATCCTCGGGCGTCACGTAGTACTGCCGCTCGGCAGGGTTTCCGCTCTTGTGCGTCACGCCCTCAAACGGATTCCGTTCGAGCCAGTCGCGCTTGACGGCATACGCGAAAAACTGCCGGGCAAACTGCAATCGCTTGGAAATTGTCGCGTGCGCCAGTTTCTGTTCCGTCAGCGATTCCCGGAATCTCTCCGCGTCGGCTCGCGTGATCGTTCGCAACGGCTTGCCCTTTCCGAAGTGCTCGAACAGGGAACGCTTGGCTTGTCCCCATCCCGAAAGGGTCGAAGGTTTCACGTCCTTGCGGCCGGCAATGTAGCCGTCCACAAGCTCGCCCAGGGTTGTGGTCTTGCGCGGTTCGATCAGTCCCACCCTAGCCAGCTTGCGGGCCAGTTCGTCGGATATTTCGCGCACCCACTTCAGCGTCGCCGGTTCCACCGCAACACGGCCGCCCTTGGCCACGGCAAGCGCCTCGACGTGTAGCTTGACGTTCTCCGCGAACCGCTGCGAACACTTGCCCAGGCGGATGCTCCGCCGCTTGTCGTTGCCGTCCACAAATTGTATTCGACGCCGGCCGCCGGGTTCCTTGCTGATACTGGCCATGACTACTTGCCTTTCTTTGCCTTGGGTTTTCGCTTCGGACCGTCGGCCACGACCCGCAGCCCGAGGTATTTACCGAGAATGTCCAGATTTCGAGGGGATGCGAAACGCTCGCCGGCCAGGAACCGGTAGAGACTCGTCTTGTCGATGCCCGTTGCCCGGACGATTTCGGCTTGCGTCTGGCCGCAGTTCAAGACGGCGTTTCGCAACTGTTCGGAGAGTGGAACGTGTTGGCTCATGCTCGCATCCTATCGGTCGGTTGCTAAATTGTCAACTAGCCTTTTTCATCGGCACACAGCCGCAGTCTCTGGTAATGCCACCTTTTCCATCTTCACACCCCGCGAAATGCTCCACCGCACCAGCCGTGGGCCGGTTGCCGCCGACGTGTCACGCATCGGCCCGGGTCGTTCCGTCGCAACGTGGGGCACGTCCGGGGGTCGTTCTCACTGCTCGGAGAATCCGAAGCCCCCG
>DATECS010000082.1:0-15736 GCA_035286785.1 Thermoguttaceae bacterium | reverse complement strand
AGTTCCCAGGCCAGGGCTCGGGCGAATTGAGGGATGGCGCCTTTGGCCACTTGATAGGCGATCAGGCGGGGCAGCGCACGGATGCCGGCCACGGAGGAGATGAGGACGATGGCCCCCTGCCCTGCCCTTTTCATCGCCGGGGCGGCCGCGCGGACGAGGTGGAAGACGGCGTGGACGTGGATGTCGAAGGCTTCGAGCCAGGCCTCGGGCGGCGTGTCGAGGCAGTTGCCCGGGGTGGCTCCGCCGGCCGCGTGGACCAGCAGGTCGAGCCGGCCGAGCCGATCGATCGCGTCGGCCACGCATCGGGCGGCCTGGTCCGGCCGGGCGACGTCGGCCAGGATCAACCGGCAGCGGCGGCCGAGGGCCTCGACGGCGGCGACGGTTCGCCTGGCTTCGTCGTCATCGTGGCGGCCGTTAATTGCCACGTCGGCGCCCCGGCGGGCCAGTGCGACGGCCGTGGCGGCCCCAATGCCCTTGGTGCCGCCGGTGATCAGGGCGACTTTGCCTTCAAGTTCCACGCAAAAAGCCTCCTTCGAGGTGGTTTGAAAACATGGGAAAAACGTCTACACTGGGCGGCGGGATTCGGGGAATGCCGGGGGAACCGTTCACAGGGAACTATCCCTTCCCGTTGGGCCAAAGGGGACAGGCACATTTTTCGGCCGTCAAGCGTATCCAGATCGGAACTTAAACCGGGCCGAAAAATGAGCCAGTCCCCGAGTGTGAACGGTTACATGCCGGATTTATCGTAGTCGGGCGAGACGGGGGCGTAAAGGGTATGGGTGTGCCACTGCTTGCCGGGAGAAGATGCAGACGTTGGCGGCGGATCGCACTGCTTGCTGGTTTGTGGCGAGGTTACGGTTTCCGGCAAGCAGTGCCGACGTGGGAATTCATGTCGGTTGGTGGCTCAGCAAGCAGTGGCACACCCCATTTGTCGCAAGATACCCACACGAATACATGAGCGATGCATTGTTGGACATTGTGCTGTATGAGCCGGAGATCGCGCATAACACGGGCAGCGTGGGACGGACGTGCGTGGCGTTGGGGGCGAAGTTGTGGCTCGTCCGTCCGTTGGGGTTTCAGATGGAGGATCGGCGGCTGCGGCGGGCGGGGCTCGACTATTGGGCGTCGCTCGATTGGGAGGCGGTGGATGATTGGAGCGAATTGGAGCGGCGGTTGTCGGGACGGCGGTTTTGGTTTTTGACGAAGACGGCGTCGCGCGAGTATACCGAGGCGGCGTTCGCGCCGGGCGACGCGCTCGTGTTCGGCAGTGAGTCGCGAGGGTTGCCGCCGTCGATGCTGGCGGGGCACGCGGAACAGTGTCTGCGGATTCCGATGCGGACGGAGGCACGTAGTTTGAATCTGGCGGTGAGCGTGGCAGTCGTGGCGTTTGAGGCACGACGACAGCTTGAGGGAAAGTAACATGAGCTTGAATCCGGCGGAAGCGATTGGGAAGTTGCGGGAGACGATTCGCTATCACGATCGGAAGTACTACGTCGAGGCGGCGCCCGAGATTACCGACCTCGAGTACGATCGGTTGATGGAGCAGTTGCGCAAGCTCGAAGCGGCCCATCCCGAGTTGGTTACGGCCGATAGTCCGACGCGGCGAGTGGGCGACGCGCCGGTCGAGGGGCTTGCGCAGGTCGAGCATCGCGTGCCGATGCTGTCGATTGAGAACACCTACAGTCTGGACGAGTTGAAGCAATACGCGGCGCGGACGGAAAAACTGCTGCGGGGCGAGGCAGCCGAGTGGGTCGTCGAGTTGAAGATCGACGGGGTGGCCGTGTCGCTGCTTTATGAGCGGGGAGTGCTGGTTCGCGGGCTCACTCGGGGCAATGGGCGGGTGGGCGACGATATTACGCACAACGTGCGGACGGTGGTTGACGTGCCGTTGCGGTTGTCGGGCGGCCGGGTTCCGCCCGTGCTGGAGGTGCGCGGCGAGATTTACATGACTAACTCGGATCTGGTGAAGCTGAACGAAGTGCAGCGACGCAAGGGGTTGCCGCCGTTTGCCAATACGCGGAACGTCACGGCGGGGAGCATTCGGCTGTTGGACCCACGGATTTGCACGGAGCGGCGGCTTCGGTTGTTTTGCCACGGGGTGGGTTACGTCGAAGGGCTTCGGGCGACGACGCACATGGAGTTTTTGGACGAGTTGCGGGAGTATGGGCTGCCGCCGACGCCGCGGGTCGAGTGTTTTTCGTCGTTCGACGCGGCGGCGGAGCATTGCCAGGAGTTGATCGAGGAATTGCACGAGATGGATTTCGAGATCGACGGGCTGGTGTTGAAAATCAATCGGTTCGATCAGCGCGAGCGGCTGGGTAGCACGTCGAAATGTCCGCGGTGGGTGATTGCCTATAAGTTCGAGAAGTACGAGGCCACCACGCGGCTGCGCGAGATTCGCGTGCAGGTGGGCAAGACGGGGGCGATCACGCCGGTGGCCGAGCTGGAGCCGGTCGAGCTGGCCGGGACGACGGTGAGCCGCGCGAGTCTGCACAACGCCGACGAGATCGAGCGGAAGGACGTGCGGCCGGGCGACGTGGTGGTGGTCGAGAAGGCGGGCAAGATTATTCCACACATCGTGCGCGTCGAGAAACATCTGCGCGAGGGGCATCCTCGGAAGTTCGTTTTTCCGACCGAGTGTCCCGAGTGCGGGCGGCGGCTGGTGAAGGACGAAGGGGGCGTTTATATTCGGTGTCCCAACACGGCCTGTCCGGCGCAGTTGAAGGAGCGGATTCGGTACTTCGCGGGCCGCAATGCGATGGATATCGAGGGGCTGGGCGACAAGCTCGTCGATCAGTTGGTTGGCGAAAAGCTGGTTCGCGGCTACGGCGATTTGTATCGGCTCGGGCTCGATGAGTTGATCGAGTTGGAGCGAATGGGCAAGAAATCGGCCGAGAATCTGTTGGCGGGGATCGAGGCGAGCAAGACGCGCGGGCTGGCGCGGCTGTTGGCGGCGCTGTCGATTCGGCACGTGGGTACCCGGGTCGCGTCGGTGCTGGCCGGGCATTTTCGGTCGATGGACTCGCTCCTGGCGGCTGAGGTCGAGGAGCTCGGCGAGGTGAACGAAATCGGGCCGATCATTGCGCGGAGCGTTTACGACTATCTGCACGGGGAGTTCGGGCGAGGGACGATCGACGAGCTGCGCGAGTTGGGCGTGGTGATGGCCGAGGCGGAGACGGACGAGGAGACGTCGGACGTGCTGGCCGGGAAGACGCTGGTCGTGACCGGTACGCTCAAAAAATACTCGCGGGAGGAGATCGAGGAATTGATTACCCGGCACGGCGGGCGGGCGGCGTCGAGTGTGTCGAGTAAGACCGACTATGTCGTGGCCGGGGAGAAGGCGGGGAGCAAGTTGGACAAGGCCCAGGAGTTGGGCGTGAAGGTGTTGACGGAGGAGCAGTTTGAGGATTTGTTGACGAGGTAGGTCAGCCTGACGGACTATTTAGGACGCGACTTGGCCTTCGTTGGTGAAATTCATTGGTGTGCAATACGCGCTCTACGATTCCAGTGCGGATACCGTCTGCTGCAAATACGCCTGTGCGCCCATGAATTATTTCGATAACAATGGTGTAGTACAGAATGCGGATTGACGTTCATAAGAAGGTTTGCCATGGCTACCAGCCGAGAAGAGATCATCCGACTTATCAAAGAACTCGATGAACAAGGCTACCCTCTGTATTGCAGGGTGTTCGAGGAGAAGACCGGCATTCGTCGTGATGAATGGATGAAGCAATGTGAGGTGGATAACTGGGATCAGCTTCTGGCAGCGTGCCGTAAGCGGAGTCCTCGCTACAAGTACGATGCCCGCCTGACCAAGGAGGAACTCGGCCGACGCATACGATCAGCCTACGAGAAAGAAGGCAAGGACTATCTCGGATTTGAGAGATTCCTGAAGCTGTCGGGTACTGGCAGGCGTGATTTCTTCCGTCATTACCCTGAAAAACAGAAAGCGTGGTCAACCGCCTGCAAAGAATGGGGTATCAGGGATGCCCTCAAGGCAACTCAGCAGAAGAATATGATGGAACCCGTCTACACAAGAAAACAATGTGTGGACGAACTGCGTCGCGTGGCAAAACTGCTGGGGCGGAAGCGAGGGGACACTATGACGCAAGAGGAGTACAAGAGATATGGAACCATCTCTCTGAACGCTTTGAAGAAACGCTTCGACAACAAATGGGAGAAAGCCCTGGAGTCAGTTGGCCTAGTGGTTACCTCGCAATATCACCGCAAAATACCACTTCAAGAACTCGCAAAGAAGTTTCTTAAGGTCACAAAGGAATTGAAAAAGATACCAAGCCAAGCAGTATTGGCACGGCGATCTGGGTACGACAAGAATACATTCGCTCGCACCGGCAAGAGAACCTATCCACAATTCAAGAAGGAAGCCATCGAATACCTCTTCTCGTCACGGAACAAGATAGCGTCGGCAGTACGTCACCTGTTTGAAGCCGAACTCGACAAGCTGAGAGCGGTCGGAGCATCGAAAGAGAATAGGCGCCATAAGAAGAACAGCGGCAAACGAGGGCTGAAGACCAAGGCTGATGTGGCTGCCAGCTTTGAACACGGAAAGACTCTGAATTTTCGTGGCATTGCTTTTGCACCAACTTACGAACAGGAAGTCGTTGCCGTATTCTCAGCATGCGCAACTGATCTTGGTTTTGAAATCCGAGGCATGCGGCCGGCTTTTCCCGACTGCAAGGCTCGACGACGAAAAGAAGGTGATCGTGGTCGATATGAGGAGTGCCTGATTGAGTTTGAGTTTAGAAGCACGGATTTTCGGAAACATCGACATGACAATAGTCTATGTGATTTAATTGTGTGCTGGGAAGATGATTGGGGTGAAAAGGCTCCCATCGAGGTTCTCGAATTGAAAAGCGCCATAAAACAACTGCTGTAAAGGTGATTGCGTTTTGGTAATCAAGCGAAGATCGCCACATGGACTTGTGTGTGGGTGATTCTTTGTACCTTCGGCAATCAGGTTTATAGAACCTAGGTTACCCGGTGGGGCGACGGCCGGCCTTTACGATTTTTGATACAATCACGGTTTGTCGTGGCCGGCCGTTGCCCCACCCTACGATTTTGGTGCGTGCAAGCACGCACCCTACGAGGAGATTCATGAAAGACAAACACCGGACGATTATTGAGCCGTTTAAGATTAAGACGGTGGAGCCGTTGGTGCTTATGACTCGGCGGCAGAGGGAGCCGATTTTGAGGGCGACGGGGTATAATTTGTTTCTTGTGGCGGCCAAGCATGTCACGTTCGATTTTTTGACCGACTCGGGCACGACGGCGATGAGCGCGGCGCAGTGGGGGGCCATGCTGGTGGCTGACGAGAGTTACGCCGGGTCGCGGAGTTTCGAGCGGTTTGAACGGGTCGTGCGCGAGTTGACCGGGTATGCCCATGTGATTCCGACGCACCAGGGACGGGCGGCCGAGCGGATTTTGTTTTCGCATCTGGTGCGGCCGGGCTGCAAGGTGCCGTCGAACAACCATTTCGACACGACGCGGGCGAATATCGAGCAGTTGGGCGGCGAGGCGGTTGATTTGGTCATCGCCGAGGGGCGCGATCCGCGGTGCGAGCATCCGTTCAAGGGGAATATCGATCTGGAGCGGCTCGAAACGTTTTGCGCGGCCCATCGCCAAAACATTCCGTGCGGGATGATGACGATCACGAACAACACGGGCGGAGGGCAGCCCGTGTCGATGGAGAATCTGCGAGGGGCGGCCGAGATTTATCATCGGTACGACATTCCATTTATACTCGACGCCTGCCGGTTCGCGGAGAATAGTTTCTTCATCAAGCTGCGCGAGCCGGGGTTCGCGGAGCAGGACGTGCGGCGGATTGCTCGGGCGACGTTTGAACTGGCCGACGGGTGCATGATGAGCGCGAAGAAGGATGGGCTGGTGAACATCGGCGGGTTTATTGCACTGCGCGATTCGCGGTGGGTCGATCATCTGCGGAATCAGTTGATTTTGACCGAGGGTTTTCCGACTTACGGCGGGATGGCCGCGCGGGACTTGGAGGCGATCGCCGTGGGGCTAGAGGAGGTGCTCGACGAGCATTATCTCGACTATCGACTGGCGGTGAGCCGGTACATGGCCGCGGGACTCAATCGGTTGGGCGTGCCCACCGTGCAGCCGGCGGGCGGGCACGCGGTCTATATCGACGCGAAGGCGTTCCTGCCGCACATTCCGCCCGAGCAGTATCCGGGCCAGGCGTTGGTTTGCGAGTTGTATCTGGCCGAGGGGATTCGATCGTGCGAGATTGGGTCGGTGATGTTCGGGCGCGACGTGGACGGCCGATTCCAGCCGGCGGCGATGGAATTGGTCCGTCTGGCGTTTCCGCGACGGGTTTATACGCAGAGCCATTTTGATTACATTTTGGAAGGGATGGAGTCGCTCGTGGCGCGGAAGTCGCGGCTGCACGGGCTGCGCATGACGCATCGGCCGCCGTTTTTGCCGCACTTTACGGCGCAGTTCGAGCCGGTCGAGACGACGACGCGGCGGGTGGACGAACCCCATGACGAGCATGGGCCGACGGAGGCGAAGCGGCGGACGACGGCGGGGACGCGCGGGAGTGGCTGCGGATTGCAGAGGTAGTGGACCGCCTAGGCTTTCATGTCAGAGCAGCCAAGAAAGCAACGTGAGGAAGATGCGTCCCCGCCGGGCTTGTCCCGGCGGAAAGCGGTTTGAAAACTACCGGCCGGGCAGCCATTTTTGCGTTCTCCGCCTCGTCCGCCGCTTGAAGCGGCGGACGAGGCGGAGAACGGTGAATCGGAAAAGGCTTGCCGTAGTTTCCAAACCAGCGAGCCACCGGGGCGAGCCCGGTGAGGTGTGGTGATCGAGCCCGTGGGAAGAGAGGCTGCGATTGGAGTACGGGGCGACTCGCGGCCATCTCGCGGAGCGAGATGAATACGGGATTGTCAGGCACGGGGTGCCTGACCTACGGGGAGGATTAATCCACGTTCTTCGCGGGACGCAGGCTGGCGATGACGTGGTTGAAGGCGGGGCGGAGGGTGGGCCAATCGGACTCGGGACACGCGCAGACGACGTGGACGTACTGGTCGCCGACCGGCACGGTGACACGGTAGCCGTGGACCGGGCCGATCAGACGGTCGGAGGCAGTGAACTCGGATCGGCAGGCATCGCCCAGGCCGGTTTGGACGACGGTCGGGTCGCGTTCGTCGTATTCGACTTTGAAGTCGTTGAAGATTTTTCGCTTTGCTTCGTGGGCCTGGGCCGCGAGCGAGCGGGGAGCGGCCGGTTTTTCGACGTCGGGCGGCGAGTTGTTGGTCGTCGCGTTTTTGTCGGCGGTTTGATCCAGGTGCAGGGCGTCGAGGGGACTGACCTCGATGCGGATTTCAGCGTTGCCCAGGGAGAAGGCGTTGTGGCGGGGATTTTTTCCTTCGTTGGGCGTCCAACCGTCAGGCCGGTCGCATTGGAACGAACCGTCTTTGGCGGTGTAGGGCACGTAGGAGTCCGGCGCGGGGGTCTTTACCATGCAGCCGGCCCAGCAACATAAAATCAACCCCACCAAGCAAGTGGCGACAGCCCCCACCTTCAGCAACTTCTCCACGGACGCGAGTCTCCTGTTACTCTGTTTGTCCTCTATTTGGCACGTGGTGGTTTATACCACAGGGATTGGCTCATCGTTATAGGATCGGCAAAACGGGGGCGGCGGGAAAATAGCGCCGGCCGAGATTATTCGTGAATGTTCGTGAGGCGGCAGATTGCCCAGACGAGGCAAGTCAAAGCTGCGTGCGGCGTTTTTTCCACGTGACGGCCGTGATGACAAGCAACAGGACGCCGGCAATCACGCCTCCTGTTCTCTGGTTTTGACAAGTTGCCTTAGCCGCAATGCAAGTGGAGAGGGAAAACGGTCGGCCCAGGTTTCGTCGATCAGGCCGACTTCCAAGAGGTCGAGCAAGTGGACCTGATCTTTCAAGCGGAAGGAGGTCAGCTTCATGCGGACGAGGGCTTCGAGCGTGGGCACGGCGAAGTCGGGGCCGGGCTGCGACTGGTCGAGGTCGGGGGCCGGAAGGGGATGGTCGGGCCGGACTTTTTCGCCGGCGAAGATCAGGTGGATCGCGCTGCGGACCGAGCCTTGCGGACCGTCGAGAAAGAGATCGACGCCGGCGACGTTTTGGTGGACGAAACCGACGGCCGACAGCGTGGCGACGACCTGCTCGAAATCCTGGCGGCGGATGAGCAAGTCGACGTCTTTCGTGTTGCGCACCGCTTCTTCATCGACCCGGGCGACCCACGCGGCGACGGCGTTGCCGCCGACCACGACACAGGGAATTCCGGCCTGACACAGGGCCCGCGTGGCGCGGCAGGCCCGTTCTCGAACGTCTTCCACGGCGGCGATCATCCTTTTCCAGGAGAAGTCGGTTAGGGGCAAAGTGGACATGGTGGCCTCGTACATGGTTGTTGCCCGGTTCAACTCTCCGGGCTTTTTCAGGGTGAGTACAGCATATTGTATAGGTTCCTGGCGGGCGATGGCCACCCTGATGCAGTTACCATAGGCACTCCGTGCTTGACAGCATTCGCTTGTTTTGGTTCGGTGGTTTGAAACTGGCTGCGAGATTGTCAGGCACGGAGTGACCTACTTGTCACTAGCTCGTTTTCTTCAGGGCATGTCAGTGGCCCTGTGTTTCCGCCAACCGTACACGCTGGATTATGCCTTCGGGTATCAGGCGTGAGCCCATTCTGATCTGTTCCATATCCCTCTTCACTTCATGACGGAAGTAATGGTACTCGACGAAATCCACGGCGAGGCTTGCCAGTACAAGCGATACAAACAATGCACTTGTCAACTGCATCCAGCACACCCTGGGGAACTCGTGCTTCACCCGCAGTGTCTCCGCTGGTTTTTTGCTTGCAGCGAGTAGAACGGCGTCCTTGATTTCTCTCAATTCCTTCACCATGGCAAGGCCGATCCTCGTTTCCACACTCGGCTGATTCGGTGAACCAGAATTCGGAAACAGATCCCCGGCATTGGGTGGCAGAGATGATGGGTGACTAGACATGGTTCAATCCTCCAATCTATCGAGTAATACACGCAGGACTTGCCTTTCCCGATCTACTTCCACGGACTTATTCACTCGAATGTTCTCCCTCCAGTTGCCTAAGGAAGCCCATAACCTCCTCATCCATCTTGTCTTGCATTGCCCGACGGTGTTCGTCCTCTAGCAAGGATTGACCTGACGAGACACCCCTTGGCATGGTCATCGCGGCAACCAAAACGGCTTTATAGTCATCCAGTGGACTCTGACATAACATTTGACGCCCGTCTGAAAGCGTGACCATATATACGACCGTACGTTTCTTGCCGCCTAACAATGCACCAGCGATGGCTCCTAAGGGGCCAGCCAAGATCCAACCGACTGTTGCCCACTTGGCACCCTTCAGAAGACTCGCCTTATTTTCGTCAGTCACTCGTTCGGCACCACTGATTCGCCCCAGTGAGATCTCCTCCGATCTGAAAAATCCTCTCCCAATGACAAGCGACAGTGGTTTGCCGCTCCATGACATCTTCATGACGGCAACCGCCTTACCAAAATCACCACCGAGCACATCGATTGCCATATTCTAATCTCCCTGCGTAAAAGGCCGCTACGGTGCCTTAGGTTTATTGGTTTGGGAACGTTGGCTTGTGACCGTCGATGATGTCTCTTCTTCACTAGTCGATCAAGGATGATGATGTCAAGTACGGGGTGACCTACGATTCACGTCCACAACTGCCGGTCGAGCATTCGGTAGTTGATCGCTTCTTGGAGGTGGTTGGGCTGGATCGTTTCGGCGTTGTCGAGGTCGGCGATGGTGCGGGTCACGCGGAGGATTTTGTCGTGGGCGCGGGCGGAGAGGCCCATTTCGTCCATCGAGGACTGGAGCATCTGTTGGGCCTGTTTGTCCAGGGCGCAGTGCTGGCGGACCTGGCGGTGGGACATGTCGGCGTTGTAGCGGGCGCGGCTGCCGGTGAAACGTTTGGTTTGCCGGGCGCGGGCGGCGACGACTTGCTCGCGGATCGACGCGCTCGACGTGCCGTCGCGACCGGCTGAAAGCTCGCGGAACGGGACGGCGGGCACTTCGATGTGGATGTCAATGCGGTCCAACAACGGGCCGCTGATCTTCGACATGTAGCGTTCGATTTGGGGAACCGAACAATGGCACTGGTGACGAGGGTCGCCGCGGTAGCCGCAGGGGCAGGGATTCAACGCAACGACCAGCATGAAATTGGATGGGAACGTCGTGCTCGACAGCGCGCGGGAGATCGTGACCACGCCGTCCTCCAACGGCTGGCGGAGCACCTCGAGCGTGCGGCGGTTGAACTCGGGCAGCTCGTCCAAAAATAGCACGCCGTTGTGGGCCAGACTGATTTCGCCGGGGGCGGGAATCGAGCCGCCGCCGACCATGCCCGCGTCGCTGATCGTGTGATGGGGCGAACGGAACGGCCGCGTGGCCAGCAGGGGCTCGCCGGGACGCAGCAGGCCCAGGGCACTGTAGATCCGCGTGGTTTCGATCGACTCGGCGGCGTGCAACTCGGGCAGGATGGTGGGCATTCGCTTGGCGAGCATGGTCTTGCCCGAGCCGGGCGGGCCGACCATCAGCAGGTTGTGTCCGCCGGCCGCCGCGACGGTCACCGCGCGTTTGGCCGTTTCCTGGCCTCGGACGTCCGAAAAATCGATGTCGTAACGCGCAAGCGAGCCGAACAGGGTGTCGAGATTGCTGGGCACGGGCGCGATATCCACTTCGCCGGCCAGGAAGGCGACGGCCTGGGACAGGCTGTCGATGGGGATGACTTCGATCGATTCGACCACGGCGGCCTCGGCGGCGCTGGCGCTGGGCACCAACAGGCCGCGGAGTTCCGTTTGCCGGGCGGCGGCCATGGCGATCGACAGGGCGCCCTTGGTGGGCCGGGTCGAACCGTCGAGGGCCAGCTCGCCGACCACCGCGTAGCCTTCGAGCCGGTCGGATTCGAACTGGCCGCTGGCGGCGAGGATGCCCAGGGTGATGGGCAGGTCGAACGAGGCGGCCTGTTTCGGGAGTTCGGCGGGGGCGAGGTTGATGACGATGCGGGTCTGGGGCCGCTCGAAGCCCGAGTTGACCATGGCCCGTTCGACGCGATGGGTACTTTCCTTGACGGCCTGCTCGGGCAGTCCGACGAGGATGGTTTTGGCGAGTCCGGCGGGCGAGACGTCGACTTCGACCTCGACCGGCAGGGCGTCGATGCCTAGGAGCGAGAAGGTTTTGAGTTTGGACAGCATGCCCGTTTTCTTGGTAGTCGGTAGTCGGTAGTCGGTAGTCCGTTGTCGGTTGTCGGTTGTCGGTAGTCCGTTGTCCGTAGTCCGTTGTTCGTTGTTGGGGGAAGGGTGGTGGGCGGGGGCCACTCTACGGCACTTGTAGCAGAGAAATGGTTGGGATGCAACCGTGGGGGGCGGCAGGGCCTGGTGAAGCAGGGCTTGCCACGGGGGCATAAAAAAAGCGTTCCGGTTTGAAGGCCGGAACGCTTGGGATGTTTACGATCGTCATGGACAACGGAGAGGAGAAAACTCTACTTGCGGCGGCGAATCAGGGCCAGTGCGGCCAATCCGATGCCGAGCAGGCTCAGCACGGCGGGCTCGGGGACGGGCGTGGGATACATGAGCAACCCGAACCACGGAACTTGGCTGGTCGTGTTGTCCGTGTAGAAGGCAAATGTCGCCGTCTCGTTTTGGTTCACCGGATCGCTGTAGAAGTAGTAATCCAGCGTCGATCCAACCGCGACGTTGTCGATCGCATAGGAGAAAGGGTTCTGACTCGTGGTAGGAGTCGCGGGCACGGTGGTAAAGTCGACGGTGCTCACGTCGTAACCGTAGGGGACAATCTCGAAGTGGAAGTCGCCCCAAGGAATCGTACCGTAGTTGGTCACCGTCACGCTCACGAGGCCCTTGAATGGCTCCGCATCCTCATGATACACCGTGATCGGCGTCATGTCGGGGAAGTTCTCATTGACGACTGCGTCATCCGCACGGACGGGGCCGCAGAACGCAACCATCACCAGCAACATCCCCACGCCCAAGAAGATAACTCCGCGCGCCATGGCTTGTCTCCTCGTTGGAATTGCTCACACCCACGCGCCCCTATCCGCCAGAAATACACGTTCAATATACCCAAAGCCGACAGGCGTTCAAGCGGATTTACGACAGAAAAAACAGGAAAGAACCGCTTCCCCCACCCTCGCGGGGATAGCGGCTTGTGTGCAACAGAAACCACGACGCGGCGGGGTCGATCACTCGGTCTTTTCAAGCAGGCCGCAGGGGGCGTTTTCGTCGTGGGGGCAAGTGACTTCGTCTTCGACGACGCCGGCGACCCGGCCACAGGTGGGGCAGTGGCTTTTTCGCTGGTGGTCGAGGGGCACGTCCTTGGGGTTTTCGGCGGGGATAAGACGCGAGCGGTGGACCGTCATCGTGCGGCCGGTCAGTTCGTGGACCACCAGGACGCGGTCGGGATCGAGGTTCTCGGGCGACGGGTCGGCCAGGATGAACGTGTCATAGGTGGCCAGATTTTCATGGGTCAAAATCCGGTATTGGTCGGCGGGGGGCATGGCGTTTCTCCGGGCAAAAGGACTGTACCTTGAGACCCAATCGCCGAGCGGAAATCCCACTCCCAAACCGACAAGGTTCTCGGCGATGTCCCAGCCGTCGAAGACTCTCGGGGGGCAGAGTAATTGTAGCAGTTCGGTGCCCAGGGCGTAGGCCACGAGCAGAGCGACGAGCCGCCATCGGGCAATAGGGAGGCGGCTGGCGGCCGCCAGAAAACCCAACGGGAAGAACGCCATGAAATGGATCCCCATCCCGCCTGGTCCGTGTGGGACATAACGCAACAAACCCAGTAGTATGGCAATCCTGGGCGTGAGCAACAGGAAGGTAAGAACGATGCAGTAGGCAAGACAGAGGTAGCGGACAGTCCGCATGGATGGGCTCCGAATGCTTCCGTTTCGTTTGCGGTTCCAGAGCGGTCTGGGGTCATCCAAAGGGGACAGGCACATTTTTCGGCCGTCAAGCGTATCCAGACGCGGTGCCGACCGGGCCGAAAAATGAGCCAGTCCCCTTTGGAACCGTTCCTTGGCGCACGGGACATTTTTGTTGGAGGGGCCAAAAACTCGGCCGCTCCATTGTCGCGGCGCATTCGCACTCGGACAAGGGCGTGTGCCGATTGCGGCGAACCATCACTCTGGCTTGGCGGCTCGGGGGATGCCCAATTCGGCAAGACGCCGGGCAACGTCCGGGCCGTGGGTGTCGGTGTGGACATCTTTGTCGATGGCCAGGAGGTTGCCGTCGGCGCCGATGTAGAACGTCCAACGGTGAGGCCAGGGGCGCAAGGGGCCGACCACGCCATAAGCCTTTGCCACGACGGCTTCGGGATCGGCCAGGATGGGATAGTCCACGTCGAGCGACCGGGCGAAATCGGCGTTCCGCTCGGGTGGGTCGCAACTGACGGTGAAATAGGCCGCGTCAAATTGTCGCAGGGCATCGCCCGAGGCGCCCAGCGAGCGGCATTCGTTGGTGCAGCCGGGGGTGAATGCCTTGGGGAACCAGGCGAGGACGACGGCCCGATGGCCGCGGTGGTCGGCCAGACGGTGGGTTTTTCCGTCGCTGCCGGGCAGTTCGAAGTCGGGGGCCGGGTCGCCGGGGGCTAGTTCAGAACTGCTTCCGCGTCCCGTCCGGGCGAACGTCATGCCGACAAGCGGCCAATGGAAGAGAAGGGGCGAGAAATTGAAGTATCGCATGATGTGCTCCCGAGTTACGGGGTCCGGTTTGGCGCGACGTGTCGGAATTATTCGTTGGTTGGTGGAGTAGGGCAAGAGAGGGTTTTGAGCTAATGCGTAGGTTCAGGAGTCACCAAAGGGGGCTGACTATCAACGTGCCGCGTGGAAAAAGGGGGACAGGCACCGCGGCCGCGACGATTTTTCCGCTGCCACGCTTTCTTGTGCTGCGGAGCCAGTCCCCCTTTTTCCGCCGAGCCCGCGCGGTAGTGGATTAGAGTCTATCCGAAAACATGGACGTGACGCCAACGGATCGTGCCCGATATTTTCCCGACTACACCCGACTACATTACCAGCACGCCAGTGCCGTTGATGCGGTCGTGCTTGAGGTCTTGGAGGGCACGGTTGGCCTCGGCCAGGGGGTAGGCGGTCGTGTGAGGGCGGATGGGGATTTGGGCGGCCTCGGTCAGCAGGGCGAGGCCGTCTGCGCGGGTGTTGCAGGTGACCGAGTGGATGTCGCGTTCGTGGAAGACGTGACGCTCGTAGTCCAGCGTGGGAATCGGCGTCATGTAGATTCCGGCCAGGGCGAGCGTGCCACCTTTTTCGAGCCGTTCGAGCGCGGCGGGAACCAGTTCGCCGGCGGGGGCGAAGATAATGGCGGCATGCGTCTTGACCGGCATGTCTTCGGCACGTTCGCCGACCCAGGCGGCGCCCATCCGGCGGGCCAGATCGCGGTGGCGGTCGCCGCGGGTCACCACGTAGACCTCGCAGCCGCAGTGCAGCGCGATTTGGATCACGACGTGGGCCGAGCTGCCGAAGCCGTAGAGGGCCAGTCGCTGGCCGGGGCGAATGTTGCTGCGCCGCAGGGCCGCGTAGCCGATGATGCCGGCGCAGAGCAGCGGGGCGGCTTGGACGTCGTCGAACCCGTCGGGAATGGGATAGGCAAACGCCTCGGGCACGCAGGCGTATTCGGCGTAGCCGCCGTCGGCGTGGTAGCCGGTGAATTGGGTCGATTCGCAGAGGTTTTCGCGGCCCTCGACGCAGTAACCGCACTCGCCGCACACGTGACGGAGCCAGGCGACGCCGACGCGGCGGCCGAGGGGCAATTCCTTGCAGCCGAGGCCCAGGCGGTCGACCGTGCCGACGATCTGGTGGCCGGGAATGATGGGCATTTTGGCCTGGGGGAGGTCGCCTTCGATGACGTGGAGGTCGGTGCGGCAGACGGCGCAGCAATGGACCTTGACCCGCACCTCGCTGGGGCCCGGCTCGGGCAGGGGTACGTCGGTCAGCACGAGCGGCGACGTGTCGATCGGGGCGATGCGGCGGAGGAGCATGGCTTTCATGAGACGCCTCACGTGGCCTTGAGAAATGCAGGCCGGGTCGCGACCCGGCAAAAGGGAGATTCGACAAAAGAATCGTATCGACGTGCGTGCCGGGTTACAACCCGGCCTACGTTGCTTGGAGGTTGGAGAAGACGTTCAGCACCACGACGCCGGCGATGATTAGGGCTATGCCGAGCACGCCGGGCAGGTCGATTCGTTGTTTGAAGAAGACGATTCCGATGACCGAGATGAGTACCATGCCCAGGCCGCTCCAGATGGCGTAGGCCATGCCGACTTTCATCGTTCGCAAGACCAAGGACAGTAGGTAGAACGAGATGGAGTAGCCGACAATGACCGCCACGCTCGGGCCGAGCCGGGTGAAGGAGTGGGACATTTTCAGGGCGCTGGTGGCGATGGTTTCGGTGCAGATGGCGATGAGGAGGTAGAGGTAGTGCATGGGACAAGCCGCTGGGCGAAGGGCCAAGGTGACGCAAATTCCCTGAACCATACCTAATCCAGGGGGCATTGTTTCTCCATCACGACAGAGCGACAATGGAATTTAGTGGTCGCCTTGAGGAATCACAAGAGGTTGAGGTGGGCCGGTCCGTCGGTTTCTAAATTGCAGGCAGGTCTTTTCGTGCGGGAGAACGCCATGAAGGTGCGTACT
>DATECS010000081.1:0-3119 GCA_035286785.1 Thermoguttaceae bacterium | reverse complement strand
GGCGGCGACGTTCAACGATGGGAGTGGCAATCGCTCGGTCGCCAGCAGGCCGCGCTAAAAACGGCCGCCGAGCAATTCGCCGCGCGGCTCGCGCAACTTTTGGCCGAGCGGCCGGCGGAGGCTGTGCGAACGGCCGCCGAGCAGATGAATCAAGCGAGCCGTTCCGCCGCCGCGACCGATGCCTCGTCGGCCGTGCGTCACGCGATGGACGCTGAAAAATCACTCGCGGAAGCGGCCGTTCGGTTGTCGCGGCATTTGGAGAAAATCAAATCCGACGCGGCCGCCGAGCAATTGGCCCGGCTCGTGGACACGATCCGGTCGCTTCAGGAGCGTCAACAGAAAACGGCCGAAGCGACGAAACGGGCGGACGACGCGGGCCGCGCGGGCGGGGGCGAAGCGGCTGCCCGGGCGTTTGCCGTCCGACGTCTGGCCGCCGAGCAACAAGGATTGCGCGAGGAAACAGTCAAGCTGGCCGCCGATCTTGCGGACGCGGGCGTGTTTCGCCGGGTGCTCGACGCGGCGGCCGAGCGGATGGGCGTGGCGGCCGGATGGCTCGGACGACGGACCACCGACGCCCGGGCCCAAACGGCTCAACAAGCGGCCTTGGAACGATTGACGCAACTGGCCGAGGCGTTGCGTCAAGAGGCGGAGGCCGACGAGCCGTCGCCGGAGGCCGCCGGGCAAGACACCGCGGCCGGCGGGCAGGAGGGCAAGAATCGCCCGTCGCCCGGCGCGGTGGCCCAATTGCGACTGTTGAAAATGCTCCAGGAGGATTTGTTTACGCGGACTCAGGCATGGGAGAAACGTTTCGGCGGTGTTGCGCCTCTTCCGCCGGAGGCCGAGCGGGAGTATAAACGGCTCAGCGAGGAACAAGGCGCGTTGGCCGAGTTGTTATTTGACTTGATCGGCAGCGGTTCGGAGGATGTTCGGGCGGACGGAGAAGTCCCGAACAACCAACCTTGACGCAACATAGGGTAGGCACCGCCCAATGGCACTAAGCTTCAGGTAATGAGGAAGAACAGAAGTTGTTAGGATCCAATATGTTTCGTCCCGTAGGGACATGTGATACTAGCCCAGCGATTTATCGCTGGGAACAGGGGAAACCTCCAATGTGTTCCGTCCCGTAGCGGACGGTCGAACGACCTGCTCATTCAATCGTCCCTACGGGACGAACACGGTGAAACCACTTCAACCCAGCGATAAATCGCTGGGCTATTTTCACGAGTCCCTCCGGGACAAAATATACGAGAACCGCAATAAGTTATGAGTCAGGCACAACGCAAGCTAAGTGCCATTGGGCGATGTCCACCAAGACGCCTTGCTTAGGACGCGACGGATGAAAAACGCAAAGACAGCCCTGCTCATTGCGACAATCGGACTGGCCGTGTCAGCGGCCTGGGGTGCGTTGTGTCCAGCGGATCCCGTGCCGGCGAAACCGCTCGACAGGTCGTTGTTCGACGAGGCGCCGACCGATCGCCGGACACCGGATGTTTCGAAAGAAGCCGATGCGGCTCCGCGAGGCGATTCCTCGTTGTTTGCCCCCTCTCGCGTGAATCGCCGATCGTTCTGGGCCGAGGACCTGGGGCAGTCGGTACTGTCGGGCGACGTGCTGCCGTTGAAGGAGGCGGCCGAGCGGATGCGCGACGTGCAAAACATGCTGGGCCGCGCGGAATGCGGCACGGCCACGCAGCACGCCCAGCGTCAGATTTTGGACAGTCTCGACCGGTTGCTCGAACAAGTCGGGCAGTACTCCGGCGCGGCCGCGAAACGTCCGTGCCAGGGTTCGCCGGGCGGCAAGTCGTCGGCCGGTCAGAAGCCGGGCGTCAACCAGGGAGCCCAGCCCGGCGCCCCGTCGGGCGCAAGTGGGCAGTCCCGGGGCGGCACCTCTCGCATGGACGCCGCCGAGCGCCGCGCGATGCTCAAGCGGCTCTGGGGCGAGTTGCCGGCCGGCGAGCGCGAGCAGATGCTCCAACTACCCGACGAAGAGTTTCTGCCGCGTTACGAGGCCCTGATCGAAGAATACTTCCGTCGTCTGTCGGAACAACAACAGGATCAACCGGCCGGCGCGAGGCTGGAGAAATGATACGTGAAATACTAACCCGAAGCGCAAGTGAGGATGGGAGGATGGGAGGATGGAACGACAATTTGTCCTCGCTTGCGCTTCGGGTTAGCATGAAATGATGAATACCCAATCCGTAAGGAAACGTCGAGCAGGCTCGACGGCTAACCGCTAATCACGATGTTTCGTATTTTGTTGATCGCGTCGATGGTTCTGTTCGGGGCGGCATTTGCCGTTGCGGCGGAGCCGCGCGCCGACAAGGACGCAATGCACGTCAAGGCCCGGGCCGCCGCCCGCGACGGTCTGGCCTGGCTCGCCGCTCGGCAGCATGACGACGGTTCGTTCGGCACGGGGGCCATGCGCGGCAACGTGGCCGTCACGGCGTTGGCGGGCGTCGCCTTTCTGGCCGGCGGCAACACGCCGAACCGCGGGCCCCACGGCGCGCGGGTGAGCCTCGCGGTTGATTACCTCATGGCCCAAACCGAGCAGAGCGGGTTTATCATCGATCGCGGGTCGGTGAGCCGGGGGCCGATGTACGGGCACGGGTTCGCGACGATGTTTCTGGCCGAGTGTTACGGCATGACGCCCCGGCCGGAGTTGCGGGCGAAACTTGCGTCGGCCGTGAAGCTGATCGTCGATTCGCAGAACCGCGAGGGCGGTTGGCGTTATTGGCCGGACAGCCCGGATGCCGACGTTTCGGTGACGATCTGCCAGGTGATGGCGCTGCGCGCGGCGAGGAACGCGGGCCTGCACGTGCCCAAGAAGACGATCGACCGGTGCCTCGACTACGTCAAGCGGTGCCAGAATCCCGACGGCGGGTTCAGCTACATGCTGGACGATCGCGGCGGGAGTCTTTTCCCGCGGTCGGCCGCGGGGGTGGTCGCGCTGTATAGCGCGGGCGTGTACGAAGGGCCGGAGATTGAACGAGGGCTTGATTACCTGACGCAGTTTCTTCCGAGCCGCGACCGGCCGGATCCGTCGGGCCATTATTATTACGCTCAGTACTACGCCGCCGCGGCCATGTGGCAAGCGGGCGGCGAGCGAGGAAAGCAGTGGCGGG
>DATECS010000080.1:0-11199 GCA_035286785.1 Thermoguttaceae bacterium | reverse complement strand
CTAAAACGGGCAGGAAGCGGTCAGCCCGCGCGACCGACACGGCACGCACAAGCGGAACGGACCTCAGTGATTCGGCAATGTGCCCAGAGCCCCCGGATTCCGCGCGAAAAGCGTTCTTGAGGGCGTATTTGCGTCGATTCAATACCGCCAGGAGACCATGCCGTAGACGCCGGCGGGGACTTCGGTACACCCGGAGAAGTCAGAGAACTCGGGATGATGGTCGTCCAGCAGGTTCTGGCCGACCAGGGCCACTTCTATGCCGTTGCGAAACTGCCTTGCCACGCGGACGTCCATGACCAGGTAGTGCGGCACGCCGGCCGCGAGATTGTCAACGTAACGCCAGATCATATCCAGCTTGGTTGCTTGGGAGAGATCCCAGCCGGATTGGAGAGAAAACTGATTTCTGGGATTCAGGCCTGGCGTGACCACGTACGTCGCGGTGCCGGCGGGGTAGTCGATGTCTTCAACGAGGAAGGTGTAGCAGCCTCGCAGCCGCCAGTCGGGGTTGACTTCGTAGGTGACGGCCAGCTCATAGCCGTAGGTGTCACCGCGGCCTACGTTCGAAACGACCTCGGGCAGAACTGGAAACAACGGCGTCACGCCGACCAGATTGTCATAGCGGTTGAAGAAGGCGGCCAGATCCCAGTAGAGCTTGTCGGTGGGCTGTCGGCGGATGCCCAACTCATAGGCGAGCATGTCTTCGCTGCGGAGGTCTTTGTTCCCGAGAATGAAACCCTGGAGGAAGTTGATATCGCGCTCATTAATCGCCGGCGTGCGAACGGCCCGCGAAACGGCCCCCCAGATCGCCGTACGATCGTCGGGGGCCACGAGCAGCCTGATGGTCGGCTGGTATTCGAAGTTCGTGAAGTCGTTGTGTTCCAACTTGACGCCGGCCGTCAGGAAGAGGCGGTCCGGGCGCAGTTCGAGGGTGTCCTGCACAAAATAGCTGATGACGTCGAACGCATCTCGAGGCGGATCGAAGGAAATAAACCCGTTCTCGACTTCGGTGCTCTCGTAGTTCCGATAGCCGAAGCCACACACGACGTCGTGCCGATCGCCGAGCTTCGCGTGATACTGTGAATCGAAGTCGAAGGTGTTTAGGTTGATCAACCGCGGCATTTCCCCCGTGAGCATTCGTCTGAAGTTATCGTAGTACGTCTGAAGGGACCAGTCGCGATCGTCGTCGAGCTTTCGGGTCCAGCGTCCCAGGAAGTTGGTCGTTCGAACGTCTTCCGGTTCCCGCAAGTAGCCCGGGAAGGCGTATTGTTGATAGGTCTCTTTCGCGCCGAGGAAGTCGCCCTGCAAAGTCAGCGTGTCCCAAGAGTTCGGGGTCCAGTCCATGCGGAATCCGCCTTGGCCGAACTCAAAGGCATCCCAAGCGCCGCCGGGCTGATCCCAATAGCCGGGCCCGTCGTCCGTCTGCATGCCGTAGACCCGCCAATTCAGATTGTCCCGCCGGCCGCCGGCGCGGACCGCGTTGAACGAGCGATGCTCGTTGCCGCCGCCGCTGTAAGCGTAAATGCCGTTGGTCTCGGTGGACGACTTGGTCACGATGTTGATCACGCCGTTCACGGCGTTGGCGCCCCAGACGGCCGCTCCGGGCCCCCGAATGATTTCGATCCGCTCGACGTCCTCCAGCAGGACTTGCTGCTGGTCCCAATGCACGCTGGCCGTGCCCGGCGTGTAGACGGCGCGGCCGTCGATCTGCACGAGCAGTTTGTTCGCGAAAATTCCGTTGAATCCCCGGATCGAAATCGCCCAGGTGTTGGTCGTGATCCACGCCACTTGGACGCCCGGCGCCAGACGCAGGGCCTCGGGCACGTTGCGGGCGCCGCTGCGGCGGATCATCTCGTTGGTGATGACGTAGACGGCCGCCGGCGAGCGGCCCACCGTGCTCTCGGTCCGCGAAACGGTCGAGACCTCGGCGTTCATGGCGGAGGAGGCCGACTTCACCGCGACCTGGGACAAATCCTTCAGATTCAAGTCGAGCAGGTCCAGGTCGTCTTTGTCCTCTTTGTCATTCTTCTTCGCTTCGGCGTCCGCCTCGGTCGCTTTCTCGTCGACCTCTTGGGCGGAAAGCCGCGGGGCAACGGGGTCGGATCCTGACGCATAAAGATTTCCGAACGATTGCGCGAGGCCGACCGCGGAGAGCCCGCTGCCTAGCAGAATGCATGCCGTCACGATGGCCAACGAGCGAGCAATCCGTCGTGTCGCCATGATGCGTTTCCTCATTAAAATTCGGAGTCCTTGCGACGGCGTCTCTCAATATCTCCAAGAAACCATGCCGTAGACGCCCGACGGAACCTCGGTGGCAATGCCGAAATCGGTGAATTCGGGATGGTGGTCATCCAATAGGTTTTGACCCACTGCCGCGATTTCCAGATTTTCCCGCGGCAGCCAAGCCAGGCGAACGTCCATGACAAAATAATGGGGGATTCCCGACGCCAGGTTATCGACGTAGCGGCCGATCACGTCGAGCGTCGTGGTCCGCGAAAGATCCCAGCCCGAGGTGAGGAAAAACTGGTTGCGCGGGTTCCGTCCCGGCGCGCCAACGAACGGGCCGGCATTGGGAACGTAGGAAATGTCTTCGACCAAAAAACTGTGGGAACCGCGCAGACGCCACGTCGGATTCACTTCATACGTGATCACCAACTCATATCCATAGGTGTCTCCGAAGCCCACGTTGGAGACGACGTCCGGCGGCGGCAGCAACGGATAAAGACCGATCAGGTTATCGTAGCGATTGAAGAATACCGCCAGGTCCCAGTACAGTTTTTCGGTGGGTTGACGGCGAATGCCGGCCTCGTAGGCGATCACGTCCTCGGAGCGCACGGCCCGGCTGCCCTGGATGAAACCGCCGTAGAGCACCGCGTCGCGGTCGGCGACCGACGGTACGCGGACCGCGCGAGAAATCGCGCCCCAAATCGCCGTGCGATCGTTGAGCGCCGTGAGCAGCCGGATGCTTGGCTGGTATTCGAAATTCGTGAAATCGTTGTGTTCCAACTTGACGCCGGCCGTCAGGAACAGGCGGTCGGGATGCAACTCGATCGTGTCCTGGACAAAGTAGCTGATGATGTCGAACGTGTCTTGCGGCGGAACGAACGCGCGGAGGGCCGGTTGAGAGTCCACCAGCAGGGTTTCGTAGTTCCGATAGCCGAAACCGCACACGACGTCGTGGCGCGAACCGAGTTTGACGTGGTACTGAGAGTCGAGGTCGAAGGTGTTCTGATTTTCCCATTCGGGCGCCGGATCGCCGGCGACGAAATTCCAATTGTCATAGTACATCTGCACCGACCAGTCGGCCTCGTCGTCAAGCTCGCGCGTCCAACGGCCCAGGAAATTCGTGGTCCGCATGTCCTTGGGCCGCATGAGCAGCGCGGGTTCCGCTCCCCAGGCGAGCGTGCTGTGCCCGCCGTAAAAATCGCCCTGCAGGGTCAGCGTGTCTTGCCGCGTGGGCGTCCAGTCCATGCGGAACCCGCCCTGGCCGTATCGGAGCGAATCCCAGGCGCCGCCCGGAAGCGTCGTGTAGCCGGGGGCGTCGTCCGCCTGGATGCCGTAGGCTCGCCAATGCAGGTCGCCCTGTCGGCCGCCGGCCCGCAGCGCGTTGAACGAACGATGTTCGCTGCCGCCGCCCGACTCGGCGTAAAGTCCCTGCGTGCCGGCCGCTTCTTTCGTCACCACGTTGATTACGCCGTTGACGGCGTTGGCGCCCCAGACGGTCGCTCCGGGCCCGCGGATCACCTCGATCCGTTCGACGTCTTCCAGCAGAATTTGCTGCATGTCCCAGAGCACGCCGCCGAACGCCGGCGTGTAGACCGCGCGGCCGTCGATCTGCACGAGCACCTTGTTGGCGTAACGGTCGTTGAATCCCCGGATCGAAATCGCCCAGGTGTTGGTCGTGACGCGCGCCACTTGGACGCCGGGCGCCAGGCGCAAGACCTCGGGCAGGTTTCGCGCGCCGCTGCGGCGGATCATCTCGTTGGTGATGACGTAGACGGCCGCCGGCGAGCGGCCCACCGTGCTCTCGGTCCGTGAAACGGTCGAGACCTCCGCGTTCATGGCGGCCGACGCCGACTTCACCGCGACCTGGGACAAATCCTTCAGGTTCAAGTCGAGCAGGTCCAGGTCGTCTTTGTCCGGCGGATCGTCTTTTTTCTCGGCGACGTTCGTCCCGGCCGTTTCCTCGTCGCTTTTCACCTGTCCTTGGGCATCGTCGGTGTCTTGAGCGGAAAGCCGCGGGGCAACGGGGTCGGACCCTGTTTCATAAAAATCGCCGGGCGACAGCGCGAGGGTAATCGCGGAGAAGCCACTCAGCGGTAAAGCACACGCCGCCACGATGGCCAACGACCGGACAATCCATGGTGTCGCCATAATAGGTCTCCTCCTGAGACTCCAGCGGCTCCATGCCGGTTGCGGCCGCGGCATTTCCCCGAGATAGAGCCTGGACGACAGTTACGACTCTAGCGATCCGCTTTGTCTTTCGGCTGCCGGAGGGGTATTCCAACGCGCAAAACCAGTCGAGGCGACACCGTCGGCCCAGAGCGCAAGGTCCATGCAGGCGTCAAAGATTTTGCGTCGAAACCGGCGTGGGCGTTGTGAAATGCCTATGGAATGTCCACGTCAGCGTTTTCCGCACCGCGTGGCCGCCTTCGCCTGTTGAGTGGCGCGGGCCTCGATGGCCGTCATTTCGAGTTCGGCCCGGGCCCGGCGGAGCCAACGATCGAGGTTTCCAGACCATTGCTGGGCCTTTTTGTCGTGCAGAGGGAAGGAGTCGATGCCCGTGTCGCGGCATATTTTGGCCATATCTCTGGCAATTGCCGCCAAATCCAGCAGTTCCAACGCAAGGTGGTCGAGCCGCTCGGCGTCGTAAGGTTGCAAGGTCATGGGAGTCTCGCCGGCAGGGAATGTACTAGGAATGGTGGGTCGCCGTGGGTGCGGGTCCACGGAATTTGACACCGTCTGTTGACAATTATCGGTGAAACGAGGGGGTTCTTCAAGGGCACAAAAATGGCCAAAATAATAGTTGTAAATATGGCACTTTATTGCTACCCTACGTCTCGCTCATCGTGACTGCGTCGGAAATTGTCCGCTCAAGAGGGGGCACAACTCGGTCACCACGACGTTCCGGCGGAAGTCGCCCGCCAGGTGGCCCCCGGAGGGCCTTTACTGCCAGCACCGACCCGATTGGCGAGGAGGTTGTACCATGATCGCGCCGCAAGTCATTCACGAGATTCAGCGATTGTTGGAACGTGAGGAACTCTCGCACCGGAAAATCGCCGCCCGACTGGGAGTCAGCCGCGGAACGGTCAATGCCGTGGCCGACGGCTCGCACGCCCGACGCGACGTCTGCCGACGCCAACGGCCCGACCGCTTCGACCCGCCCCACGGCCCTCCGCGGCGCTGCCCGGTCTGCGGGCGATTGGTCCAAATGCCGTGCCTGGCCTGCCACCTGCAAAAACTGACCGCCAAACGAGCGACTTCGCCACGCGACCCGCGGACCAGGCCCGAGCCGGGATTCCTTGTCAAACGGTAGGGTGATTCCGGTTGTAGGAGCTATGCGCGACGCGGGGGGACGGGGATCGACCGGAAATCGGCCGCAAGAAAGCTATCCTTTTCACGGGGCGTCACGATTTCTCGCGGCAAAACGGCTTCTCATTTTGGAGGATCCTTTCATGGACCGCTACATTGTCTGGAAACCGTTTTACAGCGTCGGCTATACTTCCTTGGACGACCAACACCAGCAGATTCTCGAGATCATCAACGATCTGTACGCGGCCATGGAGCGAGGCGACGATCGCCAGGTCGTCCCGCGGTTGCTCGATCGGCTGTTCGAGTACACCAAGACGCACTTCGCCTTCGAGGAACGCATCCTGCGGGAACACGGCTATCCCGACCTGGAAAGCCACAAGAAACTGCACGAGGCGATGCGAAGCAAAACGGCCGGCCTGCGGAGCCACGTCGGTCTGGTCCTCGGACCGGACCTGCTGCGATTCCTCAAGGACTGGTGGCTGGGCCACATCCAGGAAGAGGACCAGCGTTATGCGCCCTACGTGGCGGCGGCGGTCTTCCGATAGCGGGCCAGATAGTCTCGAACCCTCGCTTTTCGCGCCGTGTTCTCTTGCGGCCTCGCCATTGTTGCACGCACGCAACATGGTGGCGATCCGGCTCGCGCGGTCGGCCCGTCCGAGGAGTTTTTTGCCCGCGGCGGGTGCCTTTTCGCATCGTCGGCGTCGCGTCTTTTCCACGTCGTGGCGGACCGTTTGACGCTCGGCCGGGGCGATCTATGTTTCTTCAATAAGAGCCGATCCGAAAACGGGGACTGGCTCCGTCGTTTCCGCAACGTCTGCCCTGCCGATGTGGTTTCCGGCGACGGTGCCTGTCCCCGTTTTCGGATACACTTCAAGCCGGGCAATTGACCTACCCACGCCGCGCGACACACCCGCCATGCCCCACCCCACGACGCACCACTCGCCGGCCGACGAGGCCCGCGATTTGGCCCTCTTTCACGAGCGAATCCACGGCCTTCTGGATCAGGTCGCGCACGATTTCCGCACACCGCTCACCGTGATCAAGGAATTCGCCACGCTGATGGGCGACGGCCTGGTCGGCGACGTCGGTCCGCGCCAACACGAGTTTCTCGACGTGATCAACGATCGGGCGGACGACCTGACGCTGGTCGTCGACAACGTGCTCGACGCGGGCCGCTCCGGGGCGGGCCTGCTGCGAGGTTGGCGCCGGCCGACCGACGTGGTTCAGGTCGTCCTCGGCGCGCGAAATTCCCTGGCCCGCAAAATGGCCGTCAAAAAAGTGCGGTTCGACGCGGCGATTGCTTCCAACCTGCCGCCCGTCCACGCCGATCCCGACCAGTTGGCCCGTGTGCTGATGAATCTGGTCGCCGGCGTGCTAAAAAACTTTGAAGAGCCCGAGGCCGTCCAACTTTGGACCCGCGACGAGTCGGAGCCGGGCCGCGTGGGTCTCGGTCTGTCGGTCGAGGGCGGACACATCGGACCCAAGCGGCTAGCCGCCGTCATGGCCGCGCTCGACCAGACGCGCCCGTGCGACGTGTGGCACGCCCGGGGCCCCGCTTGGCCGTTCGCCCTGGCGCGGCAGTTGGTCGATTTGCATTTTGGACACATTCGGTTCCAACACGTCCGGGCCGGGCGGACCACGTTTGCCCTGAGTCTGCCCGCCGCCGAGCCGCGTTGCGTGCTTGGCGCCTGGCAGCGGCACGTCGTCACGACCGGCGGCGAGTCGGCCGAAGCGAATCTGGCGACCGTATCGATGGATTCGCCTGCTCGTCCGGCGGCGATCGGCGTGGTCGACGAATTTCTGCAATCGTCCGTCGGTCCGAACGATCTCGCGCTCCACGTCGAGCCACACCGATGGCTTTTGATCGTGCCCGGCGACGAACCGTCGGCCGAGCGTCTGGTCGAACGGATCGAATCGTCCTGGTTCGAGCTGTGCCGCCGCCGCTCGGGCGGCCTGTTGCCGCAATTAACCTGGACCCCGCTCGGCCGCGATGATCTTTCGCACGGCGCCGACGCACTGCTCGCCCGGAGCGCATGGTAAAAATCGAGCCGCGCGTTCCAACCGAGCCGCGACCGTTAGGGAGCGGTTGTGATGCAAAAGGGGGCAGCGTCACAAAAGGGGACTGGCTCCGTCGCCCCATTCAACGTCCGCCCCGCCAATACGCCCTCCGGCGACGGTGCCTGTCCCCTTTTGCGGCACTGCTGCACGGCACAGTCACAAGTTTGGCACAATCCGTAGGCCGGGTCATGACCCGGCAAGGTTCTTGCTCGGAACTATCTGTCGCCGGGTCTTGACCCGGCCTACAGTAATTCGGCGAATTTGGAACTACTGGATTTTGAAAAGCCCTGCCTTGCGGTATGATGGCTGCCGTGTCGAGGGGTGGACGACCGGGCCGGGGAACTTTTGCCGCGCCCGGGGCGTCTCTCTTGAGCATTGGTATGCGGCCCGCCTGGCCGGGCCAAGGGTCTTCTGTTCTGGAAAGGATTGCCGACCATGCATTACGTCGCCCTCGCCGTGGTGGTCTTGGTGCTGCTTGTGCTCGGGATTTTTGCCCTGCCGGGTCGCGGCGCGAAAGCCCAGCAGACGCCGCCGCCCGCGGCCACCGCGCCGGAGCCGAAACCGCTGGCCATGTGTTACGACGTGTCGGCTCTCCCGGCCGCTTCGGAGTACGTCTGTCCCAAGTGCGGCGAGAAGACGGACTACAAGAAGCCCGACCGGGTGATCGACGCCATTCCCGCGTGCCGTCGCGAAGTGGCGGCCATGAAGCCGCTGACCAAGCTGCGACTGACGCTCGACGAATCGGCCTGCTGCGCGAAGTGCATGCCCAAGTCGCCCGGCCCGTCGCTGTCTCTGGACATTCATTTTCTGGACGGATCGAAGCGAACGGTCCGGAACGTTACGCACAACGACTTGAAGCAGCTCCGAGAATTCCTGGCCGGCAAGCTGTCGGCCGAAAAGTTTGCCAAACAATCCAAATCGTTTGCCGAGGCGATCCCAGCGATCAATAAGGCCCTCGAAGCGGAACGCAAGTCGCTTGGCCTCGACCAACCAGCGAAAAAGACGAAAGAATCGCCCGCGACAAACGAATCGCTTCCCAAAACGCCCGAAGGGCCGCGGCCATGATCCAGCGGCGTCTTGCCCCGTCGTTTCTGCCCACGACCGGCGTGCTGGAGTTGACCTATCGGTGCAACCACCGGTGCCTGTTCTGTTCCTGCCCCTGGGAAAACGACGCGGGCACGTTCGCGCGGCGCGAGGAACTTTCGACCGACCAATGGCGGGACGTCCTCTCGAAACTCTGCGCGATGGGCGTGGCCAATCTGGCCTTCACGGGCGGCGAGCCTTTGCTGCGCGACGATCTGACGGCGCTCGTCCGTCATGCCGCGAGTTGTCAAACCGAGCACGTCGAAACGATCGACGGCCAACTGGAGTCTCGTTTCGGACCGCCGCGACTCTACCTGCTTTCCAATGGTCGGCTCGTCGACGACGCGATCCTGACTCTGTGCAAACAAGAAAACGTTCAGCTCAGCATGAGCCTGCCGGGCCTCGAAACGTTTGAAGAGCACACCGGCCACGACGGGGCCGACGGCGTGCTGGCCCGATTCGCGCGGGCCAAGGCGCTGGGCCTCGAAACGGTCGCCAACATCACGGTCACGCGGCTTAATCTGCACGAGTTGGACCGGACGATTTCGGCCGCGCTGCTGGCCGGGGCGCACCAGATTTTGCTGAACCGCTTCTTGCCCGGCGGACGGGGATTGCGCCACACCGACCGATTGTCGCTGGCCCGCGAGCAATTGGTCGAAATGCTCGACACGGCCGAACGGGTGCTCGACGTGGCCGGCCGATTCGGCTCGCTGGGGACCGAGGTGCCCAAGTGCCTCGTGGACGCGTCGCGCTACAAGCGGCTGTCGGTCAGCACCCGATGCTCGGCGGCCGTGGGGTTCTTTGTCATCGGTCCCTCTGGCCACGCGCGGGTGTGCAACCATTCGCCCGTGCAGTTGACGCACTTCTCGGAACTCGAATCGCTGAAAACGAACGACTACTGGCGGCGATTCACGCAGAAACAGTACTTGCCCGAGGCGTGCGGCGAGTGCGGCGAGCGGTTCGCGTGCGACGCCGGCTGCCGCGAGGCGGCCCACATCGCCACCGGGCAGGTTGACGGACTGGATCCGCTGCTTCTGCCGGTTTCGGCCCATAAAAAACCGAGCCGCGATCCGTGAGGGAGCGGTTGCGTCACAAAAGGGGACTGGTCCGTCGCCCCGCTGAACGTCCGCCCCGCCAATACGCCCTCCGGCGACGGTGCCTGTCCCCTTTTGCGGCACTGCCGGCGAGAGTGTATCCGAGCCGCCACCGCTCCCTCACGGTCGCGGCTCGGTATTTTCATCGCGGCGGACCGTTTTTTCGTCACGGGGAGTCATTTCGTCGCGGCGGACCATTTCGCCCAGGTGGGCGGTCACGCAATCGGCCACGAGTCGGCCGTCGTAGCCGCCCTCGAGTACGCTCACCACGCGGCCCCACGCCCACGTGTCGGCCACGTCGAGCACGCGGTTGGTGAGCGTGGCGAAGTCCTCGGTCTCGAGCACGAACTGGCCGATCGGGTCGCCGCGATGGGTGTCGAAGCCCGCGCTGATCAGGACCAATTGCGGTTTCATCCGGGCGGCGAACGTTTCGAGCGCGTCGCTGAACTGCGCGAGATAGTCGCGCCGCGTGATATGGGCCGGCACCGGCAGGTTGAGCGTCGTGCCGATGCCGGGTCCGCCGCCCGTCTCGTCGGCGCTCCCCGTGCCAGGATAAAACGGCCAGCGGTGGATCGACAGAAAACCGACCCGGGGATCTTCCCAAAACGTGGCCTGGGTGCCGTTGCCGTGGTGGACGTCCCAATCGACGACGAGCACGCGATCGAGCCGAAACTCGTCGACGGCCATCTTGGCGGCGATCGCCACGTTGTTGAACACGCAGAAACCCATCGCGCAGTTGGTCATCGCGTGGTGGCCCGGCGGGCGGACGAGGCACAGCGCGCGGCGGTCCTCGCCGCGAATGACTCGCTCGGCCGCGTCGCACGCGCAGCCGGCCGCCAGCAGAGCGACGTCGTAGGAGCAGGGGCTTAAAACGGTTTCGGAGCCGATTTCGCCCCCGCCCGACTTGGCCAGCGACCAGACCTCGTCCACGTAGCGGGTCGCGTGGACCGCCGTCAGACGCCGCCGCCGGACGGGCTCCCAGGCGGGCCGCCCGCAACGAACATCCAATCCTGCCTCGGCCAGCCGCTCGGGAATCAGACGAACGCGGTCGGCCCGCTCGGGATGGTGAAACGTCTCGTGCTGCAGGAAGCAGGGATCGTTGTACAAGAGCGTCATGGGCGGTTGGTTTCGAGGGGTTAGCCGTCGAGCCTGCTCGACGCATCTCCGTAGTGTTGCGGCCCCGACGCCGTGCAGGCACGGCGGCTAATTCCGGGGAGCGGCGGTCGAGCACTTCAATCGTATCCACCGGACGCACGGCCTGTCAAACACCCCGCCGCGGGACCACGCCGCGGCTTGACAACCCGGTCGGGTGGCGGGTAGGCTATAATGGAGTTGCTGAACGGAGTGTGCCACTGCTTGCCGCGGAAGACATTACCCTCTATTGTGGCGTCACACTGCTTGCAGTTTTGCGTTTCAATAACGTTAATAGGCAAGC
>DATECS010000079.1:0-3664 GCA_035286785.1 Thermoguttaceae bacterium | reverse complement strand
CGGGAAGACGACGCAACCGACTCGCCAGAAAGTGAGGACCACGATGGATGACCAATTGCAGAAGATCCTGAAGTATCTGCGTCTCGGGGGACTGCTGGCCCATTGGGACGAGTGGCTGGCCGAGGCCAGCCGCGGGCGTTTTTCCCACGAGCGGCTGCTGAAGCACGTGCTCCAGGCGGAATACGCCACCAAGAGCGACAACGCGCGTCTGCTCCGTCGAAAACGGGCCAACATCCCGGAACTGCTGAGATCGAGACGTTCCCCTTCGCCCGCCAGCCCAAGCTGAACAGGAAGCGAATCATGTCGCTGTATGACCGTTTCGACTACATGACGAAGCAGCAAAACATTGTCTGGCTGGGGCCGACCGGCTGCGGGAAAACCGGATTGGCCACCGGCTTCCTGCTGCAGGCCATCGATCGCGGATACCGAGGCTATTTCATCGGCTTCCCCGCGTTGCTGGCCGAACTGTACGCCTCGCTGGCCGACCGTTCGGAACAGAAGGTCCTCCGCAAGTACTTCTCCTACGACTGCCTGGTGATCGACGAAATCGGATACGTGGAAGTGGAACCGGCGCAGGTCGGCCTGTTCTTCACGCTGATGCAAAAACGGCACAAGACCAAGACCACCCTGATGACCTCCAACCTGGGTTTTAGCGAGTGGGGATCGTTCCTCAAGAACAACCACCTGACGGGCGCCTTGCTCGATCGGCTGACGGCAACCAGCCATGTGATCCACATGAAGAACTGCCGGAGCTTGCGTGGGAAGCTCGACGAGGACGGTGAAAGCGACGCGGAATGAACTTCGAGGACCTCCGCCGGCGTGCCGCCGTGGTCCGAGCGGTGCCGTTGGAGACCGTGTTGATCTTCCGCGGCGCCAAGCGCGACCGGCACGACCGGTCCAAATGGCACACCGAACAAGGCCCGCTGTCGGTCACGGGCCCAAAGTTCATGAACTGGCAGCGGGGCCAAGGTGGCGGCGGGGCGATCGACCTGGTGATGCACCTGGCCGAGGTCGACTTCCGCACGGCGGTCGGATGGCTCCAGCAGCACCTCGTGGCCAGCCATCTCGCCGTCGGCAAACCGACCGCGCACACTCTTGGCAAAAAACCCTCGGTTCCGCAACGGATCGGCAGGCTGCGGCTGCCCGTCCCCAACGATCGCCTGCTGGGCCGCGTACTCCAGTATCTCACGGGACGCCGTTATCTTTCCGCCTCGCTCATCGAGCCGCTCGTTCAATCCGGCAAGCTGTACGCGCACAGCCGGGGCAATGCGGTCTTTCTGTTGGTGGCCGGAAAAGCCAATCGGCCGGTCGGTGCGGAACTCCGCGGCACCGGGCCGCGAATGTGGCGAGGGATGGCGCCCGGTACCCGCAAGGACTGGGGATACTTCTGGATCGGTGCCCAGGGCTCCCAGGAAATCGTCCTCTGTGAGTCCGCCATCGATGCGATCAGTTGTTTCCAGATACATCCGCAGCGGATCTGCATCTCCACTTCCGGCGTGCGAGCCAATCCTCCCTGGCTCAGGGCACTGATTGCCTGCGGTTACGAACTCCACTGCGGCTTCGATGCGGACGGCCCCGGCGACGCTGCGGCCACCCGGATGATCGCCCTCCACGGAGCAGTCCACCGCCTGCGGCCACCCGCCCACGACTGGAACGACGTACTCGCCTCCCGCCAGTAGCAGCCCACCCCTCGTCCGGAAGACACCGCCAACACACAGAGCGCTCCCTTGCCGCACCACACGCTGTGAGCCGATGGGTCAGTTGATCTGAGCACCGCCGGGTCAATTTATCTGAGCGTCATCGAGCACAACTGACTGCATTACATTTGGCTTGACGGCTGTTTTGATTTCCTGGAGAATTAAGTTAATCGCCCTTTGCCGTCCGCATGGTAGGCCCGATAGTAAAGGGCCAAAGGTTAATATCCCGTAGTGGCGATACGTGCTCTTGGATCGAGCCTGCCGCTTAAAAGGAGGCATGGGTCCAGAGACAATTAAAGCACAAGCGGCTCCCATAAATGAGTCCGAAAGGGGTTCAGTGAGAATATTACCGAGGGGCTATTGCTAATTTCGCCCATTTAGTTCGGGTCAAGCCGCAACACACAAGCCGGTTAGGAATAACTTGTCTTGCAAATCGGGATACGAGAGGGTAAATTATAAGTGACCGGGGGCGTCAAGTTCGCCGCGTGGACGACCTAGTTCACCACCCGGTGAATGGCGACTTCCGGCGGGTCGGTTTGTAGATAGGTAATTGAAGATGGCATCCGCAGTCTTTGGACGGGAAGGGGAGAATCCGAGAGTGGCTCCACCGGGTCGGACTGACGCAGAAGGATCTGGCGAATAAAAGCAAATATGGTCAGGGGGTTAAACAAGAAGCGGCTGGGATAAATGCATTCCAAAATATGGTCGGCGTTAGTGTTATGTGGCTGTTGCAGGTTTAGCCCATTTAGTTCGGCTGACGCCGCAACACGCGGCCGGAGTCAAAAATAACTTGGCTTGCATCTCGGTTTACGAAAGGGTAAATTAGATGTTGGCGGCGTTGGGTTCGCCGCGAGGAGGACGTATTTCACCCGGCGGAGGGCGACTTCCCGCCGGTGGGTTTGTATATGTTGTATATTGGGAATTGAATATGGCGTCTGCAGTCAGTAAATCGGACGAGAGGGGGGATCCGCTGCGTCCCTACTTCGTGCCCGGCGGCGTGGATTTCGACGCGCTATCCGAGGAGCTTAAGGCGGCGATCGCAGGAATCGTCAACCCGGCCTATCGCCTGCTCGTACTCGAGGCCCGGGACGGGCTCGAGAAATCTGCCGGCGTGACGGTGGTCCATCTTCTCTGGCTGGAAATTCTCGACCAGCTTGACTTGGCTGAGAGCATGCAAAAGCCCCCCCATCCAGGGGAGTCTGAGGAGCGGGGGAAGCTGATCGAAAGGCATCTGCGCGTTGTCGGGGCCAAATCGAAGGCGAGCCATTTCCTGTTTCGGCTTCGAGAACTCCGCCGAAAACTGTGCGCCTTGCCGCCCTTTGACCCTTTTCGCCGGGCTGCCGAGCCACTAGGCGACTGGGCTGCCAACCATACGGAAGGATAGGCGTTTTGGAAAATCGCGAATCTGTTGACCAAAAAACGGTTCTGGTCCGTCAACACGTAACGGACTTGATCGCCGCCCACCGGGAGGTGCTTGCCGAGCAAGGCACCGTGGTGGAAGGCTGGCGGGAATACGGAGGCCATCGGCTGGGTCCGTATTTCCGCCTGGCCTACCGTATTGAGGGGCGTCAGGGGTCGATTTACCTGGGGGCCGATCAAGAACTGGCCGAGGACGTGCGCGGGTTGTTGGCTGATCTTCAGGCGCCGCATCGTCGGCGTCTGGCTCTGTCGCGGCTATGCAAACGGACCAAGAAGAGCCTGGCCAACCATAAGCAGGAATTGCGGGCGGAACTGGCCAAGATCGGGTTATACCTCAAGGGGAACGAGGTCCGTGGTGTGCGGAATTTGACTTGCTGCCCGCAGGGTTGCGGCGCAAAGCGCATCCCCGTGGAGTAGACAACGATCATAGGGGAGACCATGCCGAAAACGCTCGGAAACGAACAACACCTGGAGGCATACCGGGGATTAAGGAAGCCGGCGTGGCGGCTCGAATTGGCCGGACGGCTTCCTCCCCATCGAAAACATCG
>DATECS010000078.1:0-11922 GCA_035286785.1 Thermoguttaceae bacterium | reverse complement strand
TCACACCGGTTCCCGGACGGTCGTCGCCCCACCCTACCCGGCTGATTCGTTGCACGATGGGTTTCCCCCCTTTCGGTCTTGACACTTAGCACGCCTTCGGGCCACAATTGCGAACGCACGGGACTCCTTCACCAGGAGGTCACGGACGCGCTCGAATCAATCACACGGTCCTGGGGGGATCCGACCATGGCGCAATTTGTCGCATTCAAGCCGAACGTCGAGGTCAACGGGGAAACCGTTTTCGCCGTGGTGGATGGAATGGGCCTCTTCAAAAGCCGGGCCCTGCAAATCCTCGCCCAAAACGGCATCGTGGATCCCAAGCCGGGCCGATGGTACTCCCAGCAGGCCTGGCTCGACAGCTTCCGCGTCATTTCCGAGACCATCGGCTCGCTGACGCTCTGCGCGATCGGGCGGAAGATTCCCGAGAACGCCAACTTCCCGACCGACATCGACAGCATCGAAACGGCGCTCGCGTCGATCGACGTCGCTTATCACATGAACCATCGCCTGGTCGGAAAATGTCTCTTCGATCCGCGTACTGGAAAAATGAGCGAGGGCATCGGCCACTACCGCTACGACAAGATGGGGAACAAAAAAGTACGGATGACGTGCAACAATCCCTATCCGTGCGAGTTCGACCGCGGCATCATCGAAGCGATGGCCCAGCGATTCAAACCCGCGGGCTGCCTTTTCGTGAGCGTCAAGCACGACGACGACGCCTCGTGCCGAAAAAAGGGGGCCGATTCCTGCACGTATCACGTCGAGTGGTAATACTACCGCGCGGGTTCGACGGAAAAAGGGGGACAGGCACCGTCGCCACGGACCGTATTGGCGGGAATACGTTCGCCAAGGCGACGGAGCCAGTCCCCTTTTGCGACTCCCGACTTTCATTCCCAAGCGGGGGGGTGGCTGTCCAGAATAGCCCTTCGGCGTATGCTTTCGTGTGGAACTCTTTCGGCGGACGCGGCGTCCATAAGGCAATCCTCCCCCAGACCGCGCGAATCAAACAGGAGATGACGATCATGAAGACCCTTTGGATACTCATGCCGTTGGCGCTAGTCGGCTTGTTTTTTTCCATGACCGATCCGGCCTCGGGGGCTTCGTCCGAGGAACGAGAGGTCCGCGCGGGAGCCCAGAAAGAGATGAAAGACGGGAACTATCAAGACGCTTATAGCAAACTCCGCGAGCTGGCGCTCGATGCCCAGTCGGATCCGTTCCAGGTGTCCGACGACTTGACTCGGGCGGTCGAGTGTCTCAATCGGCTCAATCGGGCCAATGAAATCGACGCGCTGGTCGAAGGGGCGGTCAAGGCCCATGCCGAAAATTGGCGGTTGTTGCAGGCCGCGTCGCGATGTTATTTGGACGGGCAGCACGTCGGGTTCATGATTGCGGGAAAATTTGAACGAGGGCATCATCGGGGCGGCGGCAATCTGGTCAACTCGGCGGCGCGGGACCGCGCGAGGGCCTTGCAGTTGATGAAGCAGGCCATGCCCCGGGCTCAACAAGAAGGAACGGGCGAGCTGGTCGCCGGGCGGCCGAGCGACCGGCGCATCCTGGCCGAGGTGTCCAACTTCTTCGAGACGTTCGCCCTGATGATGCTGGGCAACCGCGGTGGGAACGAAAGCTGGCGGCTGCAATATCTGACCGATCTGGACGTGTTGCCCGACTACGAGCCGGGCTGGGGCGGCTACTACGGGGGCACGCAGGGCGCGCCGGTCGACGAGCAGGGCAAGCCGATTTACTACACGACGCCGCCGGGATTTGACGCCGCGGCCAACGACGGCCAGCGGTGGCGGTGGTGTCTGGCCGAGGCGGCCAAATACGATGCGTCGCGCGAGGATCGGCTGCGGCTACAATTCGCCGATTTCCTGCGCGACCAGTTCGGCCCACAGACGATGGCCGAGTACGGCTGGCCGTTCGGACGCGAGGCGACCGACGACTCGAAGGAGAACGAAAGCGGGACGTACGCGCTGGCCACGCTGGGCGAGGACGAAACGGTTGCGCGGCTGGCCACGGGCATCAAGCGGTTCACGCTGCCCGACGAGTTCAACTACATCAAGATTTATCAAGAGATCGCCGCCGACCGCGCGGCGATGACCGGCGTGGGGGCCGACGCGCTGGAGCGGCTGGTCGCGGAGTTCGAGAATCGCCGCCAGTATCCCAAGGCGGCCGAGTATTGTCGGAAGCTCGTCGAAGTTTATCGCGAGCGCCAGAACCGCGATGCGGTCAAGAACTGGCAGGCGCGGCTCGACCAGATCGTCGGCAACTGGGGCCGCTTCGAGCCGGTCTCCGATCAACCGGCAGGGCAGGGGGCCACGGTCGAGTATCGCTTCCGCAACGGCCGCCGCGTGAGTTTCACGGCCCATGAAATCAACGTCGAACAACTGCTGGAAGACGCCAAGAAATATCTGAAATCGCGGCCCGCCCAGATCGACGGCAAATATTTTGACGTCGAGAACCTCGGCTATCGGCTGGTTTATGAAAACCAGCGGAAATACGTCGGGCGCAAGGTGGCGGCGTGGGACTTGGACCTCGAGCCGCGCGAGAAGCATTTCGACAAGCGGGTCACGGTGGCCACGCCGCTGGTCAAGCCGGGCGCGTATCTCCTGTCGGCCAAAATGGACGACGGCAACACGAGCCTGATTATTCTTTGGGTCGCCGACATGGCGATTGTCCAAAAACGTCTGGCCGATCGGAATCTTTACTACGTGGCCGACGCGACCACCGGCCGGCCGGTGGCCAAGGCCAACGTCGAGTTCTTCGGCTATCGTCAGCGCTGGACGCAAAATCGCCGGTATCAACTCGACACCAAGCAGTTCGCCGAATACACCGACGCCGACGGCCAGGTCACGCTCGATCCCGGCCAGCAGAACAACGAGTATCAGTGGCTCGTCATCGCCCGGACGGGCGAGGGGCGGTTGGCCTATCTGGGGTTCAGCGGCGCATGGTTTAGCCCCTACCATCGCCAGGAATATGCCGCGACGAAGGTTTACACGATCACGGACCGGCCGGTCTATCGGCCCAAGCAGAAGGTGAACTACAAATTCTGGGTGGCCAACGCGAGGTACGACGCGCCCGCCCGTTCGCCGTTCGCCGGGCGGACGTTCACCGTCGAAGTGCGCAATCCGAAGAACGAAAAAGTGGTCGATCGCCAGGTAACGGCCGACCAGTACGGCGGCATGGCCGGTTCGTTCGAGCTGGCCGAGGACGCGCCGTTGGGCGTGTGGTCGGCGCAAGTGCGCGACGGCGACAATCACCTGGGCGGCGGCAGCTTCCGCGTCGAAGAATATAAGAAGCCCGAGTTCGAGGTGTCGGTCGCCGCGCCCGAGAAGCCGGTGATGCTGGGCGAGAAGATCAAGGCCACGGTGAAGGCGAAGTATTACTTCGGCTCGCCCGTCACGCAGGCCAAGGTGAAATACAAGATCACGCGCGCGAGCCACGACGATCGCTGGTACCCCGTGATGCCGTGGGACTGGCTCTATGGGCCGGGCTATTGGTGGTTCGGGGGCGACTACGATTGGTATCCCGGCTGGACGCATTGGGGCTGGGCGTGCCCGCGGCCCATGTGGTGGCGCGGTCCGCACATGCCGCCCGAGGTGGTGGCCGAACGGACGGTTGACATCGGTCCCAACGGCGAGGTGGAAGTGGAGATCGACACGGAATTGGCCAAGGCGATCCATCCCGACCAGGACCACTGCTACACCATCACGGCCGAAGTGACCGACCAGTCGCGGCGGACCATCGTCGGCACGGGCACGGTGCTCGTGGCGCGTCGGCCGTTTTCGATCTGCGCGTGGGTCGATCGGGGATATTATCGCGTGGGTGACACCGTGGGCACGCATTTCGCCGCGCGGACGCTCGACGGCCGAGGCGTGGAGGGGAAAGGCAAGTTGGCTTTGCTCAAAATCACGTATCAAAACGACAAGCCAGTCGAAACGCCCGTGCAAACGTGGAACCTCGACACCGATAACGAAGGCCGGGTCAACCAGCAGATGACGGCCTCGGAGGCGGGCCGGTATCGGCTGAGCTACACGCTGACCGACACGGCGGGTCACACGATCGAAGGCGGCCACCTGTTCACGGTGATCGGCGCGGGTTTTGACGGCCGGCAGTTCCGCTTTAGCCATTTGGAACTCGTGCCCGACAAGCAGGATTACAAGCCGGGCGAGAAGGTCCAATTGCAGATCAACACGGACCGCGTGGGTTCGACCGTGCTGCTGTTCCTGCGTCCGTCGAACGGGGTTTATCTCGCGCCGAAGACGCTGCGACTGGACGGCAAGAGCACCGTGGTGCCCATCGGCGTCCAACAGGGCGACATGCCCAACTTCTTCGTCGAGGCGGTCACCGTGGCCGATGGCCGGGTCCACACCGAGACCCGCCAGATCGTCGTCCCGCCGGAGCGGCGGGTTCTGTCGGTCGACGTCGAGCCCTCGGCCGACGCCTACAAGCCGGGCCAGAAGGCCAAAGTGAAGGTCCGCCTGACCGACCTCGACGGCAAGCCGTTCGTCGGCTCGACGGTTATCTCGATCTACGACAAGTCGGTCGAATACATCTCGGGCGGATCGAACGTGCCCGAGATCAAGGCGTTTTTCTGGAAGTGGCAGCGACATCACTACCCGCAGACCACCTCGAACCTGGGCCGCATGTCGGACAATCTGGTCGAGAGAGACGCGGTGCAGATGGGCGACTTGGGAATTTTTGGGGCGACGCAGGTTGAGGAGTTGGGAAGAACGCAATTCGGTTTAGAGTTGCGACAAGCCCCCGGAGCACGTCGTAGCCGCATGGGCGGCATGGGAATGGGCGGCGGCATGGGCGGCATGGCAATGGGCGGAGAAATGGCCATGCCAAAAATGGCAATGGCTGCCCCTGCGGCATCTCCGATGGCCGATGGCGCCGTAGCCGAAGATTCCCTAGCGATGGCCGAGGCTGAGGGCGCGGAGGGAGCCGGCGCGGCTTCGCTCGTCGAGCCGACGGTACGGACCAAGTTCGCCGACACGGCCCTTTGGGTGGCCGATTTGACCACCAAGGACGACGGCACGGCCGACGTGGAACTCGACATGCCCGAGAATCTCACCACCTGGCGGATCAAGGCCTGGGCGATGGGCGGCGGCGCCCGCGTGGGCCAAGGCCAGACCGACGTGGTGACCCGCAAGGACCTCATCATCCGGATGCAGACGCCCCGCTTCTTCGTCCAGGGCGACCGCGTCACGCTGTCGGCCAACGTACACAATTATCTTGACAGCGAGAAGAACGTCCAAGTCACGATCGAACTCGACGGGCCGCAGTTGGTGACCACGAGCGAACTGCTTCGCACGGTCGGCATCGCCCCTGGCGGCGAAAAACGAATCAACTGGTGGGTCAACGTCAAGGACGAAGGCGAAGCGGTGATCCGCATGAAGGCCCTGACCGACGAAGAGTCGGACGCGATGGAGATGCGCGTCCCGTGCTACGTCCACGGGATGCTCAAGACCGAAAGCTACTCGGGCTCGATCCGGCCGGACGGCGACGTCGGCACGATCACGGTCGAGGTGCCGAAGGACCGGCGGCCGGCCCAGTCGCGGCTCGAAGTGCGATACTCGCCCACGCTGGCCGGGGCGATGGTCGACGCACTGCCCTATCTGGTGGATTATCCCTACGGCTGCACCGAGCAGACCCTGAGCCGATTCCTGCCCACCGTGATCGTCCAAAAGATTCTGATCGACAAGGGGATCGACCTTGAGGCCGTCCAAAAAAAGCGGACGAATCTCAATGCCCAGGAGATCGGCGATGATACGAAACGGGCCGAGCAATGGAAGCGATATAAGCGCAACCCCGTGTTCGACACGGAGGAAGTGCGCCGCATGGTGAAGGACGGCGTGAACGCCCTGACCCAAATGCAGTGCTCCGACGGCGGCTGGGGGTGGTTCAGCGGCTGGGGCGAGCAGTCCTATCCGCACACCACGACCTACGTGGTCCACGGGCTGCAAATTGCGCGGGCGAACGACGTGGCCCTGGTGCCCGGCGTGATGGAGCGTGGCGTCGCGTGGTTGACGCGCTATCAGGACGAGCAAGTCGCGCGGCTCAGGAACGCCGAGCTGGATCCGAAGAACGAGAAGAAGCGTCCGCAGTGGAAACACGCGGCCGACAATCTCGACGCATTCGTCTACATGGTGCTGGTCGACGCGGGCGTTGTGAACGACGCGATGCGAGACTACCTCTACCGCGATCGCAACGAACTGGCCGTCTACAGCAAGGCCATGTATGGGCTGGCGCTGGAGAAGCAAGGCGAGAAGGACAAGCTGGCCATGATTCTGCGCAACCTCGGGCAGTATCTCCAGCAGGACGACGAGAACCAGACCGCGTGGCTCAATCTGCCCGGCGGCTACTGGTGGTGCTGGTACGGCAGCGAGTACGAGGCGCAGGCCTATTACCTGAAACTGCTCTGCCGAACCGATCCGAAGGGCGAGGTGGCCGCGCGGCTCGTCAAATATCTGTTGAACAACCGCAAGAACGCCACCTATTGGAATTCGACCCGGGACACGGCGATCTGCATCGAGGCGATGGCCGATTTCCTCAAGGCCAGCGGCGAGGATCGGCCCGCGATGACCGTCGAGGTTTATTTCGACGGGAAGTTGCAAAAGGCGGTCGAGATCACGCCGGACAACCTGTTTGATTTCGACAACAAGCTCGTACTGACAGGCGATCAGCTTTCGACCGGGCGGCACACGATTGAACTGCGGCGCAAGGGCCGCGGGCCGCTTTACTACAACGCTTATCAGACCAATTTCACGCTCGAAGATTTCATCAAGGCGGCCGGGCTCGAGATCAAGGTCCAGCGCAAATACTACCGGCTCAAGCCGGTCGAGGCCACGGTGAAAGCGGCCGGCTCGCGCGGGCAGGCGGTCGATCAACGGGTCGAAAAGTACGAGCGGGCGCCCTTGGCCAACCTGGCCGAGCTGACCAGCGGCGACCTGGTCGAGATCGAACTCGAACTCGAAAGCAAGAACGACTACGAGTACCTCGTGTTCGAGGACATGAAGCCGGCCGGGTTCGAGCCGGTCGAGGTGCGCAGCGGCTACAACGGCAACGAGTTGGGCGCCTACGTCGAATTCCGCGACAACCGCGTCGTGTTCCTCGTCCGCCAGTTGGCCCGGGGAAAGCACTCGGTCAGCTACCGGATGCGAGCCGAAATCCCCGGCCGCTTCAGCGCCCTGCCCACTCGCGGGTCGGCGATGTACGCGCCGGAGTTGAAGGCCAATTCGGAGGAGATCAAGCTCGGGGTGGTGGACGCGCCGGAGTAATTCGTAGGGTGCGTCTGGACGCACCACGTATTCCTCACGCTCCGCGTGAGGTCCGGTTTGTGGTTGCTTTGGGCGGAGACGGCAATGATATGCCGCGCGAGATGCTTGGTGCGTCCCGACGCACCCTACGTTGGCTTTAGTCGGACCTCACGCGGAGCGTGAGGAATACGTGCCAGATGCACCCTACGTTGGCGATCTTGCTCTTGTGTGGTAGAATCGGGCGGGGGTTCGCTTCGCAAACGATTCCACGCGAGATTATCGTCCATGCAATACCGCATCATGCCGCGATCGGGCGATCGGGTTTCCGCGTTGGGGCTTGGCTGCATGCGTCTGCCGACGGATAAGAAAAACCACATTGACCGACCGGCGGCCGTGCGGTTGGTCCGCCGCGCCATCGACGCGGGCATCAACTATCTCGACACGGCCTTCACCTATCACGACGGCGAGAGCGAGCCGCTCTTGGGCGAGGCGCTGGCCGACGGTTATCGGCCGCGGGTCAAGCTGGCCACCAAGCTGCCGCACTGGCTGGTCCGCGAGCCGGGCGACGTGTCGAAACTACTGGCCAAACAGCTCGAAAAACTCCGCACCGATCGGATCGACTACTATCTGATCCACATGTTGACCGAGTCCCGGTGGAAGTTCCTGAAGCAGCGAGGCGTCATTGAATCGCTCGAACGGGCCCGGCGCGAGGGGCGGATCGGACATATCGGTTTCTCGTGCCATGCGGGCCGCGACGAGTTCAAGCGGCTAGTGGACGATTACGACTGGGAATTCGTCCAGATCCAGTACAACTATCTCGATACCGAACAAGAAGCGGGCCGCGAGGGGTTGCGCCACGCCGCCGAAAAGGGACTGGGCGTTGTGGTGATGGAACCGCTGCGCGGAGGGAAACTGGCCAAGACGCCGCCGCCCCACATCCAGCGGATATGGGATCGCGCCGCCGAAAAACGCTCGCCCGCCGATTGGGCGCTTCGCTGGGTGTGGAACCATCCGGAGGTCCACGTGGTTCTCTCGGGCATGACGCACGAGTCGGACCTTGAGGAAAACCTACAGACGGTCGAATCGGCGCGGCCCGACGCGCTCGCGGCGGACGAATTGGCCCTGTTCGACGAGGCGGCCGCCGCCTATCGCGCGGCGATGAAGGCGGGTTGCACGGGCTGTCAGTATTGCATGCCTTGCCCGGCCGGGATCAACATTCCGGCGTGCCTGCAAACCTTGGACAGCTATGCGTTATTCGGCGGCAAGGCGGGCCACCAGTTCGCCTATCTCTTCCGCGCCGGCGGCATTCTGGAAGAGCGGCACACGCTCGCCTCCGCATGCACCGAGTGCGGCAAGTGCGTCAAAAAATGCCCCCAGCACCTGCCCGTGCCCGAGCTGCTCAAGGAAGTCCACAAGACGTTCGAAGGTTTTCGCGCGCGGTTGACGTTGCGGATTTCTCGGATTTATTTCCGCCTCATGCGGCGCCGTTCGATCCGTTAGGCGGGGAACCGCGGAGGAACGCGGATAAACGCAGATAGATTATTTTAAACGATTTACGTTTCACTCGCCGGGTCTCGACCCGGCCTACGATTGCTTTGTGAACGAGCAACCGCGCGATGGAATGGACTCAGGTTTACGACCCGTTCGGCTCGGCGTGGCTTTCGTCGGCGGTGGCGGCGTTGCCGATTGTGTTGTTGTTGGGGCTGCTTGCCGTGGGTATTTCCGCGCCGCGGGCGGCCGGCATTTCGCTTGTCGCCGCGCTGGCCGCCAGCGTCTTCGGTTTCGGCATGCCGGGCGACGCCGCGCTGGCCGCCGCGGCCAACGGGGCGTGTTTTGGACTGTTTCCCATCGGATGGATCGTCTTCAACGCGGTGCTGCTCTATCAGCTCACGGTTCGCTCGGGCCAGTTCGACATTGTGAAGCGGTCGGTCACGGCCATTTCGCCCGACCGGCGGATCCAGGCCCTTCTGATCGCCTTTTGCTTTGGCACGTTCCTGGAGGGCGCGGCCGGGTTCGGCACGCCCGTGGCCATTTGCGCCGCCTTGTTGATCGGCATTGGCTTCTCGCCGCTGTACGCCGCCGGACTGACGTTGATCGCCAACACGTCGCCGGTGGCGTTCGGAGCGTTGGGCACGCCGATTATTACGCTGGCCAAATTCTCGGGCCTCGATCAAATGGCGCTGAGCCAGATGGCCGGCCGGCAGTTGCCCTTTTTCTCGCTCATCGTGCCCGCGTGGCTCGTGGCCGTGATGTCGGGCTGGAAGGGCGTGAAAGGATGTTGGCCCGCCATTGCCGTTTGTGGCGTCAGTTTCGCGGGCATCCAGTTTTTCATGTCGAACTGGCACGGCCCGACGTTGGTTGACGTTTTCGGCGGAGTCGGTTCGTTGGTGGTCCTGACGGTGTTTCTCTGTTTTTGGCGGCCGAAGGAGATTTGGCGGTTTCCCGACGAACGCTCGAACGACACCGACGCGGCCGATGCGTCACGTCGTCCGGCCGAGCCGCCTCTCACCACGCGGCAGGTCGCCTATGCGTGGATGCCCTGGGCCGTGTTGTCGTTGATGGTTTTCCTCTGGGGCTGGCCGACGGGGAAGTTCCTTTTGGACGGCGACGTGCAAACGGCGGCCAACTCGTGGCGCGGCGTCTCGCCCACCGCGCCGCCAGCCGCCGTGCCCAAGCTCTGGCAGCCGTTTGGCGTACTGCGAGGCGTAACCAAATTCACGGTCGAAGTCCCCCGGCTGCACAACCGTGTGTATCGCGCGTCGCCCGTCGTGCCGGTGCCCGAGGGCGCCGACCGCGCGGAACTGCCCGAGAAGGCGACCTACGATTTCAACTGGCTTTCGACCACGGGCACGAGCATTTTTTTGGCGGCCGTGATTTCCGCGTTTTGGCTTCGCATCGGATGGCGAGGTTTCGCCGCCGAATTCCTGCGGACGCTCTATCGGGTTCGCTGGGCGCTGGCCACGATCGCCTGCATGTTGGCGCTGGCTCTGTTGACCAAGTTCAGCGGGATGGACGCGACGCTCGGGCTGGCGTTCACCCATTCCGGCTGGCTCTATCCGTTCTTCGCGCCGATGCTGGGCTGGCTCGGCGTGGCGTTGACCGGATCGGACACGTCGTCCAACGCCCTGTTCGGCAGCCTGCAACGCATCACCACCGAGCAATTGAACCGTACGCTCCATCTCAACCTCAATCCGATTCTGATCGTCGCGTCGAACAGCACGGGCGGGGTGATGGGCAAAATGATCGACGCCCAAAGCATCGTCGTCGCCGCGGTGGCCACCGGCCAGTCGGGCGGCGAAGGTCGCATTCTCCGTTTCGTTTTCTTTCACAGTCTCACGCTCGCCGTGCTCATGGGCCTGTTGACGCTGGCCCAGGCCTACCTGTTGCCGTGGATGATTCCCACATAGGACGGCTTTCTCACCACGGAGGCACGGAGGGAAAGGGAACCACAGATGAACAGAGATATAGATCCAGAAATCTATCTGTGTTCATCTGTGGTTCCATTCTTTCGTCGAGCAGGCTCGACGGCTAACGTGTTCGTGGTTTAAGCGGCGTGTTTCTTGACCCGCGACGGTCGAGAAGGTATCATCTTCTTTGGTGAATATCCTTCCTCAACCGGAGTCCCCCTCCATGCGCACCTATCTTCATCGACGTGACTTCCTGGCTGCCTCGACGTTGGCGACCGCCGGGCTGCTCGTGGGCGGACGCTTTTCTGCCACGGCCGCGCCGGCGGAGCAGCCCAAGTTCAAAACCACGCCGCACAAGGCGTTGATCGGCGCGCCGTCGGAGGAGACGTTCAAAAGTTGGAAGGCCGTGGGGATCGAGGGGATGGAGACCCGCGGCGAGACGGCCTGGCGCAAGTCGTCGCGGGACGCGGCGCGCGACCATCTGCTGGCCGAGCGGCTCGGCATGAGAATCCACTCCGTCATGTTCGGCTGGGCCAACGTGAACGATCCGAACACGGGCCGGGTGGCGCGCGATATCGACAACATCGCCGCTGCGCTAGAGGCCGCGCAGGGCTATGGGGCCGACGTGGTGCTGGTGGTCCCCTGCAAGATCGGCGGCATGGCGATGCCCAAGCCGTGGGAGTTCGACATCCGGTTCGACGAAAAGACCGGCCACCTCGAGCAAGTCGTCGCCGGCGACAACGCGAAATACAAAGAGTACATCGAGGCCCATAACCACGCGACCGACGCGAGTCGCAAGGCGATCGAGCGATTGCTGCCCGTCGCCGAACGGACGGGCGTGGTCATCGCCGTGGAAAACGTCTGGAACAACCTTTGGGTCAAGCCCGAGTTGTTCGCCCACTTCATCGGCTCGTTCAACTCGCACTGGGTCCAGGCCTATTACGACATCGCCAACCACGTCATCTACGCGCCGCCCGAGGAGTGGATCCGCGCGCTGGGCCGGCTGATCGTGAAGGTCCACGCGAAGGATTTCCGACTGAACGCGAACGGGCAAGGCGGCAACTGGGTCGATATCCGCGACCGCGGCGTGAACTGGCCAAGCGTCCGCGCCGCGTTGGACCAGATCGGCTACAACGGCTGGATGACGCTCGAAGGCAGCGAACGGCTGTCGCTGGAAGAGAGGGGGAAGCGGTTGGATTTGATTCTGGCGGGGAAGTGAGAAGGGTGAAGTAGGAAGGGTGAAGGGTGAAGGGTGA
>DATECS010000077.1:0-3029 GCA_035286785.1 Thermoguttaceae bacterium | reverse complement strand
GTGATCGTTTCACGAGTATGCTTTTGGGGCGGACCAGCCCAGCGGTCGATGAGGGCGTCGACGGCCGGATCGCGATCGGGTGGCCGGCGGCTGAGAGGAGCGAAGCCCCGGGGCCGACAGGCTGGGGCATCGTTTCGCTCTATCCCAGGCGTCCGTGCGGGCTCGCCCCGATAGGCGAAAAAACCGGCGCCTGATTTCTGCCCCAATCGGCCTGCCTTGACCATCGCCACCAACAGGGGCGACGTCGCCACGGTGTCGGGGTACGCGCCCGAGAGGACCCAGCCGCAGTCGAGCACCGTGTCCAGGCCCAACTGGTCCAACAGCGCAAGCGGTCCCAGCGGCATGCCGAAGTCGGCGGCAGCCTGCTCGACGGCCTCGATCGGCACACCCTCCAGCAGCAGTTGCATCGCCTCGCCGGCGTAGGGGACCAACAGGCGGTTGACCACGAACCCCGGGCCGTCGCGAACGACCAGCGGTATCTTGCCGATCGCCTTCACGTAGGCTACCGCGGTGGCGACGGTTCCGTCGCTCGTTCGCAGGCCGCGGACGACCTCCACCAGAGGACGCTCGCCCACCGGATGGAAAAAATGAAGCCCGCAGAACCGGCTCGGATCGGCAAGCTCGGCGGCCAGCCGCGTGATCGGAAGCGTTGACGTATTCGACGCCAGAATGGCTCCTCCTTCGAGCTTCGGCTCCAAATCGGCAAACACCTGCCGCTTGACCGCCGGCTTTTCGACCACCGCTTCCAGAACGAGATCACATCGGGCGACTGCCGCGGTGTCTGTGGTCGGCCGGACCGACCGGCCGACGGCCGATTCGTGTTCTGACGTCGCCGGCTTGCCTACGCCGGCCCATTCGGCGGCCAGCTTTCGGGGCAAGCCGGCCAGGACGCGCGGATCGGCGTCGGTAATCACCACGGGCAGTCCGTGGGCGGCGGTGCAAGCGGCAATGGACGCGCCCATCGTGCCGGCCCCGACGATCCCCACCGACTTGACCTCGCGGCCCTCGGTCCGCGCGTACTCAATCTCCGCTCGCTGCCCATTAAACTCGATCAGCGAGCGGATGTTCTCTTGCGCGCGGTGGTCAGCGGTCGGCGGTCCGATATCCTGCGTCAAGTCGGTGCTCCTGGCTCGTCCGAGAGTCGCAGGATACAGCGTAGCCGGATGGGCCAGCGGCGACAAGTGGAATTCACACGCCCCGTTCCTTGCGGGCCTTGATGAGGAAGAAGACCGGATAAGAGTTGGCCCTTTCGGCTTTGACCGAGCCGTCGTCGCGGCTCGGCTGCGGCTCGAGGTATCTTTCCACGACAAAGCCGCTGGCCGCCAGCGCGTCGAAATAATCGTGAAGGGGGTGATGTTGCCAGTAGAAGATGACGTCCTCGCCGCCTTGCACCTTGCCGAACGGACTGGCAACGCTTCGGACCGTCCGATCAAAATAGCCCGAGACAACCAGACTCTGCCGGCCGTCGCGGACTTCCCCGCGACCGCAATGGAACATCGGATGCAGGTCGCTCAGGTGGAGCCGTGCGCCCGGCCGAAGCACCCTGTTGAACTCGGTAAAGACCTTCTCCAGATGAAACGCGAGCACTACGCTCGAGACGACGGCGTCGAAACGTTCGCTCCGGAACATGCCCAGGTCTTCGATGTCGCCTTCCACGTAGTCGATATCGAAGCCCTCTTCGGCGGCCAGCTTGCGGGCCTCGACGAGCAATCGGTGGGAAATATCCACGCCCACGACGTTGGCGCCGTTACGAGCGCAATAGCGAGTTTGGGCGCCGGTGCCGCATCCCGCGTCGAGAACGTCGAGTCCCGCCACGTCGCCCAGGAGCCCTCGCATGGCCGGCACTTCGATCAGCTCGTTGTAGCGGTTCGGCGACTTGCGAAACTCGGTATACGATTCGGCCAATTTCCGCCATTGCGACCGGACCGCCCTTCGCGGATCGAATTCTTCCCCACACATGGGCGCATGCTCCCGCCGGGAAAACGTCACGGCCTAAAACTCAACGGGCCCCGTGCCCAGCATCTTGACTATCGAGTATAGGTTTGCTATACGTTCCGTGGTAGATATCTCGCGGAAGGTCGAGAGGGACTTCCCACGAAAATCGAAGTCTTGTCTATAAAGCCTTTCTAAATAAACACTTGCCGCCGAATACGACGCCGACCGGGGGAATCCTCTATTCCTGGGCCAACATTGCGATGCCCTGGGCGATGGAGAGCACTCGACAGAAGTGCCTCTTGTACGTGCAGTTTGTCGTCTTCCATCTGGGCGTGGCAGCAGCGATCCTGCTCTCCTTCGTCATTCCTTACGGCCCGACGCTGCTGGAGAACGGCTGGGTCGTTGTAGCTTTTCAAGTGATCACGGGTGCCGCGTGTGCGGTGGGAGGGATCCGCATGGCACGGCGGATCGGCAGCCGCTACATGCGGGCGATCAGTTCGCCGGACGACTATTTCTCGCTGGCGCTTCTGACGGTGTGGCTGCTCTTTGCGGTTTTAGCCGCCCCCAACGAGTCGACGCACGGCGAGTGGCACATCCTCACCTTCTTCCTGTTGACGGCATTCTTTTTGGCCTATGTGCCGTTCAGCAAGATTTCGCACTACTTGTACGATGGAAAGCTCGGTCCTCACCATGCTTCGTTACATCAAGGAAGGCCGGATCAAGGTCGATAAGACGCGAAACACCACGCCGGTCACCTTCCACAACTCCTGCAACAACGCCCGAAGCTGCGGTCTGTTCGAGGAGCCCCGCGAGCTGTTGAATCTCGTGACGACCGACTTCCGCGAGATGCACCCGAACCGTGCCGAAAATTTCTGCTGCACGGGAGGCGGCGGGGCCATGAGCATGTCGCAGTACACGCCGCGGCGGCTGAAATCGGCGATCATCAAGGCAAACCAGCTCAAGGCCACCGGGGCCAAGGTGGTGGTCACCTCCTGCCACAATTGCGTGGATGGACTGACCGACTTGATCCGCCACTACCAACTGGACATGGAGGTCACCCAGCTGGTGAATCTGGTGGCCAATGCCCTGGTGGT
>DATECS010000076.1:0-2138 GCA_035286785.1 Thermoguttaceae bacterium | reverse complement strand
GCAAAGGAGGCTCGTCGCGTGCAGTAGATCCAATCCAGCTCGTCGATCTCCTCTACCGGCCCCGGACGTGGGGCATGCTGCGCTTGGCCATATGCTGACGGAAATTCCCGCCCTTCAGCAGGTGGCTGACATCGCGATTGCGTTTCTGTTCGGCCTCCCGTGCCAGCCTTAGCCGCTGGCTCTCGGCCGAAACGACGTTTTCCGGTGGCGGGTTGGGCGATGGCGATGGGGTGCTCATGGTTCAGGCATCTCTGGATGAATATATCGGGCTCGAAAGTTTTCGACCCAACAGCGGGTCGGGTGCATCGATTGTAGCCAGAAAACGCCCCGCGGCTAGGGCAAAACGGGCTGCAGTGACAGGTGCGCTTGCATGAAATTCAAGAACACCTCCCAGTCGGACGGGACGGTTCCGTGCCCTCCGGCGTGCATGTAATAGGCGAGGGTGTGGCCTACGATCTGGCCCGGTTGCGGCATCTGTTCGGTTTCCATTCCTTGTTGCCCCAGCAAACGGTACGCGGGCGTCGCGGCGGCGGCGGCCAGGAATTCGCCCTTGGGATCCGACCAGTAATCGGTTTCGCCCGTCTGGAGCAGGAGGGGCCGCGGTGCCATGAGCGCAACCAGCATGTGCGCATCGAAAGGCGCGGAATCCATCTTGCCGGCCCATTTCTGGTAGTTCACCGCAAACTGGTACGGATAACGCGTTGGCGCGACGAGGTGCGCCACCGTCTCGCCGTAGTTGCGCCGGCTGAGGGCCGCGCCGCCTTCGCCCGAACAGCTGGCGATGACGAGCGCGATGCGCGGATCGTGCGCCCCGGCCCAGAGCACCGTCTTGCCGAGCCGCGATACTCCCAGGATGGCGACGCGCTTCGCGTCAACGTCCTTGTCCGTTTCAAAATAATCCACCGCGCGGCTCAAGCCCCAGGCCCACGCCGCGATCGCGCCCCATTCGTCCGCCGCCGGCTCGGTCTGGCCCGGCTTCAGGTACGTCGCACGCACGCCAAAGGCCACGGCGCCCAGCGCGTCGGGATCGATGTCGGCATAATTGACGGTGGCGATGCCGAAACCCTTTTCCAACGTGGGGAGCACGTTTAGCCGCCCAAAGCGACGCCCCGCGATGGCTGGCACTCGTTTCTTTTCCTGCGGGTTCCAGATTTCGCCCACCTTCACGCCCGGATCGTCCGCCGTCAGGTTGTTCGCCGTGAAACTGGCATTCAGCAACACCGGGACGGGCTTGATCGCGCCGGCGGGCAGGTAGAGGAGCAGGTCCATCTTCGGTCCGCCCTTGTCCTTCGTGAAACGAATGGTCACTTGCCGGCGGACGGCTTTGCCGCCGAATTCCGGCGTGCCCGGCTCGGTGATTTCGAAGCTCAGGTCCGCCGGGCGCCCGGGACTGCGGCCGAACTGGTTCTCCTCGAGCAAACGCACGAGTTCGGGCCGGCGTTTCTGATTCCAGGTCTTTGCGTCGCGCACCGGCCGGCCGTTGGCCAGGGTAAGGAGATCCGGCAGCTTGTACGTACCGGCTCTTGATTCGGTGTAGTTCACCGGGATGCCGGCGATGTTGCCGTCGCGTCCGTCCGCGACGCGGTTGAGAACCCGGGAAACCACCGTGACGGGGCCCATGAGCCCGGCCTCGGTCAGGGCCGGGGTTCCGCCGCGTCCGCCAAAACCGCCCGGCTGCGCAGCTCCGCGGTCGAGCACTTTCTTCTCGGGCGGCAGCGGCCGGTCGCCCAGCAGGCGGTTGGTCCACTCGTTGGTGACCTTGACCTCGAGCTGGTTCGCCCCCGGACGGAGTGCGCCGGACACATCCACGCGATACGGCGGCTTCCACAAGGTTTCGAATACCCGGCCATTGACCGAGACTTCCGCGAGATCGCCGACGCGACCGAGATCAAGGAAGACACCCGTGTCGGGACTGAACCAGTCCGGCGGCGCGGTCAACGTCTTCGAGTAGGTCGCGGTGCCGGAAAAATACTTCACGCCGTCATTAGAGCTGGCCGTCCACGATTCGAGTTTGGCGAGCTGGACTTTCGGCGGCGCGCCGAGGTTTGGCGGGAAGCTCACGTCCCACGGTCCGTCGATCGTCACGAGCGTGGTGGCGGCGGTTGCGGGGGCGGCGGGTCGGGTCGGCCCGGCTGCGG
>DATECS010000075.1:0-4533 GCA_035286785.1 Thermoguttaceae bacterium | reverse complement strand
GGACGGCCCGCGGCGGCCGAATATCAGTTCGTTGGCGACGGAGTGATCTATGCTTACCAATCAGGCATCGACCCGACGCGGCTCGACCTCCAGCCCGGCCATGCCCTTCAGTTGGCCGTGCTCGCCTGGGCGATCCGCAACGGCTATCGGGCTTACGACTTCCTGCGGGGCGACGAATCCTATAAATCCCATTGGAACGCGCGGCGGCGCGACAGCCTGACCATCCGCATCGTGGCGCGCCACCCCAGCGCCCAGTTGCGTCATGCGGTTTGGGTCGCCGGGGTCGAAGCCCGGCAATGGATCCGCCGCGGCATGGACCATTTGAAACAGCACTAAATTGACTGTTCGAGTAATGACAAACACGTTAGCCGCCGAGCCTGCTCGGCGTTGGAACAAGCCGTTGTTGTGACACTTCGTCGGCGCCGAGCAGGCTCGGCGGCTAACGATCCAACGCGGTCACGGTTGGAGCAACGCTCTCGATGTCGCCCTGGAAACAACTCCTGTTGAACGTCTACTATCACGGCTCGCGGCCTTACCGCGCCTCGTATCGCCGCCGCGTCGCGGCGCGGGGCGGACTGCCGATCACGGTGCTCTTCTACCATCGCGTGGCCGATGACCGGCCGACCGATTGGACGGTGCCGAACGACCTGTTCCGCCGCCAGATCGACTGGCTCCAAGAACACTTCGACCTGATCTCGCTCGAAGAGGTCCAACGTCGGCTCCGCGAGAATGACAGTACGCGCCCGGCCGTGGCCATTACGTTCGACGACGGCTACGCCGAGAACTGCCGCCACGCCATCCCGCTGTTGGTCAAGCGGCGAATCCCCTGCACCTACTTCGCGACCCTCTGGAACGCCCAGCGAGGGCAGCCGTTCGCCCACGATCGCGACTTGGGTTACGACTTCCCGGCCAACACGATCGAACAACTTCGCGCGATGGCCGACTCGGGCATCGAGATCGGCTGTCACTGCCGTCACCACGACGATCTGGCCGCGGTCCACAACCGCGACCGGCTCCACGACGAGATTGTCGTCGCCGGGCGCGAGCTGGCCCACTTGATCGGTCACCCGATCCGCTACATCGCCTTCCCCTTTGGCCACTACTTGAACATTCGTAGCGACGCCCTGGCAATGGCCCGCGAGGCCGGCTACCGCGGCTACTGCTCAGCCTACGGCGGCTACAACCTGCAGGGCGAAGACCCCTTCCACCTCCAACGGATGCACGTCGATCCCGACATGGTCCGCCTGAAAAATCGGGCCACCATCGACCCGCGACGCCTGGAGCCGCCGCGATTTCGCACGCGACCTTACCTTCCCATTTCTCCCACCCCTGATGCCACGCCATGCTGTTCCACCAACGCAAACTGACTCCGCTCGAAGATCGCGGCCCGCTTCGGGTCATGTTCGTCATTACGTGCATGCCCGTCGGCGGCGCCGAGACGCTTTTGGTCGAGTTGATTCGCCGACTCGACCGCGACCACTTCATTCCCGAACTGTGCTGCCTGAAATACCGCGGCCCGCTGGGCGACGTGCTGGCCGAGGAGGTTCCGACGTGGACCGGCCTGTTGGCCAATAAGTACGACATCGCCGTGCTCGGCCGGCTCCGGCGTCTGTTGCGGCGCCGGCGGATCGACGCGGTCGTCACGGTGGGCACCGGCGGCGACAAAATGTTTTGGGGCCGATTGGCCGCGAAGCTCGAAGGCGTGCCGGTCATTTGCTCGTGGCTCCATTCGACGGGCCTGCCCGACCACGTCGAGTGGCTCAACCGGCGTCTGGCGCCCGTGACCGACGCTTTTGTGGCCGTGGCCGAGCCGCACGGAAAGTACCTGGCCGAGCACGAAGGCTGCCCGGCGGCCAAGGTCCGCGTCATTCCCAACGGCGTCGATACCCAGCGGTTCCATCCTCGTTGGCCCGGCGACGCGCTTCGCATGGAACTTGGCCTGGGCAAGGAGACTCCGGTCGTGGGCATCGTCGCCGCGTTGCGGCCCGAGAAACGCCACGACCGATTCCTCCACTGCGCGGCCAAGATCGTCGGCCACCTGCCGGCGGCCCGATTTCTGATCGTCGGCGACGGGCCCGAGCGAAAACGGCTCGAATCGCTCGCGGTGGATTTGGGCTTGGTCCGGTCGGTCGCGTTCCTCGGCAATCGCGCCGACGTGCCCGAGCTATTGGCCTTGTTCGACGTGATGCTGTTGACTTCCGACATGGAAGCCAATCCCGTGTCGATTCTCGAAGCATTGTCCGCCGAGAAGCCGGTGGTCGCCCCTCGCGTCGGTTCGATCGGCGAAACGGTGCTCGACGGCAAGACCGGCCGTCTCTACGACCCCGGCGACGTCGACGCCGCCGCCCGGGCCGTCGTCGAACTGCTGGCCGATCCGAAACAGGCCGCGGCGATGGGTCGCGCGGGCCGCGAGTTGGTGCTGGCCCAATGGTCCGTCGACCGCATGGTCCACGGCTATGAAGAACTTTTGTCAGACATCTATCGCGCGAAATCGTCCGTCCAGCGGCAATCGTCGCAAGCCGCGCCAACCGATCCGCGAAAATCCGTCGGTACCCCACAATAACAGTGAATATCGCTCGAACGCTTCAGACTGGGATGAGAGATGGCTCATGACCGAAGAATGTGAGCTGCTGCGGAAATGCGGCTTCTTACAGAAGTATCAGGCGGTGAAAGATCTCGCCTGCCGTGGATTCATACGCCTGTATTGCCGAGGCCCACGGATGAATGAGTGTAAGCGAAAGCAATATCGCGCCGAGTACGGCGTCCCGCCCTCGGACGACATGATGCCCTCGGGCCAGCCGATCCTCATCAGCCTTCGCGGCCCCGACGACGAAACGGCCGCGAACGACGCCGACACCATCTCCTGGAGCGGTACGCCCTGAGACATTGTGAATCCGTTCGGATTGATATATCCGAGCCGCGACCGTAAGGGAGCGGTCGTGAACGTTACGATCCACAACCGCTCCCTTACGGTCGCGGCTCGGTAAATATCATCTCTTCCCACCCGACTGTTGCGTTCCCGCCCCGCGCGGTACAATCGCCCCCATGAACGCGATTTGTCTGGTTATCGACCGCCTGCACGTCGGCCACCTGGGCGCCTACGGCAACGCCTGGATTGAGACACCTTCGATCGACCGTCTGGCGTGCGAGGCGTTCACGTTTGACCAGGCGATAGCACCGGGCCCGGGCCTCGAAGAATTCCTGAATAGCGTCTGGCAGGGTCGGCATCCTCTGCTCGGCCGACACGACGCTCGACCGGCGGCCGATTTTCCGCGACAGTTGGCCGCCGCCGGCGTGGCCGCCACGCTCCTGACCGACGACCCGGCCGTGGCCGGCCATCCGGCGGCTGCCGCCTTCCACGAAATCATCGAGTTGGACCCGCCCGAGCGGATCGAGCCGGCCGACGACGTGGACGAGACCCATCTGGCTCGCTGTTTCGCCCAAATTCTCGATTGGCTCGACTCAACCCGGAGCGAAGAATCGTTCCTGCTCTGGGTCCATCTGTCGAGCCTGGGAACGTGCTGGGACGCACCATACCAATTCCGCGAGCGCTACGCCGAACCGGGCGATCCCGCGCCGCCCCGGGGGGCCGACGTGCCGTCGCTCGCGCTGCCCGAGGATTTTGATCCGGACGAGTTGCTCGGCCTCGTGCAATCCTACGCCGGTCAGGTCTCGTTGCTGGACACGTGCGTCGGCGCTCTGTTGGAATCGCTCGACGACGGGCCGTTCGCCAAAGAGACGCTCTTGACCCTCGTTTCGGCCCGGGGCTTCCCCTTGGGCGAGCACGGCCGGGTCGGCGAGTGCGGCGATGCGTTGCATGGCGAATTAGTCCATGTGCCGATGATGGTCCGATTGCCCGGCGGGCTCGGCGCGGCGGGCCGCGGCCAGGCCCTCGTCACGCCGGCCGATTTGCGCACCACGTTGCTCGAATGGTGGTCGCTCCAAGACCCGGCCGGAACCACGATTGGCAAGAGCCTCATGCCAATCATTCGAAGCGACGTGGAAATCGTCCGCGACCGGCTCGTGCTGGGCAGCCCCGGCGCGGAGGCGGCCATTCGCGTGCCCGCGTGGTACATGCGGCTGCTCGACGTGCCGCGATTGTTCGTCAAACCGGACGACCGCTGGGAGGTGAACGACGTCGCCGATCGTTGCGGACCCGTGGTCGAAGAGCTTCAATCGGCCGCCGACGATTTTCTGAAATGCCTCGACTCGGGCAACCTCGACACCTTGACGCCGATCAGCGAAATCCTGCGCACGGGACCGGGGTAGCAATCGTAGGGTGGGGCGATGACCGTCCCCGAAAACGCCTGAAAAAACCACTCCGGTTCCCGGACGGTCGTCGCCCCACCGAAGTCATGGGCCAAACGGTGTTCCGCCGCCCCACTCTACCATTTCCGGGACGGTCATCGCCCCACCGATCCGCCCTGAGAGAAAAACTCGGCCGCGACGGGAGGGCGAGTCTCCCGTCGAGCCGAACTTTCCGCGTGGGGCGGCAGGGCCGTGGCGCGCGTGGGCACCGTCGTGCCGTCGGCA
>DATECS010000074.1:0-8040 GCA_035286785.1 Thermoguttaceae bacterium | reverse complement strand
GTCGCCCTTGGCGGGAATGCGCCCGGCCCAATTGCTCACGTAGAGCTTGCCGGCGGCGAAGGCGACGTCGTAGGGGGCGTTGCCGACGGGAATTTTTCGCAGTTCCTTGCCCGAGGCCGTGTCCACCTCGCCCACCACGTTGGCCATGTTGTAGGCGACCCAGACGGTTTTGCCGCCGGGATCGAGCGCGAGTCCCGACGGCGCGACGCCGCCGCGACCGCCGGCCGCGCGGGGCGTGAGGCGAATCGACCGTCGGTGGGTCAATTTGCCTTCGGGGCCGACGGCGTAGACTTCGACCGTGCCGGAGATCGTCGAGGCGAACAACTGCCGGCCCTTGCCGTCGAAGAGAATGCCCGTGAAACTGCCGTTGTGTTTGACATTGCCGACGATCTTCTTGGTGTCGGGGTCGATCGTTAAGACGCGGTTGCTGCACAGGACGGCGAGCCGGCGACCGTCGGGGCTCAAGGCGACGGCGGTGGGCCGGGCGGGAAAACCAACTTGCTCGCCCAGGGGCGAGAGGACCTGATTGGTGGGCACGACGATGCGGCCGTCAGCCTGTTCGCCGACGTGAAGACGATCGTAATCGACGGACGATGCGTCTTCGCCACAAACGGCGCGCGGCGCGACGAAAATCCACGCGAGCGACAAAAGGCCGAGGGAAATCGGGAGGCAAAAGCGTTTCATGGGGGCACCGCGGGGAAAGCGTTGTACGGAGGGAGACAGGTCGGTGGGCGGGGAGATGCAAATGCCCTATTCTACCGGGGATCGGCTAAACGAGGCAATGGAACCAACCCGGCGGACCTTCGGGTACGGCTTGTCACTAGACCGAGTAGGGGGTACACTGAGCGGTGGCGGCGGGATGATTCTCCATGGGGATCGGCCGACCAAGCGACGACGCTTTTTTTGCGATTGCCGAAAACACGAACGTCATGATCCAACTCCAACAATCCTTGCCGCCGGTTTGGGAATATCCGAAGTACGAGCCGGGCGAACCGGTCGCGCTGTTCGTGCCGTGCTACGTCGATCAGTTCTTTCCCGACGCGGCCCGGGCGACCGTCGAGTTGCTGCGAAGGCAGAACGTCTCGGTCGTGTTTCCCAAGGAGCAGACCTGTTGCGGACAGCCGGCGTTCAACTCGGGCTATTGGGCCGAGGCGCGGCGAGTGGTGCGGCACTTCTGCGACGTGTTCGAGCCCTATCGGTGGATCGTCGGCCCGTCGGGTTCCTGCGTGGCGATGTGTCGCGTGTTCTTCGAGCACGTCGATCCGGACCCGCGGATCGTCGAGATCGGCCGTCGCGTGGTCGAACTGACGGAGTTTCTGGTCGAGGTGCTCGGCGTGACGGACACGGGCGCGAGCTATCCGCGCAAGGTGACGTTGCACAACGGATGCCACACGCGGCGCGAGCTGGGCGTGGTCGAGCCGCCGATCACGCTTTTGAAAAACGTCCGCGGGCTGGAGTATTGCCCGCTGCCCGACATGCCGGAATGTTGCGGATTCGGCGGGACGTTCAGCGTGAAGATGCCCGGCACGTCGCTGGCGATGGGCCAGGCGAAAGTGGACGCCGTGCTGGCCAGCGGGGCCGACGTGCTCGTGTCGCCCGATTCGAGCTGCCTGATGCACATCGGAGGCATTTTGCGCCGTAGCGAGGCGGGCCGACGGATCGAGGTGAAACACATCGCGGAAATTCTCGTCGCCGACGAGTGAGGAGGATTGGGATTTGGGGATTTGATCGCCTTTGGAGGGATTGTGGAGCGGACGTTGACGAATTTCTCTAGCCCAGGCGTTTACGCCTGGGAATAGAAAGGTGTTCCTCCATTTGTTCTTTTGTTTTTCAGCCCCTTTAGGGGCGCAAGAGATCCGCCAATGCCCCTAAAGGGGCCGATAAGAAAAAAGATACTTATCATTTGCGTTTCGCGTCCCAGGCGTAAACGCCTGGGTTAGGGAAAACCGCCTTGGCTAGAGATAACTACAACACAGAGGCCGTGACACTTCTGGTTTTGGTGGGCGGTGCCCACCCTACGCTATGATGGAACACATTCATTATCAAGGCGCCGCGTTTTTGAAGGACAAGACGCCCGGGCTGGCGGAGCCGGGGCGGTTCGAGTCGTTGGGCACGGCGTGCAAGCGGTCGGCCGATCACGTCGACGAGCAGTTCGCCGAATTGGCGCCCTGGCAGGAGTGGCGAAGCGCGGCCCAGGCAATTAAGCAATACGCCCTGGCCAATCTCGACAAACTGCTGGTCGAGTTGGAGCGGAATCTCAAGGCGAAGGGCGTCGAGGTGCTTTGGGCGGCCGACGCGGCCGAGGCCAATCGGCTGGTCATCGAAATCGCCCAAAAACACGGCGTCAAGAACGTCGTCAAGGGCAAGACAATGGTCAGCGAGGAGATGGAACTGAACCATCGGATGGCCGAGGTGGGCATCCGGGCCCTCGAGACCGACCTGGGCGAGTATCTCGTGCAACTCGCCGGCCAGCGGCCGACCCACATTGTGACGCCCGCGTTGCACCTGTCGGCCGAGGACGTCGGGCGGCTGTTCGCCGAGAAGTTGGGCGAACCCTACACGGCCGAGCATCGGGCGCTGACCGACATCGCCAGGCGGCACCTTCGCGAGGAATATCTCAAGGCCGATCTGGGCGTCTCGGGCGTCAACTTCGCCGCCGCCGACACGGGCACGCTCGTGTTCATCGAGAACGAGGGGAACGGCGGGCTTTCTACCTCCGTGCCGCCGATCCACGTCGCGCTGATGGGCATCGAAAAAGTGATTCCCAGCATTCGGCACCTGCCGGTGTTTTTGAATTTGCTCGGCCGAAGCGGCACGGCGCAGAAACTCACCACCTACACCCATCTGCTCCACGGGCCGGCGCCGGGACGCAAGCTCTACTTGATCATTGTCGACAACGGGCGGACCAACGTCCTGGCCGATTCTCGCACGCGGAGTTCGCTCGGCTGCATCCGGTGCGGGGCCTGCCTGAACCACTGCCCGGTGTATCGGCGGGTGGGCGGCTGGGCCTACGGCTGGGTCTATCCGGGCCCCATCGGCGCGATCATCACGCCCCAGTTGGTCGGCTTGAAGCAGGCGGCCAAGCTGCCGTTCGCCTCGTCGCTGTGCGGGGCCTGCTCGGAAGTCTGCCCGGTGAAGATCGACATTCCCCACCAGCTCGTCTATCTTCGCAAGCGAGGGGCGAACGAGCCTTCGTCGGTCCGTTCGCTGGTCGAGCGCGTGATGTGGCAATCGTGGTCCCTGGCGATGGGCGGACCGATGCGCTATCGACTGGCGTCGTGGGCCGTGCGCATCGGCACGCGATTGGTGCCGTTCATGCCTTGGCGTCCGTGGTACCTGGGCGCGTGGACGCGGGGACGCGAGTTGCCGCGGCTTCCGGCGGCCGCGTTTCGGAAAACGTGGACGGGAAAGCGAGACTAGAACCGGCTGTCTACTCTTCGCACGGTTCGACGTCGAAGGCGAAGACGTTCATTTGCTCGGCGCCCCAGGTGGCCTCGGGACAGAGACGCAGGGCTTGAGCGTGAGTTTTTAGCGAGACGCGGACCAGGCGTTGGTGGTTGTTTTCCTCGCGGAAGACGGTGGTCCACTGGCCGGCCGCGTCGAGCGCTTCGATGCGGAACGCGCGCACGAGCGAAGCGGGCGGAGCGATCGGGTCGATCTTCAACGGGTACTTGCACAACATGCTCGTCTGCGGGCGGTTCAGGTCGCTGTCGAAGACCAGTCGCACGCGTCCCAATCGGCGGGCGTGGGGAAACGCGTACTGGACCCAGGCGCCGGCGGGGCCCGACCAGCCGTTGAAGGCTTCGCCGACGGGCCGGTCGACGCCGTTGCGCAGCGGTTCGGGATCGCCCTCGGAGGCCGAGAGCGTCGCCGTGCGGCTGAGCATGGGGATGTCGCGGCGCACGCCCGGCAGATAGCAGTCGTCGGCCAAGAGCGCCTGTTGCAGCCTCGCGATGGCGCGCTGCCCGACTTCGCGGGGCGTCATGGCGCCGCGGACGGCGATCGTCGCGGCCGTGCCGACGGCCTGGCCGAGAACGGCGCAAGTGGCCATGACCCGGGACGAACTGAAAGCGACGTGGCTCGCGCTGATGTTGCGTCCGGCGCAGAACAGGTTGGCGATGTTGCACGAGTAGAGCGACCGGTAGGGAATTCCCCAGGGCGAGGGCGCTTCGTAGATGGTCGACGGTTTGCCGCGGTGGCGGATGCCGTTGGGGTGGTGGTCGTCCATGGGCCACCCGGCGTAGGCCACGACGTCGTTGAAGGGTCCGCCGGCGCGGACGTCGTTTTCATTGATGATGTAGTCGCCTTCGTAGCGGCGGCTTTCGCGTTTGCCGGGAAGGAAGCCGACCCAATCGAGAACCCAATTGTCGCTCTTGTGATCGCCTTGATTCTTGATGTGGTCCCAGACGCCGAAGGCGCAACGCAGCAGTTCGTCGCGGATTTCCTCGGTCTGGCCGATGCCGTCGCGGTCGCCGCCGGCCTCGATCCACCAGAAGTTGTTCCACATCCAATCGCCGTTGCCCAGGTCGTGGTCGCGGTGGGCTAGGTCGTCGTCGTTAGGGAACTTCATGGCCCATTTCGGCGGGATGAAGGGCTGGGGCGAGGCCATTTCGCGGGCCTGGATCAACAGGCTCATGCCCATCGTGGTTCGGCTGGCCTTGGTCGTGGCGATCGACTCGCCGAATTCGGTGGCGGCCTCCTGGCCGAAGCGGAACCGGGCGCCGGACAACGGCGCGAGGATGCTGTCGCCCGAGCAATCGGCGAACACGGCCGCTTCGACGGTGTGCCAGGTTTGGGTGGTGGTTTGCCAGCCGGTGACGCTTCGGATGCGGTCGCCGTCCATTTCCAGGTCGTTGCACGAGCAGTTCAGCAGAACCGTGAGGTTTTCCTGGAGGTGGACCGATTCGTAGAGCACGCTTCCCCAGATCGAGTAGTTGCGCAACGGATTGCGATAATGGTTTTCGAGGAGCAGTTCCTCGATGAGGCCCGTCTCGCGGTTGTTCGGGCCGCGGGCGCCCCAGACCCACATGCGTACCTCGGGTGAGGCGTTTCCGCCGGGCATGGGGCGGTCGTGCATCAGGACGACGCGCAAGCCCCGGCGCGCCGCGGTGATCGCCGCGCACATGCCGGCCAGCCCGCCGCCGACGACGCAGAAATCCGCGTGATGAATCTTGTGTTCCAAAGCCTGCTTGCTCATGTCCTGATGTCCGTTCATGGTTCCGTTCTAAGAAGTGCCGATTTGAAACGGTCGTTCCGTTTTTTGTCCGTGCTCCTCGCGATAGCGGGTGGGGGTCCAGCCCGTCTCCCGCTTGAAAACCGTGCAGAGATATTCGACGTGCTTGAATCCCGCGCGGTCGGCGATGTCGGCCAGCGAGAGTTCGGTGTGTGCCAAGAGTTCCTTGACGCGCTTGGTTCGCGCTTCGAGGATCATTTCATGCGCCGAGCGGTCGAGGGCCCGATGGAATCGGTCTTCCAGCACCGTGCGCGACACGAGCACGTGGCGCAGCACGTCGGTCACCTTGATGCCCTCGCACGCTTGCTGTTGGATGAACCGCATGGCCTTCGAGACGACCGGATCGGCGACGGCCATGACGTCGGTCGACTGGCGAGTGATGATGTCCAAGGGCGGCAGGAGCCGTTCCTTCACGTCCACTTTTTCTCCCCGCATCAGTCGGTCGAGCAGAACGGCCGCCTCGTAACCCATCCGAAACGAATTGAGCACCACGCTCGACAGCGGCGGGCTGGCCACTTCGCACGCGACGTCGTCGTTGCCCACGCCGATCACCGCGACGTCCTGGGGCACCGCAATGCCCGCGATCGCGCACGCCTCGAGCAACTGGAGCCCGCGAAAATCGTCGCACGTCATGACGCCGACCGGCTTGGGCAACCTTTCCACCCAGTGGACGACGTGCTCCATTTCGAGTTCCCAGGTGTCGTCGCGGAAGCGTTGCGGGGACTGGGCGCGGCAGGAATAGACGTCGCACACTTTGGACTGGCAGGCCGCCTCGGCGAACGCGTCGCGCCGGCAGTCGGACCAGTAAAGGCCGTTATAACCCATGTAGGCAAAATGCTCGAACCCCCGCTGCAAGAGATGCTCGGCCGCCATGCATCCCACGGCCGCGTGGTCGTTCGAGATCATCGGAACCTTCATCCCCCGCAATTGCTCGTTCAGGTCGATGATGGGAAGCGACGTGTCGGCGGCGAACTGGCGGACGTCGGGTGTGTTGATCCGCGAGATGATCCCGTCGCCCGACCACTTTCTGAGCCACTTGGGCACGCGGTCGCCGACGCCGCGCTGGACGAAGAAGACGGACCAGGGACCGTTTTCGCGGATGTAGCGCGTGATGCCGCGAAACACGTCCCGGCCGAACGACTGCGACGTTTCGATCATCAGGGCCACCCGCGGCGAACGGCGGGCGGCCGGCGGCACGATGGCCTTCGTTTTCGTGGTTCGGGCTTGACCGTTGGATCGAGGCATGAGAAGACGGTTGCCGGATTGGGACAAAGGGCCGAGGCCACTTCCGGCCGAGACGGGGAACGGAGCCGTGACGGCCTTGATTCTTATATTATTTAGGCTACTCAGGCAACCTTCGTAGGTCGATGAGGTTTTTCGCCTTCGGATTAAGTTTTTTCACGCCGGCCTTGCTACGACGGGAAACGCTAAATAGTATGGATATTCGTAGCCCCTCCGGCAACCACGCCCAGGCCGGGCCTTGTGGGCCTTACAATTATGCATGGTCCGGCGCGGTGGAGGGGCCGGATGTGCTTGATGCGCCTCCCATGGGGTCCGCTAGGGTGGTTCGATGAATCCCGATCCGCAATCCTATGATTTTTCGCGGCCCGTCGACGTCGCCGTCTTTGGCGGGGGCCCGGCCGGAGTCTGCGCAGCGGTCGCCGCCGCCCGCCTCGGGGCTCGGACCCTTCTGGTCGAGCGTTACGGCTATCTGGGCGGAATGGCAAGCGCCGCAATGGTGAATCCGATCTATGGGTTCAACTACTTCGACCCAGGCCGTCAGATCGTCACCGGCATTCCGGAGGAACTCGTCGAGCAGTTGCGGCGGATTCCCGGCGGGACGTTGGGCCATCGCCGGCGGGCGGAGTGCGCGGCGTGCCGCTCGCCGGACGAATGCCCCACCCACGGCATCAGCAGCCTGTTGCCGTTCGATCCCGAGGCGATCAAGCTGGCGGCCCAGCGGCTGGTGGTCGAAAGCGGCGCCGCGATGTTGTTTTACTGCCTGGCGGACGAAGCGATCGTGCGCGACGGACGGCTCGAAGGAGTCGTCGCCTCGACGAAGACGGGCTGCCGCGTGATCCGCGCGGCCGTGACGATCGACGCGACGGGCGACGGCGACGTGGCCGCCGCGGCCGGAGCGCCTTTCGCGTTCGGCCGTTCCGGCGACGGGTTCGTGCAGCCGCAGTCGCTCATGTTCCGCATCGCCGGCGTGCGGCGCGGCGAGGACCGGCTGGTGTTCGACGTCGATCCGCCGGTGGAAGGCGTGCGGCGTTTCCTCCTCTTCCGGCTGCCCCGCGACGGCGAGTACGTCGTCAACAGCGACTCGGGCCTGTTCGGCGCCAATCCGCTGGAGCCGCGCGACCTGACGGCGGTCCACGCGAAAGCGCTGGGCGCGGCCTTCGCGCTGACGGCGTGGATGCGCGAGCACGTCGAAGGGGGCGAGGCATGCTGCCTGGCGGCGACCGCGGCCTCGCTCGGCGTGCGCGAATCGCGTCGCATTCTGGGCGAGTACGTGCTGACGAAGGAAGACGTGCTGGGCGCGCGGAAATTTCCCGATGGGATTGCAAGGGGCTGTTTTCCGCTGGACATTCACGCGATGACCGAACGGCCCGGCGACGAAAATCTCCTGACGCCGCTTCCCTGCGGCGAGTATTACGAAATTCCCTATCGGTGCCTGGCGCCGCGCGAGGTGGAGGGGCTTCTGGTGGCCGGCCGGTGCATCTCGGGCACGCACGAGGCCCACGCCTCGTACCGGGTCATGGCGACGTGCATGGCGATAGGCCAGGCGGCGGGCACGGCCGCCGCGA
>DATECS010000073.1:0-4924 GCA_035286785.1 Thermoguttaceae bacterium | reverse complement strand
GACCAAGCGGCGAGCCGCCTCGCGGTCGCCGTCCGCCGCGGCCTGCTCGGCCAACCGATAGGCGGCGTCCGTCCCGTATCGAGTCTTGGGAAATTCCTTGTGGAGCTGTTCGAGCAAGTCCGCCGCTTCTTTCGCTTGGCCGGCGTCCGAGAGGGCCCAACTCCACTCGTAGAGCACGGCGTCGAGGCCGGCGCTCTTCGGATATTCCGTCGCCAAACGAAGATAGAGCGCGGCGGCCTCGTCGTAGTTTTTGAGCTTGTTGTGGAGCCGCGCGGCCGCCAGCAGAACCATGGGCGTGGTCGGTGTGGCTTCGCCCGCGTTGAGCGCCAGCCGATAAGACGCTAGCGCCGCGTCGTGCTGCCCGGCCTGCTCCAGGACGTAGCCTCGGGCCCAGGCGGTTCGCGCGGCCACGGCCGGGTCGGGCTTTCGATCCAACAGCCGCTGGAACGTCGCGGCCGCGTCGGCAGGGTGATCCTGGCGAAATTGCGTCCACGCAAGGCCCGACAGTCCGCGATTAACATAGACTGCTTGTCCGCTCGACTCGGCGAGCCACGTAAACCACTCGGCCGCCCGCGGCCAATTTTTCGCGGCGTACGCGGCCTCGGCCATTTGCTCGACGGCCGGCGCGGCCGCCGGATGGCCCGCATGTTTGGCCAAAATCGGTTCAATACGCGACTTGGCTCGATCCCATTGCCCGAGTCGCGCCAAGCCGAGGGCCGTTTGTATTTTGCCTAATACCGCGTCGTCGAGCCACGCGCGGTCGGCCGACGTCGACGCAAGCACCTGATCGAATTGTTTGTCCGCGTCGTCCCATTCCCCGAGCCGTTCGAGCGCCCAGCCCAATCCAAGCCGACAACGCACCGCGTGAGGGCCGCTGGGAAAACGCTCGATCGCGCGACGATAATACTCGGCCGCCGCGCCCGCGTTTCCTTCGGCCAGCGCAATGTCGCCCAGATAGGGCAGGGCGTAGGCGTTCAGTAAATCGTCGGGATAGGCCGCGAGAAACGCTTCGAGATCCTTCCTGGCTTCCTTGCGCCGACCGGCCAGATAGGCCGCTTCGCCCACGCGGAATCGGGCCGTCTTGGCATGGGGGCCGTCGGGCAAGCGGCGCAGATATTCTTCGAACTCTTTCCGGGCCTCCATCGGCCGGCCCTGCTGCAACAAGGCTTCGGCCAGGAAGAATCGGCCTTGGTTCGCTCGCGGATCGGCGTCAAACCGCCGCAGGAATTCGCCGAACTCCGTCGCCGCAAGCTCCCATTGCCCCCGGGCATAATGGCCCGCGGCCACGGCATACTGGTCCGCCGCTTCGTCGCCCCATGCCCAAGGAACGACGATGACCAACCACAGGCCCAGCATGACGATCGAGAATCGGACGATGCGAAGAGACATAGGACTTCTAGCGGTGAAACACCGTAGGCCGGGTCATGACCCGGCAACCGAACCATACTCTTGCCGGGTCACGACCCGGCCTACGCTATTACGTGCAATACCCCAGTGGCTCCGGCCCCGAGGGCCGTCTCCACTGGGGTGTGATTGTCCCACGGTTTGGAGAAGAACGTCGCTTCTCGATGGGCGGTACCCACTACGAAGCCCGAGACCCGAGGGTTCAGAATTCCGCGCCCGGCCCCCCGTCAACATTCCCCACCATGTGGAGATGGTTGTGGTCGATGTAGATTACCTCTTGGGCATCCTCGTCGGTCGTGGTGTAAGGAATGGGCCACCCGACTCGGGTCACGTTCGTATAGTACACAATGCACTTATAATGGGCATGGTGTAGTTGGGCCGGTCCGACCAGTGGATACACTCGTGGCGGATCGACGTAGTCGGCGATCGGCTCGACGACGATCCGTACGTTGTTGCGTTGGATCGTGTGCAGGAACGGAATTCCGCCTTCCGTCGGATGGGCCTTTTCCAAGGCACGCATCACTTCGTCTTCCGACGGCGGATCCAACGCCTTCGCCTCTTCGCCCGAGGTGATCGGTCCGAGGATCGGCACGCGTTCATAACGCTCGTGCTCGTAGAACTGATCCTCCAGCTTATCCTGGAAGTAGGGCGACACCGGAATCGGCGGGCCAAACGGCGCCATGTTCGGGCCGTAGACCGTCTGATAGGGAAGCGGATAGCCGACACAGCCGGTCATCGCCGACAACGAAATCAGCAAAAGTCCGGCAACGGGGATGAAAAGGATCTTCCTTGACATGAGTGATTCCTCGGCCAGTCGGTTCGGAGGGTTCACGGCCGATCGACGTCGATCTTACAACCTGTGGGCTAGTTATCGTGTTAAACTGTGCCGGACTTGCGGGTTTTTCTGATTTTGACAAATAATCGGCCTCCAAGCCGCCAATCACGGCACCAAGACCCCCAATAATGTAGGGTGGGGCAATGATCGGCCTGAAAACGGTCGCCATCTTGCCCCAATGCTAAAAGGCCGATCGTTGCCCCACCAACGCGCGGCGCACCGGTGGGGCGACGACCGTCCTAGGCAACGGCCGTAGGGTGGGCATCGCCCACCAAATTTCCTTTGTGCCTCGGTGGGCAATGCCCACCCTACGGCTACTACTAACTCCTGCCCTCGCTTGCGCTTCGGGTTGGTATGGATATCAAAAAACAGACCGAGCCCCGTTGCGTTAGGCAACGAGGCTCGGTCTTTATCTATTCAGCCCCTCCTATCGGACTCTAATGGCACGCGGAGTCCTTGAAGTCCAACATCCACCAGCCGTCATCCCATTCCAACGTCACTTTCCGCCATCCCAACGGAACCTGCGGATAGGGGTAGAACGGGCCGATGAACGGCCATGCGGTGGGCGAATACTGTTTCGGATACGTCACGGCGGCGTAATTTGGATAGGCCGCGTAGCTTGGCCAAGCATTGTTCGGCATGCATGGCTGGTCATAACGCACCGGAGCGGTGCCGGTGGGCACCGGACCAGCGTAGGCCGGCATTGGGGCACCTTCGGTCTCGGGCATCATCTCGGGCTGTCCGCCGTTGATGTAGGCCACCGGAACCGGTCGATTCGATTGCATTTGCATCGCCGGCCGCATGGCGATCCGCCGCGGGGCCTGGCTATAGACCGGGCGTGCCGGATACGCCATGGGCTGCTCGGCCTCTTCCGAAACCGGAGCCATGCTGCTCGTCTGCCGAACGTCGCGGTCCACTACCCCCTGGAGCCGCTGGGCCATGTCGGTCAGCCGGCCCGAGTCGCGATCTCGACTCACTGTCGCCGGCCGCGAGAACGATTCAGGCGTAAGCGATCCGTTGGGCGCCGTCAGCCGCGCCTTCGGAACTCGCGCGGTGGTCGAGGCCGTTTGCGGGGCGACTTTCAGCCCATTGACGACTCGCTCGACGCCGTCGGTTTTCCACACGGTCTTCAGTACCCGGGCCAGTTGGCCCTCGGACGCCACGTGGCCGCGGAGCCAAGCCGTGCCGTTTTGATACTTCACGCCAATCTTGTAGCCCTGCAATTGGCCGCTTGCGCGAAGGTTGCCGGCGATCCGCTCGGCCACCTCCTGGTTGTTGGCCAGCGCCAGGGCTGGAATCAATACGGTGGTTGCGGCGACCACCAGACCAATGAACAAACGTCGCATGCCTTCCCTCCTGTGATACACATTCCGCCTTGAACCGGCGCACCGTCGGTCGCCGTCACGCGGCGCGGGCGCTGGGTCAAGTAAGAACGGCTATGAGAATCCTTCCGTGTTGGGTCACGTCCGTTGGGAGACGGGCCTTGGTGCGCCTCGTTGCCGTGTCGCAAGATCGCGCCCGGCTCTCAAACCGGACGCCTGTTGCCAACACGCACAAAACCCACCGGATCCGCCGCGCCAGCAATCCGCACGAGGAGGAAGAAGGAGGGAACCGTGCCCGTCGTCAGGCAGGTCGACCGAAGGCTGCGTAGACCCCCCTGCGCAACCTCCTTGTCCGTGTATTGCTGTCTGCTATTAGGTTTCGGTTGCCGATTGTGCCGACAGGAAGGTTTTTTTCGATTTTGCCGTTCTTCACGATCGTGACACAAACAACGATCGTAACGAGATGGCTGTAAACTGTTGACTATCAACATCTTACAGCGATAAGAAACCGTAGGCCGGGTCACGACCCGGCTCAACCACCCTATGCCGGCATCATAAAGCACAAGCCATACCAATGGGTGGACTATACGGCAGCCAGGCAATCTGGACGTTCTACCACGCCACCGCCTCGCGCGAACGGCCTAGCTGGATCGTGGCCACCACGGCCATCACGGCCAGAACGCCGCCCGACTTGAGCCAGCAGTCCGGCCCAAACCGCAACGCCACCACGGCCGACCCGGCGACCAGCGTCAGAAAGAGAAAAAACAGCCCTTGGAACAGCCTTTGGCACGAGCAGCCTTCGCTGAATCGGGCCAAACAAGCACTGGCTAGCCCAAGAATCTGGATGGAGACAACCGCCCAAGGGACGGCGGAATCGGCGAGAAAGGTCATGGCAACACCAAGAAATGCGAAAATCCTTTTCGTCAGGGCCGTTTCCCTCGGGTCAAAGGAAGGAAGCCGCGGTCCCGTGCGGGAGCGGGACCACGGCTGGGTTTCAAGGGAAAACGGCCAAAAAGCTCGCAACGCCCCCCTGGCATCGTGGCAATTACGAGCTCGGGCGACATCCGGTCGCCTCAACACACTCTGAATGCGAACAGTGTGCCACGCGGAAGCGGATTTCACCAATAGCAGATTCGGCGAAACCGCAAGTCGTTTTCCTGAAAGCACTTCGAGAACAGGCCGATTTGACCCAAAGGGCAAAGCTCCTGTGATGCAATGTGCCGGGACAAAGAAATCCTGTAATTCTTACAATCGCTTTGTAGCGCGGAGCGACCGTACTCCTCTCGCTCCGCGAGAGGTCATCATGAGCGGTCCATGCGAGTTTTTTGTAGGGTGGGCACCGCCCACCAAATCACCATTTCTC
>DATECS010000072.1:0-6194 GCA_035286785.1 Thermoguttaceae bacterium | reverse complement strand
AGAATCGTCTCGAACCCATCCCGGCCGACAAGAAAAGCCCCATGGAAGAGTGCGGCAAGGAGTGGGCGATGGGCACGGCGACCCAATATGGACTTTTCCCGAACGGCTGGGACAAGGAAGCGGACAGCGTTCCGCCTTATGTTTTGACTGAGACGGGCCGGCAGCTACGCGACCGACTCGCCGCGGCGTTCGAGAAAAACGACCTGGACGCCATGCGGGCGATCTGCAACTCGTTCATCAAGTTGGACGACATTCCGCTTTCCAGCCCCTGGTTCGACACGTCCGGCGGACGCCTGAAAGGCCGCATCAAGTACACGCTCAACGAAAAAGCGAGACCCGTGGTCCGCCTCCTCCACGACATTGCCCGCGTCCGAGCGGAATCCAAGAAGGAATTCGTCGAACTCGCCCAAAAGGCACTGGAACGCATCGACAAGATCACGAATCCCAAAGAAGAAAAGGACGAGTAGGGTGGGGCGACGATCGGCCCAAAAACGGCATGATCCTGTCCCAACGCCCGACGGCCGATCGTCGCCCCACGCGGTGCGCCACGGGCCGAGTGTCTGTCACCGCGCCTTATTCCCGATAAAACTCGTCGGGCCGCAACTCCTCATAACGGCCTGTCGATCGCAAGTGCTTGCGCAGATCCAAGCACAAGTGACATTTACTGACGTAGCCGCGAGGATCCGGCTCGAACTCGGGCGCCAAGCCGCGCCACAGCCACACTGGGCCGCCCTCGGCCAACTGGCAGTAGATCGCGTGCTTCGTCGAATCGATCGCCGGGTGAAGGTCGCCGACGTTCGCCACCGAGATGCCCGGGCAGTGGCCCGTGAAAAGATTGCCCAACGGGTCGATGTGGAAGTGGGTCGTGTTCTCCAGGATGCGCCCGCAGGCGTCGCCTTCGAAACTCTCGGCGGGCCACGTGGGAAGTCCCTCGGCCAGTTGTTCGACGGCGCGTCCGCCGGGCGTTAAATAGCCGTGAAGCCGCCACAACGCCTCGCGTCCCCAACTGAGTTCCAGCAGCCGCGACGACTCGTCGAGCGAATGGGTACGCTGTTCGTCGAGCTTCGCCGCGTTCATCCGTTCGAGCACGTCGAGCGTCCAAACGGTCACTCCCCGCCGCCCAAAAATCTCCGTCGCCGCGCGAATGGCCGTCTTGGTCTTCGCCAGCGGGATGAATTCGTTATGGAACAACGAAACGCTGATCAGCACCGACCGAAGCCCGGCCTCATGCAGCCGTGAAAATCCCTCATGCGCGGTCCGCTCGTCGTCGCACCACGACCCGTTGGTTTCCAGGCAGTCGATCGCTATCCCGTGCCGCCGGGCCGAACGAATCGCGTAAACCAGCCGCTTCCAATCGAGCGTCGCCTCGCCGCCGGCCAGGTGGATCCCGTGAAGCGTCGTTTCCTTGGCCAATGCCGCCATCGTGGCGTCGATCATCGACTCCGGCATGAAATGCTTGTCATGCCGCGGAGAACAACGATAAAGACAATGCCGGCAGGCATTGGTGCAGCGGTAGGTCAGCATCACGCCGCCGGATATCAGCGGCGGAATCGTGGTCGGCGTCATCGGGTGCATTACGCGGGGGTGCTTCCGTCCAAAATGCCACAACACATATCGCAAAGGTCAAGGATAGCATGTTTTTCGACAGAAAGCCTATCTGAATAATCATCTTTTCTGGATAAAGATTCGGTTTGGTAAGGGTATAAAGAAAATCCGCCGGGCTGCCGTCACGGCGAAGAAGAGAGGATTCGACGCATTTCCGTGACAAGGTAAAACGATCCCGTTACGCAAACCATGTCGTCCGCCCTGGCCTGGGCGGCAATGGCGGCCCAGCTTTCGGCGGGTGTCGAATACACCGGATAGACCCGGCACGTAAGATTTTTGCCCAGTCGGGCCAACTCCTCGGGCGCCGCCGCACGGGGATTGTCCAAAAACCGAGTGAAGACCACCTCGTCGAACCCCGGCAATAGAGCCTCGATCATCCCACCAAGATCCTTGTCCGCGGCCGCCGCGAAAATCGCCCATTTTCGCCGATCCGAAAACCGATCGCCAATCACCTCAACCAACGCCTCGATCGACGCCCGATTGTGGGCCACGTCGAGCACAATGATCGGCTTCGAGTCAAGAATTTCGATCCGGCCCGGGCAAATGGCCCTCGCCAGACCCGACCGGACGGCCGACTCGGGCACGTTCCACCCCGCTTTTCGCAGTTCGTCGATCACCGCCACTGCCATCGCCGCGTTGGCCGCCTGGTGGCGACCCGGCATGGCCAACCGCAGCCCGGGTAGTTCAAATTTTCCCCGCCGACGGTAGTCAAACAACGACCCGTCCACCGCTTCCTCGACCGCGACCGCCGACTCAATGGCCTCAAAATCAACGCCCGCCTCAATCAACGGACAACCCAGCCGGACGGCCTCCCGGCGAATCACGTCGCGAGGGCCCGGCTGGGTCACGCCGCTGACCACCGGCACACCCGGGCGGAGGATGCCCGCCTTCTCCGCGGCGATCGCCTCAATGCTGTCGCCCAACTGGGCCGTATGATCCAGGCTGATGCTCGTGATGACCGAGACGACCGACTCCGCGACGTTCGTGGAATCAAGCCGTCCGCCGAGCCCCACCTCGAGCACGGCCACGTCCACCTTCCGCCGCGCGAAATGCTCAATCGCCACCGCCGTAAGAACCTCAAAATACGTCGGTGTGTCCGCCTCGGGATCCGCGCTGTCCTGGGCCTCGCGATCCATGGCCTCGACCAGCGGCTTGACCGCCTCGACCAGCACGGCCAGCTCGTCGCCCGAGCAAGGGCAGCCATCCACCGCAATGCGTTCCTCGATCCGCTCGAAATGGGGAGACGTGAACAGGCCCGTCCGATAGCCGGCGTCCGAAAGGATCGCGGCAACCATCGTGGCCGTCGAGCCCTTGCCCTTGGTGCCCGCCACGTGGACTACCGGCATCCCGCGTTCGGGCGATCCCAGACGCTGGAGCAATTCCCGCATCCGCTCCAGCTTGAACCGATACGCGGCGGAAGCGAATTGAGTCATTCGCTCGAAGTTGACGCGGCCGAGCAGATAGTCGACCGCCGCGTCGCGCCGCGTGGAATCGGGAAGGGCAGGGGGCATGCAAAGAAATTATGGATTAGAGAAACGTAGGGTGAGGCGACGATCGGCCTCAAAACGGCATGGTCTCTCCCCAAACGTCAAGGCCGATCGTCGCCCCACCATGTGCCGCTGCTTCAGGTTAGTATTCGGTTTGTGACCGGTCCTGACAAGGTCGGCGATACCTTGCGGGCAAGGGGGGGCTGGCCTATAGTAGAGTCTTTATTCTCGTGTGGGAAGGAGAGCAAGTACGCCCGCCGCCGCGCCAAAGGAAAATCGGCTGCGTATTCGGCTTGAATCAGGTCCGTGACGCCGGTAGCGAGCTACCTGAGCGAGGGGTTTGTGCAGCGGAGAAGCACAAGAAAAAACGCCCTCGAACCCTCCGCAATTCGGCCGCGTAGAACGTAATGAACGTAATGGTGGATCGTTGGACTCCTCGGGAAGCGCCGTCTCTTCCGAGATCCCTTTCTCCTACGAGTGATTTTCAAAAGAGATCGGACTGCACCTGACTATTTTCCAAGGCGAGGCAACTCCATGCCCAACGACGTCATTATCGAAGCCAGGAATCTCACCAAGGTCTACCGGGATTTCTGGGGTCGCCAAAAAGTCCGCGCACTCAAGGCGCTCGACATCGAGGTCCGTCGAGGCGAGGTCTTTGGGCTCTTGGGGCCCAACGGGTCGGGCAAAACGACCACGATCAAGCTGATCCTGGGCCTGTTGTTCCCAACGAGCGGCCAGGTGCTCTGTTTCGGCCGCGACGCGACCGACGTCACCAAAAACGAACGGATCGGCTACCTGCCCGAGGAATCCTATCTCTACAAGTTCCTTTCCGCCGAGGAAACGCTCGATTTCTACGGCCGGCTGTTCAAAATGTCTCGCCGCCTGCGCCGCCAGCGCACGAGCGAACTGATCGAGCAGGTCGGCCTCACCCACGCCAAAAAACGCCAGCTCCGCGAGTACTCCAAGGGCATGACGCGCCGCATCGGCCTGGCCCAGGCGCTGATCAACGATCCCGAGTTGATCCTGTTGGACGAGCCGACGACCGGCCTCGACCCGCTGGGCATCCGCGACATGAAGGAGATGATCCTCGACCTGCGCCGCCGGGGCAAGACGATCGTCATGTGCAGCCACCGCCTGGACGACGTCGAGGACGTCTGCGACCGGATCGCCATTCTTTACGAGGGCGAACTGAAGGAACTCGGCCGCGTGGACAGTCTGCTCAAGGTCCGCGACGTCACCGAAATCCACGCCAGCGGACTGAGCGAAAAAGCCCAACGCGAAATCACCCAGCTTATCCAGCGCGAGGGCGGCGAAGTGATCTCCGTCGGCAATCCCACCACGACGCTCGAACGCCTGTTCCTCGACATCATCGCCGAAAGCAAGGCCCATCCCGGCCGCCGTGTGCGAGGAGTGAAGGAATCCTAAACGATGATACTTGAAACTGAACTGCCCGCGTTTCACGAATGGATCGCCTGGGCGCCCCTTCTTTGGCTCGCCGTCGTGGGGGGCGTGGCCGTCCTCGGTTTGCTGTTCGGCTCGCTGGTGGCCGTGGTCCGTCATGGACCGGTGGCGGGATTGGAGATAACCGGCAAGGTGCTCCTGTCGTCCGTTTGGGACTTGTTCAATATGTTGCCGCGCTCCCTGCGATGGCTCAATTGGCTTGTTAACAAAGGAGCCCTGCCGTACCGAGTCCTAGCCGTCGTTATGCTGTTCATCGTGTTTCTCGGTTTGGCTTTTGTGATTCTCGATCGTGAGACACCTCTTTCACTGCCCTTGATAGTCATCTGTAGCGTGGCCGTGGCGGTGGTCTTTCTAGTCATATTCTTCATGTTCGTCTGCCTCGTGTGCGAATTCCTTTGCATGTCGCCCCGCCGACTCGGTGCCCTGGCCTGGCTGGCCGTCAAGGACTCCCTGCGACGCCGCGTGCTGATCGTCTTCATCCTCTTCTTGCTGCTCTTGTTGTTCGCCGGCTGGTTTCTCGACCCGGGTAACGAGCATCCCCTGCGGTTGTACATCGGCTTCGTGCTCACCGCCACAAGCTACCTGGTCTTGCTGCTGATGCTGTTTCTCAGCGCGTTGAGCCTGCCGACCGATCTGAAAAACAAAACCCTGCACACGGTGGTCACCAAACCGGTCCGTCCCAGCGAAATCGTCCTGGGCCGGATGCTCGGCTTCATCGCCCTGGGCACGTTGCTCTTGGTGGTGATGGGCGCGATCAGCTATATCTTCGTCGTCCGCGGTCTCAACCATACCCACGACGTGCTACCCGGCAGCTTGAAAGCCGTCGCCCCTGGCGACGATCCCGCCAAGGGCGACGTTCCGCTCAAAGGCACAAGCAGCATGGCGAACGGCCATCGGCACAACGTCCTGCTCGGCCCCACCGGCAACGGCCGGCTCGAAATGGCCCAGGACCATTTCCACCGCGTCGTCGCCAAACAGGAAGGCGACAAAACCCGCTACGAGGTCGGCCCGCCCGAGGGCCTGCGGATCGCCCGCGTGCCCGTCTACGGCAAGCTCCGCTTCATCGATTCGCAGCGACACGAAGCCGACAAGGGCACGAACGTCGGCGACGAATGGACCTATCGCAGCTACATCGAAGGCGGCAGCCTCGCCGCCGGCGTCTGGTCGTTCGAAGGCGTCACGCCCCAGGCGTTCTCCGACCAGTTGCAGTTGGAAATGACCCTCGGCGTGTTCCGCACCTACAAGGGCGACATCAACAAAGGCATCCCCGGCGTCCTGTTGCTGCGCAATCCCAAGTCAGGCCTGACCGTCGAGACGAAGATTTTCGAGTCGCGCGAGTTCTCGACCGACGTGCATCGCTTCCCCCGCAAGTTGACGCCCATGACCGCCTACGTCCTGCGGCGCGAGGAAGACGCCGAGGGCAAGGTCAAATACGTCCGCGATGAACTGCCCGGCGCGATGAAGTCGCGGTACGACCTGTTCGACGACCTGACCGACGACGGCCGCGTCGAGGTCTGGTTGCAGTGCCTCGACGCCATGCAGTTTTTCGGCACCGCCCAGCCCGACCTGTATCTTCGGGCCCAAGACGCCTCGTTCGCCCTGAATTTTGCCAAGGGCTATTTCGGCATTTGGATGCAGATG
>DATECS010000071.1:0-3052 GCA_035286785.1 Thermoguttaceae bacterium | reverse complement strand
GATCTGCTTGGCGAGCCGCTCGGTGAGTTTGCCTTGCGATTCGATCGAGCGGAGGATGGTCACCTTTCGCTCGGCCAGGAGCCGCATCAGGCGGAGCCGTTCCTGGATGCGCCGGATCTGTTCTTCGTCGAGCCCCCCCGTTTGGTCCTTCCGATATCGGGTGATAAAGGGGACCGTGTTGCCCTCGTCAAGGAGCTCGACGGCGGCTTGGACCTTGGGCAGGGGAAGCTTCAGATCGCGAGCGACGTGCTGGAGATTGATCGTCACCGGTTCAACCATGGACATGGGCCACACCGACGTAAAAAGGCGATAAGCGGTTAGTAGAACAGGACTTATCTAGTTTGCACTGTAGCGCATCGGCCATCGCTTGTCAAGGATTGGGCCGAGACAAGCGGGCCGCGACGGGCTTACTCCTAGGCTCCTTGAAATCGGCGCCGCAGCTAAGACCCCTTTCCTAGCTAGCACCGCCAAGGAGCGAACCTTGGGCAAAAACGTTATTTTCCCTGAAAAACATCAAACCCACAAGATGCCTCCCGCCGATACAAGAGGCAACGTGTCCCGATGGGCAAAACGGCGCGCGGGAGTGTCCCTCCGCGCCCAAACCCCCTTGGCCAAAGGAAGGGCCTGATATGAGGTCACCTCAGCTTCGCATTTACCATGGACCGGGCGAGGAGCTAGCCGTCAACGCAACCACCACGGCCGTCCAACGTCAGAACGTCACCCTGCCGTTAGCCGACGTCCTGCCGCTGGTCGGCGACGCCGTGCGTTCCGAACGAACTTGGCTCCGCGACTTCGCGGACGACGAAATCACCATCTCCATGGACCTCTACGAAGTCCTCCTGGCTTACCAGCATTATCGACGCCCCTCCGCTTGATGAAAATACGTCAATAGCCTAAAACCACAGCCCAGGGCCACGGTCCTGGGCTTGTTTTTTGCGCGGTTTGCCCAATTAACGATTCAAACCCCATGAAAAACCTCGAAACACTCCATTGGGAAGGGGATGAAAACGGATGTCTGGTCATGATCGACCAGACGCGGCTGCCGGTCGAATTCACCGAGATCGAGTGCCGCGACCTGGAGGCCGTTTGGGAGGCGATCCGTTCGTTGCGCGTTCGCGGGGCGCCGGCTATCGGCATTGCGGCGGCCTATGGGGTGTGCGTGGGGATGCAGACGGTCGCGGACGCGGACGAGACGGCGTTTTTTGCACGACTCGATCAGGTCACGGCCCGATTGGCCGAAAGCCGGCCGACGGCCGTGAATCTCTTTTGGGCGTTGGACCGCATGCGGCGCACGGCCGAATCGTTGCGCGGCCGACACACTCCACGCGAGATCGCCGCCGTCCTGCTGGCCGAGGCCCGGGCGATCCACGAAGAGGACCGGCAAATGTGCCGCGCGATCGGCCTGCACGGCGCCGACTTGCTCGAAGACGGCCAAGGCGTGCTGACGCATTGCAACGCCGGCGCTCTTGCCACGGCCGACTACGGCACGGCGCTGGCCGTGATCTACGCGGCCGCCGAGCAGGGCAAAAAGCTCCACGTCTGGGCCGACGAGACGCGGCCTTTGCTCCAAGGCGCGCGGCTCACCGCCTGGGAACTGCGCGAGCGGGGCATCGACGTCACGGTGATTTGCGATTCGATGGCCGCGGTGGTCATGCGCGAGGGCCGCGTCCAATCGGTCATCACCGGCGCCGACCGGATCGCGGCCAACGGCGACACGGCGAACAAAATCGGCACCTACGGCGTGGCCCTCCTGGCCGCCGCCCACAAGATTCCGTTTTACGTCGCCGCGCCTACCAGCACGTTCGACCCGGCGATCGCCGACGGCCGGGCGATCCCGATTGAACAGCGCGATCCGCGCGAAGTGACGCACGGCTTCGGGCGCTGCACGGCGCCGTCGGGCGTGAAGGTCTACAACCCGGCCTTTGATGTGACGCCGGCCCGGCTGATCACCGCGATCCTCTGCGAGAAGGGCATTATCCGGCCAGTCACGACGGAACGCATCGCGGCGGTGGTCGGCGGTTGATGTTATGGTGCCGGGTGCCGGGTGCCATGTCCACGGCCAGTGAAAGCACACCATGACACAAAAGTGGGAATCACGACTCGGTCGAACGTCACGCAGGACTTTCGCCGTGGACATGTTCGCGCAATTCCTTCGGAACGTCGCGATCATGCCCACGCCGCCGTCAACGTGTGTTTGAAATGGCAAGTGACTCGGCGGCCGGCGTGGGCATGGCACCCGGCGTGGGCAGGGCGCACGGCCCGTCGCGCGCCGAGGCGTCGAGGATTCTCAAAAACGTCTCAACTCGTTGTGGCGCAAACGTTTTCGGGCAGGGGGGTATCTTGTCACACCCTTCCGGCCGACTCGCGCCCCGGTGGAACAAAGTCCCCGGTATCCGTATAATCGGGACGAGGCGCGACGCGAGTATTGGGCTCAAGAAGTCAAACCGCCTTGTCCGACAACGCAACTAGCCCAAAATTCCTCGTCAAAAAATCACCGCGACCTTGCCTCGTCGTCCCGAATCCGATCCGACATCGCAACCAAAAGGACCATCCAGAGCGAGCAACCGCGTCATTTGGCAGTAGCTCTGCCCGGCAGGGAAGCGCCACGAGACGAAGCGGAGTCGAGCAAACCGCGCCTCGCATGAAAGGGAGGTAGGTGGCCCATGAACGCATCCTTGCCCGATCCAAACGCCCTCAAGACGCTGCCCGAGGCGTTGACGCCGCTGCGAGAGCGGATACTGGCCAATCTGGTGATGATCGCTCAGATTCCCTCGCCGACCGGCGGGGAGGGTCCGCGGGTCCGGTTTCTGCTCGACCGGTTCGCCGAGGCCGGCATGACCGACGCTTCGGCAGATGAGGCGGGCAACGCGGTGGGACGGCTCCGCGGAGCGGCCGGCCGGCGGACCATTCTCTTGGTGTCCCATCTCGACACGATCGTCTCGGCGCTGGAGCCGCACGAGGTTCGTGTCGAAGCCGATCGCGTGCTGGCCCCGGCGGTGGCCGACAACGCGCTGGGCGCGGCCGTCGTCTCGCTCATGCCCGTCGTGCTCGA
>DATECS010000070.1:0-3400 GCA_035286785.1 Thermoguttaceae bacterium | reverse complement strand
CGTTCTGCTGCCGCTGCTCGCCGCACAGTTGCAGCACGTAGCCGTAGAAAACGCCGACGATTTTCTCGCGGCGCGTCAGGTCCTTCACCGCTTTCGCAAAGTAGCCAATCGTGTCGGCGACCAGGTCCGAGTTGTACCGGTAGAAGTCGATCACGGGCTGCTCGCGCGCCGGATCCCGCAGCCAGCCGAGGTACGTGGCCTGGCGTTGGGCCTTGGTGGGAATCGCGGCGGTAGCGAGCGTCACGGCCGGGTCGGACCACGCCGCCTGCAGCCGCTGGTCCGTGCCGTACTGGGCTTGCAGCCACCGGCGAAAGGCGCGGACGTTGGCGGGCGAGTAATCCACCCATTCGTTTTCGTTCCCGCCCCACATCATCCATTCCTCGGTGGTGCCGGAGGCGAGGTGGTAGCCGACGACGCGGTCGGCGTAGGGCGCCGCGGCGACGTGCTCGAACAGCCGCCGCAGCCCCTCGACCGTGTCGCGGCGCCACACCTCCGAGGCCCAACTGGGCGCCGGCTTGCCGCCCGCGTGGACCAGCGGCACGGGGCTGCCGTCGCCGGGGTCTATCAGTACAAGGTCATCCGGATGCTGGGCGCTCCACCACGCCGGAGCGTGCAGATACAGCCGCGGGAAGAAATAGGCCTGCGGGTTTGCCTCCAGCAGCATCCCGACGCGGCGGTCAAATTCGGAATAGTCGAACTCGCCAGGCGCGACCCAGACGGTTTTCGACAACCCGTAGCCGGCCTCAGTGGGCGTGCCGCTGAACGTGAATAGGCCGACGCCGGCGCGTGTGAAATCGCCGAAGACTTCGACCGAGGGCGAATACGTGGCCCAGGCCATGCCGCTGTGCGGTTGGCCGTTGATAAACAGCGTCGGCACGCCGCCATGCCGCTTGACCTCGGCCACCGTGCGGCCCACGGGGCGTTGCTCGACGGTCGCCTCGGGCCGCGGCGGTTCGAACTGCACGCGGGCTTCGCCCAGCTTCAAATCAACCACCGCCTTTCCGCCCCAGGCGTATTCCGGGACCCGCAGTGGGATACGGTCGAGATCGACCCGCTGACGTGGCCCGACTTTCGACAGCGGCGTCGGCAGCGGCAACGGGAGGTCCACGAGCGTCTCCCGGCCGCGGCGCAGAACCAGGCGGGCGTCGTCTTCGGTGCAGGGCTTGTCGAGCGTGAAGCGGACGGTCGCCAGGACGGTCTGCCCGGCGACCCAGCGCTCCGGCACCTGAATCGCGTGCACCGTGGCCACCGGCGGATCGGGCCGGAGGATTTCGATCCGCTGCACGTGCAACTGGTATTCGCGGCCGGGCTGGACCCCGAATGCAATGATCGTCAAGTAAGAAAGCGGGAAATCCAGCTTGCCGTCCGCGTCCCGCGACGTATCCCATCCGCGGATGCCAGCCCCGTCGAACAGAACTTCCGTCTCCTCGGCCCGCGCCGCCAGGGCACCCACGACGACGATCACGAAGGCGAGAGCATGTTTCGTATTCATGCCCGCATTGTGACGCAACTCCGGTCGTGAGGCAATCACCGGCGAGTGTCAGCGGCCAACGCCAGGGCAGCGGAGCCGAAGTTGTTCTGCGGAACGAACTGGCGATTTTCGGTTTAGCCTGTTTGTCGAAGCAATCCAGTGTGCCAGGACGTCACAATCTCTGTGCTCGCTTCGACCTGTGTCAGATTCTCAGACCTCTTCTGAGACATCTCATCAGACCACCGAGATAGATGGCATTCGAAATCCGTGCCGAATACCGGTGACGACGGTCAGTGACAGGCCCTGAGAATCGAGATGCCACCGCAGAGGGGCCGCTGCCGGTCATCAAGGCAACAGTTTCTGGCACCGGCAAGTTCCTCCCTTGCGCGGCCGCCGGGCGGTCAAGACGTTAGGCTATTTGCGGCACAGGTTCGGAAGCTGCCCGAGGGCCAACCAGCCATCTCGCCTCCCGCATTCACCGATTTGACCACACCGAACGATTACAGGAGGTTCGCTGATCGAGTCCAAGAAGTGACGGGTGGCATTCCCATCGGAATGAAGATGTCGGCGCAGCGGATCGAGGAAGATATCGACTTCGCTCTACAAGTTGGCGTCGATTACATCATCCTCGACGGGCGTAGCGGTGCTACCGGAGCGGCACCGCTGATTTTCCGGGACAACATCTCGGTTCCGACGATCCCGGCCTTGGCACGGGCTCGCCGTTGCCTGGATCAACGAGGCCGATCCGATATCGCGCTCGTCATTACCGGGGGACTGCGGAGTCTCGCATGGCGAAGCGAAGCAAGCAGGCAGGACGGCGGAAGGCACTCGATCGACCACGAGCAGATCGCCGCGGAGGCGCCCAGCGATGGAGTCTTCCCCCTGGTGACCAACGACCGCACGCTCTCGGAGTTGGAACTGTTGCACGCCTACAAGCGTCAGCCGCTGATCGAGAAGCGTTTCGCCCAGATGAAGACCGACTTTCAGGTGACCCCGGTGTGGCTGAAAGACGTGGGCCGGATCGAGGCGTTGTTGGCCGCCGACTTCTTTGCCCTCCTGGCCGAGGCGTTGTTGGAACGGGAACTGCGTCAGGCAATGGAGCCGGAAGGGATCGAGGCGTTGCCGATGTATCCGGAAGGCCGCCCCCGCCGCCGTCCCACCGCCCGGCGGCTGATTGACCTGTTCGAAACGATCCAACGCCACGAACTCCACCAGCCCGGTCAGCCGCCGACCACCCTGGTCACCGAACTCTCTCCCCTCCACCGCCGGCTGCTCCGCGTCCTCGGCGTCCCCGCAACCAACTACGGCCGGTGACTTGCGGCCGTCACGGAAATTCCGAGATAATGGAATCGAGATGTGCGGAAAGTAGGCTCAATCAGTTCGAGCAAAACGACATTACGACCTGGAAACGGGAAATGTCCGACCTGACCGGCATCAAGTATGCCGGAATTGGTTGGTCACCGTCAGAGACAGGAGACTCGAAGGCAAGTATCCCACACCCCGAGAAGGAGGAAATCAGTCACATGTCAACCCAAGACAATCTTCAGGCTGCATTCGTAGGTGAGAGCCAAGCCAATCGAACGTATCTGGCTTTTGCCAAGAAGGCTGAAGCCGAAGGGCATCCTCAGATCGCCAAGCTGTTTCGTGCGGCTGCGGCTGCCGAAACGGTCCATGCCCATGCCCACCTGCGTGTTATGGGTGGGGTCAAAGATACCAAGCAGAACCTCCAGGTTGCCGTCCACGGCGAGGGCCATGAGTTCAAGGAGATGTATCCTGAGTTCATCAAAGAGGCCGAAGCCGAAGGGAACAAAGGCGCAGTGATCTCATTCCGTAATGCAATGGCAGTCGAGGAGATTCATCACAACCTCTACAGCGAGGCGTTGGAGACACTGGGCGTTGGGAGCGATCTCCCCGCTGCATCCATCCACG
>DATECS010000069.1:0-7614 GCA_035286785.1 Thermoguttaceae bacterium | reverse complement strand
GGCGGCGTCGACGACCTGCTGAATCGCGCCGCCAGCCTGACGGAACTGGACACGTTCGCCAGCGCCGCCTACCTCTACAACGGCGCGGGCCGGACGGTCCTGGTCGATTACCAGACTCCCGACCTGAAGCTCGACTATTTTCAAGGCACGTCGGGCGCCTACGCCGGCTTCGACCGGTTCGGCCGCGTCAAGGACCAGCGGTGGATGGATTATGGGCCCGATCCGGATGTTGATGCCGCGCGGATCGGCCACGGTTACGACTATGCCGGCAATAGAATCTACCGCGAAGACGCGAAGGCCGCGGCCGAAAGCGCCGACCTCGACGAGTTCTATACCTATGACGGGCTGAACCGCGTCAAGAATCTCGATCGCGGGGCCTTGAACGCCAACAAGGACGCCATCACCGACACGCCCGCGTGGGAAGAAGACTGGTCGCTCGACGAACTGGGCAACTGGAACGATTATCTTCAGAAGACCGCCGGCGCGACCGGGCTCGACCAGGGCCGCGATTACGACAAGGCCAACGAACTGACCGAGTTCGACACGACGACCGGCGACGACTGGATCGACCCGGCGCACGACGCGGCGGGCAACATGACGACGATGCCGCGGCCGGGCGCTCCGACGACCAGCTACGTGGCCGTTTACGACGCTTGGAACCGGCTGGTGCGGCTCGAGGACAACGGCCAGACGTGGATCGCCGTCTACCGCTACGACGGTCTAAACCAACGGATCATCAAACGGACGTACGAAAACGACGAGCTGGTCGAGATCCGCCACTTTTACTACAACGACCGATGGCAATGCCTGGAGGAGCGTCTCCAGTCGGGCAGCACGATCAGCGCGAATCCGATCTGCCGCTACGTGTGGGGCCTGCGCTACGTGGACGAACTGGTTCTCCGCCAGCGCGACACGAACGCCGACGGCACGCTCGACGAGACGCTCTACGCCCTGCAAGACGCGAATTTCAACGTGGTGGCCCTGGCCGAGCCCGACGGCGACGTCGTCGAGCGCTTCGCCTACGACGCCTACGGCAAGGTAAGCGTTCGCAACGCCAATTTCACGGTCAAAGGCAACGGCCTCTACAGCGATAGCGGCTACGCCTGGGAAATCTTCTACACCGGCCAGCGTCTGGACCGCGAAAGCGGCCTGATGTACTACCGCAACCGCTACTACCACACCGGACTGGGAAGATTCGTCAATCGAGACCCAATTGGGTATAAGGGTAGTCCGTACAATTTGTACGAATACGTTAAATCCCGCCCCTCTTTCTTCGTTGACCCGTCAGGTCAGGGGTATTCGATTGATGTGGAAGCGAGTCCATCTATCACGCTTGAGACAACCTACACGCAAGTAACGCTGATAGATGTCACCGCCGTGAACAGTGGAAACGCTTCAGCGCCGCAACCGAGTGGTGTTGTTGTCTGTTTGCGGTGTGAATCGAGTCACTGCTGGATTTATACCAATGACCTCGGCTCTGGTACTGAACACACATATGGACGCTGGGCCGTTGGCTACGGTGGTTGTACGTCATCAGGTGTCCAGACTGATTGCGAGTTGAATTCGGGCAGAGGACACAGTTGTGAACGATGTACACAAGTTGACTCATTCACCCCCACAATCGACCCGGGATATGGTTGGTATGCCAACAACTGTTCGAGCTATGCTCGTGATGCATGGCAGGACGCAAGCGGAGAATACTTGGACGCGAGCGCATGGTGGGGTGGTGATCATCCAAGTAATCTCTGCGATAGCATTAGAGCAATGAATGGAGGGGCAAACTCAAACTGGGATTGGTGTAACTGTCAAGACACGGGTGGGGGGTCATCTGGTTCGTCCGGTTCGTCTGGCTCCTCCAGCGGTTCCGGCAATTCAAGTCGGCCATCAGGGGGATGCTCAAGCTCCTCCAGTTGTGGCAGTTCGTGCTCAAACTCATCTTCTGGATCATCCGATGCCAGTGGATGTGGTTCTTCGAGTGGTTCGTCCGGTTCAAGCGGATCAATTTGGTAATCCAGAGTTGTAGCGCAAATGTTCCGAACCGTAATTTGCTTACTATTGAGTCTAGGAGCAGCTTTCGTTGGGGTAGGAGTTATCCTTTGGCTTACGCATTTTCGACGAGCCGCAATGATGTGTCCTCGTGCCTCAGTGGAGCAGATTGCAGGCAAGGATGTTCTTCTTGTGTTTCCGCAAGAGCATCCTCCTTGGGCACACTCCCATGTGTACAATGTAAGTATTGACTACCAGCGTAAGAAGGTCGATGTCGTGGAAATGTTCGTCGTTTGGCGTCCTTTCGCTGAACGCATTTTGCAGAAATCTCCCGTCTTGGTCACAACGGACGGCGTACCACCGGGGCGTTACACCGTGCGATACTGGGACGGCAAACAACCACAGGTATTCGGAGAACTCCTTTTGGAGAAGAGCGCCGGGGACAAGCGGGAGCAAATGTCCTTCTCATTGTCGTCCGGCCAGACTACAAAATCTATCCGCCCCGAACCGAAGGGCACCGATGCCAACCATCCGAAACGCTAACGAAACGCCCCCCAACCATCCTTAACTCAACACCAAAAGCGATCGTCTCCAATTCCATCAAGGGCTATCCGGTGGTGTAATCGGCGACACTGGGGATACGGAATCGCCGCGTCGGACCTCCCACGGGTTGGGCACCAGCGTCGATAGGGCAAACAAGACTGCGCAAAATCAGAATTTTGACGGGGTAAAGGGGACGGGCGCATATATTGACGAGGATGCGGTGGATTGGTAAGGTTGCAGCCATGCCTCGAACTGCTAAAGTCGCCGTCTACGCGGGCTACGACGTCGACTGGCAGGGCCGCGCCACCGCCACGGCCGTCTTTACGACCGAGCCGGGCACCTGGCCGACCGATTACACGGCCTACACCACGACGACCAGCGGACGCCGCGAGCTGGCCCAGACCGACTACGACGACCTGGGCCGGGCGTACCAGACCCGGCGCTACAAGGTGATCGCCTCGACCGGCGCGGCCAATGATTACTTCAAGACCGACTGCTACTACGACCGCAACGGCCGCCGCGTGGCGACCGCCCCGGCCTATCAGGCGGCCACCGAGACGGCCTACGACGCCGCCGGCCGGGCCTATCAGACCCGCACGGTCACCGAGCTCGAATCGACCAAGTACGCCTCGGGCGTGTTCCAGTACCGCGCGCCCGCGCCGAACCCCGACCTTTCGGAAATGAAAGGCGGCGACGAGGGGGTGATCCAGATGAGCCACGCCGTGTTCGACGCCGGCGGCCGGACGGTCGAATCGCATACGTTCGAGATGAACCACAACGACACGACCAACGTCGGCATCGACCTGTCGGCCAACGACGACTACGTCCGCTCGACCGTCTTCTCGTGGCACGACGCGGCCGGGCGGCTCGTCGTGACGGCCAACTACGGCTGCGACGACGGCGACGGCTCGACGGGCCCGGGCACGTGGACCTACGTGGCCGTCCCGACCCGCGCGTCGACCGTGCCGAGCGGGGCCGACCAGGCCGACGAGTCGAACGACACGCTGTTGATCAGCACGTACGCCTACGACGCGGCAAGCGGCCGGCTGACCACCGTGACCACCCCCGGCGGCGTGGCCGGAAGCGTCACCGCCACGGCCGTGAAGACGTTTTACGACGACCTGGGCCGCAAGACGTTCGTGGCAGAGAACTACACGGACTTCTCGCCCCCCTCGACCGGCGCGGGCGGCGGCTCGAATAACGACCAGGACAAAGTCACCCGGTTCGTCTACAACGGCCTGGGCAACGTCACGGAGCTCGTGGCCATGAACGCGACGACCGGCGATCAATCGACCAAGTATCTCTACGAGGATTCGTACAACGCCGCCCTGGCCACCAACACGATCTATCCCGACTCGGCCGACACGGACAGCACGGGCACGGATCAGGTGAAGGTGTCTTATTATCTCGACGGTGCGTTCAAAACTCGTAGGGATCAAAATGGCAATATAATCACCTATGTCTATGACGCTCAGCGGCGATTGGATTATCGAGGCGTTACGCAATGGTCGCTCGGAAATCCGGGCCATTCAGGCCGTGCAATCCGCCAAGAGTACGACGCCCTGGGCCGCGTCGAAAAAATCACGTCCTACGCCAACGCCGACGCCACCGGCACGGTAATCAACCAGATCCAATATGAATTCGACGATCTTGGGCGGAAGACCGCCATTTACGAGGAACATAACGGCCAAGTCAACACGCAGACCACGCTCAAAACGCAATTTGCGTATGACGACGATACGATAAGCAATGTTTTCAGTGACGACGGGCGGCTCTCGACGGTTACCTATCCCAGCAGCATGCAGGTCGAATACGAATACGGCGCAACCGACGGCGTCGATGACCTTCTCGACCGCGCGGCCGATCTTGAGGACGGGTCGAACAACGATTATGTTGCGTATCGCTATAATGGCGCGGCACGGCCCGTCTTGGCCGACCTGCCCACGCCCGATGTAAAGCTGGACTACTACGGCGACCCGACCTCGGGTGAAACCTCCGGCGTTTACGCCGGTTTCGACCGTTTCGGCCAAGTGAAAAACCAGTGGTGGAACGGCTACAACTCCACCGCGGACGCCGTGCAAATCGGTCATGGTTACGACTACGCTGGCAACCGGATTTACCGCGAAGACGCGAAGGCTGCGTCGGCGAGCGTGGACCTCGACGAGTATTATGCGCACGACGGCCTCGACAGGCTTGCGAACCTCGACCGCGGCGCTTTGAACGCGGGCAAAACGGCCATCGGCGGCACGCCCGGCTGGGAGGAGGACTGGTCGTTGGACGAGCTGGGCAACTGGAACGGCTATGACCAGAAAACCGCTGGGTCAACCACGCTCGATCAGGCTCGCGCGCACAACAAGGCGAACGAGATAACACAAATTGATTCATCCAACGCACATGTAGCCTACGATAGAAGGGGCGATATGAGCACAATGCCGATTCCCGGCGTCTGGAACGATCACTATCACGTTTATTACGATCCGTTCTATCGATTATCCGTTGTTACAGCTCAACACCGACCGATCCCGAGTGTTGCCGACTACGAATACGACGGGTTGAACCGGCGAATTCTCAAATTTACGTACGCCTCGGGCACACTTGTCGAGGTGCGGCACTACTATTACAACGACCGTGGACAGTGCATTCAGGAGAATCTAGAGGGCATTAGACTGGACGCTCTTGGGCATCTCGAACCCGACGGGACAATTGACGCGAATCCGATCTGCCGGTACGTCTGGGGCGATCGTTACATCGACGAATTGATTCTGCGCCAGCGAGACACGGACGACAACGGCACGTTGGACGAGACGCTGTACGCCTTGCAGGACGCCAACTTCAACGTCGTCGCTCTCGCCGAGCCCGACGGCGACGTGGTCGAACGGTTCATTTACAACGCCTATGGCCGGGCCACCGCGCTGGATCCCGATTTTACGGCCTACAGCGGCACGGACTACCTGTGGGACTATCTCTACACCGGCCGCCAACTCGACCGCGAAAGTGGCCTGATGTACTATCGAGGCCGGTATTACCACACCGTCGTGGGGCGATTCGTGTCGAGGGACCCAATCGGGTATCGGGGGAGCAAGTGGAATCTGTATGAGTACGTCGGAGACCGACCAATAGGCCGAATGGATCCCTTGGGGTTAAGTTTTACACCTTCTGCAAACATGTTTCGATATCTTGCCTATACTTGTAAGGGTCAATGTAGTGGAAAGGATACTACCGCAGCGGAACAAAGCCTAACCGATGGTGAGAAGGAGGCAAGCAAACCCACATTTGGGAGCGGCCCCCCCTTTGGGCCCGGCGACGTGAACCCGAGCGGCCATTTGAATGCTGGGGGTGGAGCGGCTTCGGCCCTTCGACATTGTATCGCATCGGGTTTGCTTGCCAAACGATCTAGCTGTGAGTGCTCGGCCTGTGTTGGTGATAACCGTGAACTGTTCCAATATCTATATGGCGGCGATGGTTATGGTACGGGCCAACAGGCAAGGGATGTGACAAATCGAACGATGTACAATAACGCCCAAGGTCGTCTATGTGCTGGGTGTAGTGGTTCTGCTGGTAACGAGCAACCTTCCAGACAGTATTGGCAAATAGGGGAGGGTACGCCACGGTGCCCGAATAGGCTTGTTACAGAAGATCTTCCCTTGCAAGCATCAGAGCAAGATATCATTGATTGTTGCACACAGAAGTTGCAAAACGGCGAATTGGTTTGGGGAAATCACCCAAACATGTCGAATGGAAATCTAGGAAATCAAATTGGGAATAGTCTACCGGTGCAGCCACCAACGGGTACCACCCCGTATACTGAAGGCCCGTGGCAAGATATCGTTCTGGGGGTGGGTCAAATCTTCTACCCGACCCTACCGGACTACGCATACAAGCCCGGCCACGAGCCGCCACCCATAGACTACATAGAATTATATAGATATAATACGATGCAATAACAGCGAGAACGTGTCATTTCACTGACAGAGTGGGTTATGTGTCTTCCTATGCGTTCCCATAATCTTTCAAGATATATGGTAGTTCTCGTTCTTGCCAGCTTGATGGTTGTGAGCATAGTCATATATTCTCATGTGGGCATGGTACGTAGGAGGGCCCAGCAACAACAACGTGAAAAGGATCTTCAAGCTTGGCGGAAACTTATTGACGATGTGATTACGGGAAAAAGCGATTGCATTGTGCTTGCCTATGGAGGACCACCGGATCTCGATCAGAAATTGCCCGATATTGAACATCTGAGGGGATTGCGGACACTGTGCTTGGAGGGAATCGATGTAACTCGGTCCAGACTGGCGTGCATTTCCAAGGTACCTGACCTGCGGGAGTTGTGTTTATACGGTGGAGTCGAACATCTCAGCAACCAGGATTTCGAGATCCTCAATGAGAAGGCCAGCATTGAACGATTAGTATTAGTGTACATGGATGCACACCATCAACCGTTGCCAGCCCTCGCGAGACGGCCGAATCTTCGAGATCTCACGATATTCGATAGGGTACGAGCGGGCTCCTCCCGGACAAAGGGAGCGTGGTACTGGCTCGAAGAACTTCATCAGTTGAAACAGTTAAGGATTGGAGGCGCAGGAGTTACGCCTAGATGTCTAGACCATTTACGTCGAGTGTTGCCACATACTTCGATTGAATTGTTGAAACAGGAGCCCAGTATGAAATGAGCTTGACGGCCTGCACCGCGTCAAAAACCTCGATCGTGGCGCGCTGAACGAAGGCAAAACGGCCGTCAGCGGCACGCCCGCCTGGGAAGAGGACTGGTCGCTCGACGAGCTGGGCAACTGGAACGGTTATCTTCAGAAGACCACGGGCTCGACAACGCTCGACCAGGACCGCCTGCACAACAAGGTCAACGAAATCGACGACGACAACAACCACGCCAACCAGCCCTCGGGCAGCGTCACGGCGACGACCGGCACGAACTGGGCCGATCCGTACTACGACGCGGCGGGCAACATGTGCGCCATGCCGCGGATCGCCGATCCGCAAAATTATTGCGGGGCCATTTACGACGCCTGGAACCGCCTGGTGCAGTACGGGGACGCGTCGGGCACCTGGTATTACCGTTACGACGGC